>JBDTUK010000022.1:0-4191 GCA_040007795.1 Ferruginibacter sp.
TTTGTCTTTCCATGCTTTAGATAAGGCACTGATGGATGAAGAGATAATACCCCGTTGCGGTGCCTGTATAAGGCTGGCAATATTCTGTGCCAGGGTATATACACCGGCCAGCGCAAGCCCATCGGGCAATACTGCAGCAATAATGATGGTATCAATCACCATGGAAATTGTAAATACCAAACTGCCTCCATAAACAAATGATATAAGCGAAATGATCTTCTTAAAGAATTTTTTTGATACACTGCTTACAGAAAAGGTAAACGAAATCTGTTTGGTAAAGATCAAATAGCCCAAAAGAATAAATGCAACGGCAAGGAATGTAAACGAATAAATTTTGATGAACAGGTCAAAGGATGCAATGATACCGGTAAAACTAAAAACAATGAGCAGGGTAGTTAAGAGCCGGAATTGTATTTCCCGTAAAAAATTAGTGAATACCGATTTTTTTAATTGCCAGGCATAGGCTTCTAATACAGTAAATAAAGTAAGGCCCAGGCCAAAAGGAAAAACATAATAGTAATATTTAACCAGGTCGGGAGAGTTGGTTCCGTATTTACGGATCACCAGGTCTTTAAAAAAGATACCGGCAATGATGACCAGGCAAAAACCAAGTAAAGAAAAAAGCAATGCCCAGCCAGGCATATCATTCTTCTTTTTAGAAAGGTTATCATTGTAGTAAGGGTAAAATTTATAAATGTAAGCTACCATGCCCAGGTTGGCAAAGGAATACATGATATTGGCGATGGCCATGAAAATACCCGTAAGCCCGTATTCGGCCTGGGTAAAGCCACCCTGCCTTGTAAATAGATAAGTGTTTAAAAAGCCAATAGCAAAGCCAATATAAACCACCATTGAAGAAACAATACTTTGCTTACGAATCTGCGACATAGCTTTGTTTGCGCTAAATTACTCTACCTTTTTTGTTTTTTGTCATTTCGACGAAGGAGAAATCTATTAAAGATAAACAGATTCCTCACTGCGTTCGGAATGACAGATTAATAAACTTACTCTACCTTTTTTGTTTTGATGTAGAAATTTGGATCAACAGTAAAACTGTTATCTCCTTCAGGATATGAATTCAGTATTTGCCATTGTTCCGTTGGCTTGATCCACTGCTCCGTTTTAAATTTAATTTTTAACGGCAGGTTAAATCCTTTTACACAACTATCATAACGGTAAGAAAGTTTATTGCCTTCAATCTTATATTCCAGCGTTGGGATCTGAGTTGTTCTTAAATACTGATCAAATAACTTACTGAAATCAATTTTACTTTGTTTGCTGATATAATCTTCAATTTGTTTAGTAGTTACCGTTTGATGATAAAAAGTTTTATTCAAACCCCTTAATATCTGCCTGAATTTTTCATCATCATTTATTACCTGCCGGATCATGTGAATCATGTTTCCGCCTTTATAATACATATCGCCGCTGCCTTCCTGGTTTACACCATAAGTTCCGATGATAGGCATATCATTGGTAATTAATTTACGGGTGCCCTGAACATAAGCATTACCGGCGTCTTTGCCATACCAGTAATCGGTAAACAAGGTTTCGCTGTAATTGGTAAAGCTCTCATGTATCCACATATCAGCAAGGTCTTTACTGGTAATATTATTGGCAAACCATTCGTGGCCGCTTTCGTGCACAATGATAAAATCCCATTTCAATCCCCAGCCCGTAGCGCTTAGGTCACTGCCACGGTAACCATTTTTAAAACCATTGCCATAAGCTGTTGCGCTTTGATGCTCCATACCCAAATGTGGTGCTTCCACTAATTTATACCCATCTTCATAAAAAGGATAGGGGCCAAACCAGTGTTCAAATGCTTTTATCATTCGTGGTGCATCTTTAAATTGTTCTTTGGCTTTTTCCAGGTTATAATCAAGCACCCAATAATCCAGAGTTAATTTCCCTTTTTCACCAGGGTACTCTTCTCCAAAGTGAACATATTTTCCTATGTAAGGAATGATGTTATAATTATTAATAGGATTTACAACTGCCCAGTCATACGTAGCAGTACCATCTCCATTATTTATTTTTCCACGATAGCGTCCATTACCTACGCACATCAATGTATCCGGAATGGTAATATGCATCTCTGCACTATCAGGTTCATCGCTTTGATGGTCTTTACAGGGATACCAAACGCTGGCGCCCAGGCCCTGGCAGGCTATACTTACCCATGGATTATTGTTCTTATCTTTTTTCCAGATGAGGCCGCCATCCCAGGGTGGGCGACGGGCAATACGGGGTTTGCCGTGGTAGTAAATGGAGATTGTATAAATGGCATTTTTCTGCAGCTGTAATTGTTCAGCAGTCCAATTAATAAAGTACGCATTCCCATCTTTAGTAACTCGTAATTTTTTCACAAAACTCTTTGCAAGAATCGTTTTGGATACTAGGGCTGATTTTATAACTGTTGTAATACTGTCCAGTATCATTGGTTCTTGTAAATCAATCTGCAACATTTGGGCATACAGCCCATGTTCGCCATCACGCCCATCTAAATTATGAAGTTTAGTGTCTATAATCTTTAGCTGAATTTCATTCCATCCACTTATCGTACTATCCTTAATATTAAACTTCACATGCAGGTCATACTTTAGCACATCCCACCAGTCTCTTGACGGGCCATAAGTACCACGTAATGTATCGGCATGAGTATGTGGTTGCGCAGGTTTTAATGCCTGTGCCCCGGCTGCATTAAAAATTAAGAATGAAAAATTAAGAATTGCAAAAACTTTAAATAGTTGTTTCATGTCAATTTGTATATAAATGCTAATTTAGTTTTTTTATGCCACTAACACACAAAGACACGAAGCCATTCATCAAATTCCTTGGCGCCTTAGTGCCTTTGTGGCTAATTCTTTTCTCTTCCTGTAAAAGCCATCTTCATCCTGACAGAAAGATCTTCCACTACAACGAAAGCAGCGGCCTTGCATCTCTTGATCCTGCCTTCGCCAAAAACAAACAGGTAATGTGGGCTGTACATCAGCTTTACAATACATTGATAGAGATTGACAGCAATATGCAAATGCAGCCATCGCTTGCAAAGCATTGGAACATTTCTGAAGATAACCTCACATTTACTTTCTTTTTAAGAGACGATGTTTTTTTTGCAGACGATGCCTGTTTTAATAACGCTAAAGGGCGAAAACTTACTGCACATGATGTGGAATATAGTTTTAAAAGGATCGTTGATAAAAGTACAGCCAGCCCTGGTGCATGGATATTTAACAACAGGGTAGATTCGGTTGATGGATTTAAAGCGATTGATGATACAACTTTTCAATTAAAACTGATACGGCCTTTTCAATCCATACTCGGTATTTTAAGTATGCAGTATTGCTCGGTTATTCCTAAAGAAGCGGTGGAGAAATATAATACTGATTTTCGTCGTCACCCGGTTGGCAGTGGCCCATTCAGCTTTGTAGCCTGGGAAGAAGGACAGGCGCTTATCTTAAAAAAGAATGAAAACTATTTTGAAAAAGATGCAGCCGGAAGAAGATTACCCTATTTAGATGGAATAAAAGTTAGTTTCTACGACAGTAAAGCAACAGAGTTTTTAGAGTTTCAGCAAAACCGGTTGGATTTTATTGATGATATTGATGCCTCCTTTAAAGATGAAGTGTTAACCAAAACGGGCAACCTCAAAATGGCATGGCAGGATATAATCGAATTACACAGGCATCCTTACCTGAATATCGAATACCTCGGTATTTTAGTTGACAGTTTAAATGAACAGGTAAAAAATTCTCCATTACGTTTACAAAAGATCCGGCAGGCCATCAATTACGGTTTTAACCGGAAGAAAATGATGCTGTATTTGCGAAACAGTATTGGTATTGCAGCAGAAAGCGGATTTGTACCGGCAGGCCTGCCTTCTTTTGATTCTGTTGCTGTTCATGGATATCATTATGATATAAACAAAGCAAAACAATTACTGACTGAAGCCGGTTATCCCGAAGGGAAAAATTTACCCGCTATAAAACTATTGACCATTCCTATTTATGGCGACCTGGGAACTTATATTGCCAACGAACTTTTACAGATCGGTATTAATGTACAGGTAGAAGTCATTCAAAAAAGTTTATTGATGGAGCAGACAGCAAAATCACAGGCTTTGTTTTTCAGGGGAAGCTGGATAGCTGATTATCCTGATGCAGAAAATTACCTGAGTGTATTTTATAG
>JBDTUK010000023.1:0-22856 GCA_040007795.1 Ferruginibacter sp.
GTTGAAATTATTTTTTCCGCTTCTCTCAACATTCTGTCTGTTTCATCCAGGGAAGTGCCCGGCGGCGAAGCATAATCCAATACAATACTTCCTTCATCCATTTCGGGTAAAAAACCAGTCTCTAATTTTGGCAGGATAAAATAAATGGATAAGCCCAATATAATAATAATGATATAACTCAGGTAGGGCTTGTGAATGAAAAATGAAACCCACCGCTGGTTTTTTACCTGTACAGCTTTTTGTTTTGCTAATTCTTTTTTTAAAGCATCTTTTTTCTTTTTACTTAACACTAAATAAACAACAGGCAACCCGATCCACGTTACAAAAAAAGAACAGATCAATGTAATGATCATCGTATCTGTCATCACTTTAAAATAAGCACCTGCAACACCACTCATTAAAATAAAAGGAATAAAAATCACGATCGTACTGATGGAAGAACCAACCATGGCCGGGAATAAATAATGAATGGCTTGGCGCACAACAGTTGAATTTGTTTCTTTTGGATGCTCTTCATGGGTGCGGTGTATTTGTTCCACTACTACAATAGCATCATCTATTATTAAACCGATGGCAGCCGCAATAGCGCCCAGCGTCATAATATTGAAAGTATAACCCACCGCATATAAAACGATCAGCGTAAGCCCCAATGTTACCGGGATAGTAATTAATATGGTGGCGCTTGCTTTAAAAGAGCGAAGGAATATAATGGCTACAACAATAGCCAGCAACAACCCGATCCACAAACTGTCGCTAACACTTTTAATAGATTCTTTTACAAAATCGGACTGTATATAATAGGGCTGAATGGTCACATCTTTCGGCAGGATCGTTCTTAGCTCCGCTATCTTTTTTTCCATTGCGGCAGAAATGGCTACCAGGTTGGAGTTGGGTTGTTTTATGATGGCTGCTAAAATGCCGTCATGTCCATTGGCATTTATTTTAGTGTATTCCACAGCTTCTCTTATCTGTACATCTGCAACATCTTTTAAGTAAATGATCCGTTTACCATCATTTTTAATGATGATGTTCTGAAGATCTTCTTTTGAATGAACGGTAGCGTCCGTTACGGTTAAATACAGGTAACGGTAATCCGATACAAAGCCATTGCTTTTAATGAAATTGGTTGCATTCAATGCGGTGGTTATGGCATCCGGTGTAAGGCCCAATGTGCTCATCTTTTGTACATCCATCAGCAACCAGTATTCTTTTGTCTTACCGCCAATGATCCGGACCTCCGACACACCATCAACCTGGCTTAAAAAAGGTTTGATAGTATAAACAGCCAGTTGTTTTAATTCGATCGCTGACTTGTTATGGCTTTCTAAAGTATAGCCCATCACCGGTAAAATAGACGGATTCATTTTTTCAACAGTAATGGAAAGATCAGCTGGCAGCATGTTTCGTATCTCAGCGATTTTTGCTTCAATACGCTGCTGACTAAGATCTACATTGGCTTTCCAATCAATGTAAGCAGATATTTCGCAACTTCCACGGCTGGTGGTACTACGTATTGATTTCAGATCGGGTATTTGTTTGATGGCATTTTCCAGAGGGCGGGTTACGTTCACCATCATCTTGTTAACCGGCTGCAAACTACCATCAGCAATAATTTTTATTTTAGGAAAACTGATCTCCGGAAATAAGGATGATTGCAGTTTGCTGTATGCAAATACTCCTCCCAAAATAATGAGCACCAATACAACAGTAAGCGGGTTTTTATGTGAGAGGAAGAATTTTTGCATCAGCTACTCTTTAATTATTTGAACTTTCGCTGTATCGCTTAAACCATAATTACCTGTAATTAATATTTTATCATTGCCTGAAAATGCCGGTGAGAGTATTTCAATTTTGTCATTTGTTTCAATTCCTTTTTTAATGGGAACTTTTATTGCAACAGAATCGTTCAGCATTTTCATGACCCAGAATTCAGTTTGTGTTTCATCCGTCACTATAGCTGATTTAGGAAGCGAATAACTGTTCATTTTGGAAGATTTAACCACTTTTACTTTTGCTATTAAATTTTCCGGAATGGCGTGATCACTGTTTACCCTTAAAATGATGCTCTGTGTTTGTGAGCCTGCATCCATCGTTGGCATATTACCACCGATAACACCGACCAGCTTTTCTCCATCGGGCAAAACCAGTTCTAAAGATCTTTTATTTACGATGAAGGGGCGTAGTTCATAAGGCATATTTAATAAAAAGACAAAGCTTTTAGTATCCGTGATAACAGCTAATTGATCTCCGTCCTGCACATAATCACCTGCCTGCTTATCAACCTGCGAAATAAAACCGCCCCCATTTGCCCTGATGCTGTTGACGCCGGTGAACCTGAAACTGGAATCGAGTTTATTGATGCTGTTGCCAATGCTTTGTGCTTCCTTGGTTTTTACGGTGTACAAAGTCTGTCCACGACTTACCTGTTTGTTCAACTGCACATTGGCAACTTGTAAATACCCTGTTGCATTTGCCCTTACTATCCATTTTTGCAAAAAAACAGAAGTGGCGCTTAGTTCTGTAAACTCTTCCATTGGCTCACTGCCGATAGTAATTACTGTAACCGGGGTTCTTACATCAGGAACATCTTCTGTTGCAGCAGTATCTTTCCCTTTGCAGGAAACAAGTATTATAATCAATAAGAAATAACTAAAAACTTTGTTCATCGAAATTAATTTATCTGTTCCAGTAATTGATCTGGTTAATGATCTGCATACGGTTAATGCTATTTTGAGTAATCAAATTTTTGGCGTTCATATAATTATTCAATGCTAAAATATAATCAGCGATCCTCACTTCGCCTGCATTCAGCAACTTACCATTTACTTCTATCAGGCTTTGGGCATATTTTAATTGCGAGTTGATGGTAGCTATCATTTCTTCCGAAGCTCTTAATTGTTGTGTAAGTTGTGCGATCTGTTGTAAATATTGTTTAGTAAAAAATTCTTTATAATTATTGCGGCTTCTTTCTGCAATATTGATCTTGCTGATCTGTAATTTTTTTTGTTTGCCATCATAAATAGGAATAGTGGCA
The DNA here is from genome assembly GCA_040007795.1 of Ferruginibacter sp. Classification (GTDB taxonomy): domain Bacteria; phylum Bacteroidota; class Bacteroidia; order Chitinophagales; family Chitinophagaceae; genus Ferruginibacter. The sequence continues at coordinate 3,035 of JBDTUK010000023.1, forward strand.
CTGATGCCGAAACTTGTACCGATATTTTTATAGGGTTTGTAAGCAAAGCTTGAATTATAGCCTGCATCTGCAAATAAATTGATCTTGGGCCTGTAGTTAATTTCCAGGAGAGATTTGCTGTTCAGCAATTTAAGGCTGTCAATTTCAAACTGTTTAAAAAACACCGAATTGGATGTTTCGGGCAGCAGGCTTGATCTTATTTCAGGATCAGTTAAGTCAACTGTTGCTGTGTCATTAATTCCACATAGATAATTCAGGAGGGCATAATCATTTTTGTATTGCATGTCCTGCTGCTTAATGATGAGCGCCTGTTGTTGCAGGGTTACTAAAAAAGCAAGATAATCTACCTGCTTGAACACATTGCTTTGCGTAAGTTTTTTTAAGATGGTCTCCTGCTTAGAAAGCAGTGCGTTAATTTCCTTATTAAAATTTAATTGCTGAAGATCGCCGTAGGCCGTAATGTATTGAGCAATGATGGTACGTTTAAGATCCTGTTCTGTTATTTTACCTTTGTTGTTGAGTGCGTCGTTTTGTAATTGTATGTTTTGAAACTGTGAAGCCACGGTTTTTTTATTCATCAGTTGTTTGTTTACGCCAACCAGCGCACTAACATTTGCGCCATTGGTAATGGCGTTATCGTATCCCCAACCTTTTATAACCGGTGCGTAAGCATTGTTACTATTCCCTGTTACCTGGGGTTTATAAGCAGCCAGAATCAATAAGCTGTCGTAGTAACTTGACTGAACCTGGTTCTGATAATCTTTCAATAACGGGCTGTTGGCCAACGCGTGGCCAAAATAAAAATCCAGCTGATTTTTTTGGCCAAGAGTTGTTACGGCAAGTGAAATAAAAAGAAATATAGCAACAAAAATTTTCATTAAGTTGATTTATCTATTGTAGGTAATTTAACCGGCTTTATTTCCCCACTACCAGAACCTGGAAAGTGCCCGGCTTCATTTTTGGCCTTCCTTTCTGATTGGGATCGGGTGCTTCAAATTCTGCTGTAGGTAAATATATTAAGTGAGATTTTTTATCCAGCGTAATTGTCCGGGCGCCTCTTTTTGTTGCAACGTTTTCCAGTACGGTAAATTTATTGGCATTGTCTTCATGGATCACTGTCATTGTTCCTTCTCCATTAGAAGTATAAATATTTTTTGAATCAGCATCAAATGCTACACCATCGCAACCATCTCCAATTGCGGGTGTTGCAATCACTTTGCCGGTACTGGCATCCAATACTACCAACACTTTATCGCATCCGGCAAATAATCTTTTTGTTGCTTTATCATATTCCAAACCTGTTGGCCCTTCAGCCGGGGCAATACTCCAATGATTGAGTACTTTAAATGTTTTGGCATCAATTTCAACGATCTCATTCTTGTCTTCCACATTTACAAATATCTTTCCGGCTCCGTCACTTACGGCTGTTTCAGGTTTGCCGCCTACATCCACACTGTCAATTACTATATTATTTACCGGATCTATAATGCTCAGATTTTTACCACGCCCGTTGCAGGTGATGATTTTTTTAGAGAATGGTTCATAAAAAATAGCATCGGGATTTTGCCCTGTTGCAATTTGAGCTAATACTTTGTTTGTATTTAAATCAAACACTGTCACATTATTCAGCCTGCCGTTACTGGTAAAGCCTTTTTTATTGGCCACATCAAATGCTATTCCGTGAACACCGGTAGTGTTTTCAATTACCCCGGCCGAATCGCCTGTTGTTCTATTCAATACATTTACCTGTGTGCCATGGCTAACATATAGCCAGTCATTTACCGGTCCTACTGCAATATAATCCCATCCGCCTGTACTGGCAATGTGGAAGGTTTTAATTACCTGTAATCCTGTTGTTTGCTGTGCGACAGCAGGGCCTGCAAATACAAAAAATATTGCTGTTAAAGCAATGCTTATTTTTTTCATAACAATGTTTTAATAATTATAGATGCTGAAAATAATAAAGCGGCATTTAAACCGCTTTATTAAAGTTAATTACTAATCTTTTACTTCTTTCAGAAACTTACCGTTGGCATCAAACATGGCATCTTTACCGTTTACATTTGCCTCGTAATTTACCGTACCATTCGCTTTGGTGATTTTGGCCGCAGATTTTACTTTTTTCCCTTTGTAATGTTCGGCTACATAAGCCTGAATGCTGGCCGGCAGATCCGTCACTTTCATTTCCATTTCACTTTCTGTCATGGTGCCGTTAGCTTCATACAGGGCGCTTATTTCGTTTCCGTTTTGTTTAAAGGTCACTTCATACTTACCATCTTCCTTTTCCCAGGTTGGGGTTACTCCGGGATATTGCTTTGCAAAAGCCGTTTTCACCGCAGCAGGCACTTTAGAAGCATCCAGCTTTTGAGCACAGGCTGAGAAAGTAACGATCGCAACCAGGGTTGACATCATTATTATTTTTTTCATGTTTATATATTTTTAAGTGAACTGTAAATCTAAAATAGGATTCTGTAGAAAAATTGAAGAAGTAGAATCATAATTAAAAAACCGGGGCTATTTAAAAAATACAGAAAATTCATGCTGATCATTGCTGAACCGGTAAGTAATTGAATAGTCTGCAATGGTACAAATCTGTTTTATAATGGATAGTCCCAAACCATTACCATCCTGTTTTGTATCGGCATGGCGGTAAAAACGTTGAAAGACCCTCTGGTTATCCAACACCGGGAGGAAGGAGCTATTGGAGATGCTTAACCTGTCATCAGCTAGTTTAATTAAAATAGAACCATTGGGGTTATTGTACCGGATAGCATTATTTAAAAGATTGCCAATTAATATATCTATCAGTTGTTTATTACATTGAACATTTGTAGTGTGCAGATCTTTAGTCACCACCAATTTTTTACTCTCGATAAATTCTTCAAACTGTATCAGTTTTTCTTTAATTAATTCGTCCACAGAGATATTTACAGTTTCACTAAATTGATTATTCTCGATCTTAGTAAGCAACAGAAGAGATTGGTTAAGGCCCGACAGCCTGTCCAATGCATTGTATATTCCCTGCAACTGCTGCATCTGGAACTCACTGATGGTTTCGTCCTGTATCAGCACGTCCAGTTTTGAATTGATGATGGCTAATGGTGTCTGCATTTCATGAGAAGCGTTTTCAGTAAAGTTTTTCAATGCTTCATAATCCTTACTTGCCCTGTCAGTCATTACTTTAACTGTTTTATTTAGCTCAGAAAACTCACTGATCTTAGTAGGGTCAAGTTGCAAATTGCTTTTAGTTGATAAATTAAACTGCTTTAGTTCCTTCAGTGTACTGTAAAATGGTTGCCATAATTTGTTCAGCAAAAAACGGTTAATGATAAAAAGCACTACTAATAGTAAAACAACAATAGATAAAGTGATCAGCAGGATAAATTGTATCAGGTCCTCTGTTTCTTCTTCCGATTTACTGATAGAAACAACATAATTTTTGCCGTCAACATGTACAGGAAATATGATCAGGCGGCTCGAAACATTTTCATTCTCTTCTTTGCTAAAAATAGTTGTGCTGTTAAATGTTCTTTTTACAGAACTATCATCTGCTGCCTGAAAGGTTACCTTTTGGTCCTTATAGCTGGAAGGATTAGGTAAACTGTTATTTATTTTTACATAATCCAGTATTTCCTGCTCCTCTACTTTCAGGTCTTCATCCAGTTGGTTAAGCAATACATGCCGGATGATAAAATAATAACAAAGTCCGCTCAGTAATAACACAATTATTGTTACTGCAATATTAACCCGGTTGTATCTGGTTAATAGTTTCATTGGTCTGTAAATTTATACCCCATACCATAAACCGACCTGATATAATCAAGGCCTGCAGCTTCTATCATTTTTTTGCGCAGGTTTTTGATGTGGGTATAAATAAAGTCGTTATTGCCTTCCATATTATCACCCCACAAATGTTCAGCAATCGCATTTTTAGATATAACCCGCCCTTTATTACTGACAAAGTACAGGAGCAATTCATATTCTTTGCGGGTAAGCACAAATAGTTTTTTATTGACAGTTACCAGTTTTGCTACCGTATCAATTTCAAGGTCATTAAATTTTACAATATTGCTGCCTCCAAAATTTTTACGCCTTATGATCGCTGCAATTCTTGCACTCAGTTCAGAAAGATGAAAGGGTTTAGGTAAATAATCATCGGCACCCAATTTTAAGCCCGCCACTTTATCATCAATTGAATTTTTGGCTGAGATTATTAAAACGCCATCCATTTTATTGTTGACTTTCAACTCCTTTAATATTTCCAGGCCACTGCCTCCCGGCAATGTTATATCCAAAAGAATACAATCATAATTATACAGTTCTGTTTTTTCAATAGCGGTGTTAAAATCCGAAGCTGATTCGCAGACGTAATCTTCTCCTTTAAGGTAAGCTGTGATGCTTTCACTTAATGCCTTTTCATCTTCTATAATAAGGATCTTCAAAATGGGAATTTGTATCAAAGTACTAAATCAATTCTGAAGAGAATTTGAAGTGTCAATAACATAGCTTTGTCTTGTAATTATTGTTGTTACAAAAAAAATTACTAGTACTTCATCAGTTTGTCTACACATTCGCCCAGCCTGCTATATGCCATAAAATTTTTCTCCAGTTCCAGGTTAAAAGGAATAGGAGTATCTAAACTTGCACATCGCATTACCGGTGCATCTAAATGATCAAAACAATTTTCAGCTATCCATGCCGCAATCTCTCCACCAATACCGCCAATCAGTGTGTCTTCATGTAAGAGTAACACTTTCCCCGTAGCAGCTACTGCCTTTTTTATTGCATCATAATCCAGGGGAAGTAATGTTCGCAGATCTAAAATATGCAATGAAATGTCTGTATGGTTTTTTGCATAATCCATTGCCCAGTGCACACCGGCACCATAAGTAATGATGCTGATATCATCCCCATCCTGCACTAATCTTGCTTTACCAATTTCTGTTTCATAATATTCCTGGGGTACAAGGCCACTTACCGAACGGTACAAAGCTTTGTGTTCAAAATATAAAACCGGGTTGGGGTCATTAATGGCAGCGATCAATAATCCTTTTGCATCGGCAGGTGTGCTGGGATAAACCACTTTTAGTCCGGGTGTATGTACAAACCATGCCTCATTACTTTGGCTGTGAAAAGGCCCTGCGCCCACACCGCCGCCAGTTGGCATGCGTATAACAACATCGGCATTTTGCCCCCAGCGGTAATAAATTTTTGCAAGATTATTAATGATCTGATTAAACCCTACCGTAACAAAATCGGCAAACTGCATTTCCATCACGCTCTTGTATCCTTCTAAACTTAAACCCAATGCTGCGCCAACGATCGCACTTTCACAGAGCGGTGTGTTACGCACTCTTTCTTTTCCGAATTCCTGTAAAAAACCTTCGGTTATTTTAAAAGCGCCACCATACTCTGCAATATCCTGCCCCATTAAGATCAGGTTGGAATGTTTTTGCATGGATTGGTGAAGGGCTTCTTTGATGCCGTCAACGAATCGTTTTTCAACTCCCGTTTCTGGTTTCTCGTTTGTCGTTTCTCGTTTCTTGTTTGGTGCATACACATCATTAACTTCTTCTGTTGTATTTGATGTAAGCGGTTTGGCGTTGTAAGCAATGCTCAATTCTGTTTCAATATGTATTTTGGTTTCGTTTTTAAGAGAGTCAACCTTTGCAGCAGTTAAAATATTTTCCTCAATAAGATATTGTTCATAATTTTTTACCGGGTCTTTCTTTTCCCAGGCTTCAAACAGTTCCTTAGGAACATATTTAGTGCCGCTTGCTTCTTCATGCCCTCTCATGCGAAAGGTCATGCATTCTATTAAATATGGTTTTTGATTTTTTATGCAATAATCCCTAACCCCTTTGATGGTATCAAAAACAGATAAGATATTATTGCCGTCAATCTGTATTCCTTCAATACCATAGCCTGTAGCTTTGTCCACTAAATTCTTACAACGGTATTGTTCATTCACCGGTGTGCTTAAGCCATAACCATTATTTTCAATGATGAATATTACTGGTAGGTCCCAAACAGCTGCGGTGTTCAATGCTTCATGAAAATCTCCTTCGCTTGTACCTCCATCGCCAGTAAAAGCAAGAGAAACTTTCTGTTCTTTTTTTAGTTTGTATGCCAGTGCCACACCATCAGCTATTGCCAGTTGTGGGCCAAGATGCGATATCATTCCGCAGATATGATGCTCCTTTGTTCCAAAGTGAAAACTTCTTTCCCTTCCTTTACTGTAGCCCTCCTTATTGCCCTGCCACTGCATAAATAATTTACTCAGGGGCATATTACGTGAAGTGAATACACCCAGGTTTCGGTGTAATGGCATGATCCATTCGTCTTTTTGCAGGGCCATAGCAGCGCCAACTGAAATAGCTTCCTGCCCGATACCGCTGAACCATTTACTGATCTTTCCCTGTCTTAATAATACCAACATTTTTTCTTCGATCATCCGGGGCAATAGCAGTTTCTTATATATAGAAATCAATTCTTCGTTACTTAGTTTTTTCCTGTCGAATTGCATAGACTTTGTTCTGATAAATTATTGCCCGCCCGGCTGAATACCGTTCGGACGGGGTAAAGTTAGCTGATGTTGGGTGAGCTTACCAAATCACTTTCATAATTTAAAGCGGAAGGGTATCCCGGTATATGTTAAAACAAATATAAAGGAAGCGTCTTTTTAAAAAATGTATGTGCAATTATTAAAAATGCTGCATCTATCTAAAAACTATCATTTATGAAATTACTCCTTAAAACAGCAGCCATTAGTTTTTTTGCCTTAACCCTAATTCCGGTCTTATCATTTACAAATTCCAAAAGCTATAAACACAAATCCGGCGCTTCAAAAAAAATTACCCCTAAAATTCAGGTTGCCATTTTATTAGATGTAAGTGGCAGTATGGAAGGCCTTATTGAACAGGCTAAGGCACAATTATGGAATATGGTAAGTGTGATGGGTAAAGCGCAATGCAACAACAATGTAACACCGAAAATTGAGATAGCCCTGTATGAATATGGAAGAACGACCAATAGTAAAGCTGATGGTTATGTAAAACAGATATCGGGCTTTACCGGCGATCTGGACCTTCTTTCAAAAAATCTTTTCAGTCTTACCACCAACGGCGGTGATGAATTTTGCGGACATGTAATTTATACTTCTTTAAAAGACCTGCAATGGGATGTGGCTGCTGAAAACTATAAAGTAATTTTTATTGCAGGCAACGAAGATTTTTTACAGGGAGATATTTTATATACAAGAGCCTGTGATGAAGCAAAACAAAAAGGGGTGATTGTAAACACCATTTATTGCGGCGACAGTCTGCAGGGCATAAGGGAGCACTGGAACCTGAGCAGTGAATGTGGTAATGGAAGTTTTACTGTAATTAATCAAAATGAAAAGATTGATGATATCCCCACACCGTATGACAGTATTATATTTTCACTGAATGAAAAATTAAATGGTACTTATATTGCCTATGGCTATACTGGTGCTGGTATGATGGCTATGCAATCAAATGTTGATCAGATGAATTATAGCGCCAGCAAAGGCGCAGCATTAAAAAGAGCAACTGTAAAAAGCAATGCAAAACTTTATAAGAATGAAAGTTGGGATATGGTAGATGCTGAAGGTGTTGATGATAAATTTATTGATAAGCTGGACAAAAAAACACTGCCCGATAGTTTAAAAAGAAAAACAAACGAACAACTTAAGCAAATTGTAAAAGAAAAGGCCAGCCAGCGCTCCAATATTCAAAAACAGATTGTGGAAGAAAATACAAAACGGGAATATTTTATTGCTACAGAAAAAGCAAAAGGAGCAGTAAAGAATAATACCGCTACATTAGAATCAGAAATAGAAAAGATAATTAAGCACCAGGCAAAGAGATATAATATGGTTATACAGTAGTAAGTTAAGCTGCCCTAATCCGTACCCGGCGTTTTCTTTTCAGGAAACGCCTTTTTATGTACAAAGGAATTAAAGAAAGACAGCAATACACTAAATAACAAAGCATGCCAGAAACTTTTAACTTCAAAGCCATGTACAAAATGAGCGTCAATTAAAATAACACAGGCATTAATAACAAATAAAAACAGTCCAAGGGTAAGTATGGTGGCAGGCAGGGTAAGTAAAACCAGTAAGGGTTTTACGATAGCATCTAAAAGAGACAGCACCACGGCAACAAGCAGGGCAGTAAACATGTCTTTAATTTCTATTCCGGGTAAAATATAAGCCAGGATAAAAACATTTACCGCACACACCAATATTTTAAGCAGCCATTTTTGCATATTCTAAATTACAACTAGTTCGTAAAAATCTTCAGGAATTAAATATTTTTTTGCCAACTCCCTCAACTCTTCAGCCGAAATGGTTTTTATAGTTTCAATTGACCGGTAAAAATAGTCATCGGTTAAATTATTCAGTACAAGGTTTTTCCATCTGCCCATGATTTGAAAGGGGCCATCCAGGTCTCCCAAAATTGTTCCAATTAAATAATTCCTTACAAGCATCAACTCTTCCTCATCTACCAGGTCTTCCTTTAGTAATTTCATTTCTTTATACACTTCTTTAATAGTTGCTTCGCAAACATCTTTACCGGCATCTGTACTTATCACCCATGCAGATGGCTGAAGATGATTTTGTACATAGCTGTGAATGCCATAGGTATAGCCTTTATCTTCCCGGATATTACTCATCAGCCTTGATCCAAAAAAACCACCGAACAAAGTATTCAACACCATCACTTTCATAAAATCGGGGTGATGCCTGTTAGGAAATGGCCTTGCTATACGAATGGCCCCCTGCACACCATTGATATCATTTTGTATACGGTATTTTTTTTCTGCAGCCGGCGCCTGGTCGATGATAGAAATTTGGTTATTGAAAGCTTTTAAAGATAATGCACCAAAATTTTTATTCAACTGTTCCTGTATATCGGTTGGTAATTTTCCGCTTACAAATATTACACACTGCCCGTTAAAATAATATTGCTTAAAAAAATCTTTAAGCAGGTTACTGTTCAATGCATCAATATCTTCAGGATTGGTATATGTTCCGTAAGGATGGCTTTCGCCATACAAATAAGCATCCGATAAACGGGCTGCAACAAAATCGCTTTTTTGTAAACTTACGCTTAGCCGTTGTTTTGTGTTTTGTTTGTAAATATCCAGTTCTTCCTCACTGAAAACAGCCCCGGTGATCATCTCTTTTATTACCGGTAACAGTACGGATAAATGTTTGCTTAGTGTAGATAGTGAAACAACAGCTGTTTCATTATAACAGGACCTGTTGCAATAAGCGCCATGATACTCAAACTCTTCATTTAACTGAAAGGCTGTTTTTTTGCCGGTACCATTCTTTAATAAATAATTGGTAGCCGATGCAACACATTTTTGCTGCTCAAACCAGTTGCCTGCGTAAAACAGCATTTCAACCTGTAATACATCCTGTGCACCTGCATCAATAGCATATACAGGAACCCCGTTATCTAACGAAAATTTTTCACAGGGTTTAAGCTGTAGGCTAAATTCTACAGCATCTTTTATCAGCGGAGGCGTTAAGCGGTCAATCATTTGTTCTTAATTCTTTTTTTATAAATACTAATGATAATTGGGCCAACGCCGAGGAAAATGTATCCAAAGGGGTGGTATTCTATGGGCATAATGGCTATCCAGGTTATAGCCAGCATAAAGGCAACGATCATGGCTCCTTGTGAAAACACAGCTCTGCGAAAGCTTATATCGGCTGTGCCTTTCAGGTGTTTTTTATTTACCCTTTTATACATAAAGTATAAAATCAAATTAGAAAAAAGAGGGACACCGAGGTAAAAGAACACCTGCAGTTTTGTTACGGCGCCTGCAAAAATGGAATTAAATAAAAAACTGGTACTAAATGGAAAAAGTATAATGGTAAAAAGCAACCAGAGGTTAATGGCCATAAATCGGATGTCGAAATTATCTACATATTTAAAAAGCTGGTGGTGTCGAAGCCATGCGCCTCCAATGAGCCAAAAGCTTACTAATAACCCTAAAAACTCAGGCAGTATTTCTTTGAATTTTCCCCATACCACAGCATCCGTGTCTCCCTTGCTTACATGCGGCGGTCGAATTTCAATGGCCATTAATGTAATAGCAATAGCAAATACCGCATCGCTGAAAAATGCGATACGTTCAATCATAAAATCATGCTTCGGGTGTTTTACTTCTGACATAGCTAATTAATTATTTGCATAATAATACAAGGTATTACAGTTGTTTTCATTAAAAATAATTTTACTCTCTGCCTGTAGTTGTTCTGCTGTTACAGCCCGGTACCTGTCCAATTCTTTATTGATCAGGTCTGCATCGCCCAGCAGTTCATACATGGCTAAACTGGCTGCACGGTTGGTGATAGTCATATCCTCAAAAGCGATCATACTCTCTGTTTTGTTTTTTACTTTATCCAGTTCACGCTGGCTAATACCATCCTGCTGTAATTTTATCAGCTCTTCATTAATGGCGGCCTCGGCAGTTTCCATCTTTACTCCTTTTACCAGTTTTCCTTCAATGGTCAATAACCCGGCATCTGTACTTCCCAAATGATAACACTCAATATTGCTAAACAATTGTTTTTCTTTTACCAACGATTGAAATAACCTGGATGATCCGCCACCACTCAAAATTTCGGTGATCAGGTCGGCTGTATAATAGCGCATATCTGTACGTGGATATATATGCCAGCATTTGTACATTGCGTCCAGCGGCACATCGGCATGTATTGATCTAGTCCTGGCGGCCGTTTGTTTTGATTCAACCGGAAGGTTTCGTATATATTTTTCACCTGCCGGAATTGGGGCAAACCATTTTTCTGTAAGTCTTTTTACTTCTTCTACTGTAACATTTCCTGCAACCACCAAAATGGCATTGGATGGATTATAATGTTTATTAAAAAATGCTTTCACATCATTTAGTGTAGCTTTTTCAATATGGCTTAGTTCGGCGCCTATTGTCATCCACCGGTATGGATGAACCATATAGGAAAGCTCCCTCATCTTATGCCACACATCGCCATAAGGTTTATTGATATAGTGTTCTTTAAATTCTTCGCAAACCACTTTACGCTGTACTTCCAGGCTTTTTTTGCTGAATGCCAGCGATAACATCCTGTCACTCTCCAACCAAAAAGCAGTTTCTAAATTTTCGGCAGGCAACTGGCAATAATAATTGGTAAGGTCGTTGGTGGTAAAGGCATTGTTTTCGCCGCCTGCCAATTGGAGTGGTTCGTCGTACACCGGCACATTCACGCTGCCGCCAAACATCAGGTGTTCAAATAAATGGGCAAAGCCGGTTTTAGCAGGGTCTTCATCTCTTGCGCCCACATCATACAAAACATTCACCACTGCCATTGGGGTACTCTTATCCTGGTGAACTAAAACTTTTAATCCATTAGCTATTTCAAATTTTTCAAACTGAATCATGTGCAAATGTACGTAGGAGAATAAAACTGTGGCAATTGTTTACCGGATACTCAGTGTATAAATAGAAAGTTCTTTTAGAACACCATCCCTTTTAACTATAACTTTTATGGACATATTTGGTGTTTGCAGAATATTTTTATACATCTGCATATTAAGTGAAACGTTTTTATCAACCGAAATCACTTCATCATTTAGTTTAAAATGTGCTTTGTCTGCCGGGGATCCGGGAATTACATCTTCCACTATTATTTTACCATCCACATAATAGATCCCCAACCCGGTATATGCATAATCAAAATTTTCGCTGAAATGGCTATTAGGAGACAGGTGAATTTCGTGGTTTGGATAATTAAATACGATATTAAATCTGCGCAACAGGTCATTACCCAACAGCCCTCCTGTAAAGGGATAGGAGGTTACATTATAATCATCTTTGTACAAATACGTAGGTACGGAATGAAATTTATACGGGCCAACCTTTACTTCCTTAATAACAGTAAGCCTCATTTGTAATTTGCCCCCCATTCCTTCAGCCTGGGTCAAAACCGGCCGTCGCCTGGAAAGAAGAATATTACTGTCCTTTACAAATTTATCATTGAGCAATAAACAAAGGCCTGCGCCGGTATCTATATAAAAATTAAACCCCAATCTTGCTTTATCCTTTATATTAAGCCATTGAATAGGTAAATTGGTAAATGCAGGGTGAAGCATAACGCCCTGCTTCGGGTAATCAATTTTGCCCGGTAAATACACTTCCAGCATACTGCTGTCGAAATTGATCTTGACTATATACCGGCTGAAAAAACTATACCCAATAATACCATCTACCTTCTCGCCATACACACTGGTAAGCACTTCATAGTCGTTTACATGAAAATTCAGATGCTCTACTTTAAGTCCCGGTAAGTTAAGTGTTTGATCAAAAGCAAATGAAACCTTACGTATTCCCCCAATGCCCGTAATCGTCGTATCTGAAGGCGTTAATGGAATATTGAACTCAACACAGGTAGAGGAGTCAAGCGAAATGCCCCCGCTCCCGGTATCTAAAATAAAGTTTAAAGTATCAGGCACATTGGCAAACTTTGCCTGTATTACCATTACCCCACCACTAAACTGTTTAAATGGAAAGCGGGTAATAAGTTTAGCTTGTCTTTCAGGCAATATCTCCTGAGCCTGTACTATTATAAGTGCAGATAAAAATAATATAGTGCAAAAAACAACTTTCATGTCATACTGATTCGAATTTACAACCTATTGGATGTACTTTTGCTGATTATTACACAACCGGGATTTATGGATTTAAATGACCTGTATCAAAAAGCGCTTCGTTTCGAGTTTCTTACTGTAGAAGAAGGCATGTACCTGTTTGAAAATGCTGCATTGACAGAATTGATGTTTGTGGCTGATGAGTTGCGCAAAAAACAGGTTCCGCATGGAAAAGTTACCTGGCAAATAGACCGGAATGTGAACACCACCAATGTGTGTATTGCCAATTGTAAGTTTTGTAATTTTTACCGGATACCGGGCCATGCAGATGCTTATATTACAGATATTGAAACGTATAAGAAAAAAATCGAAGAGACCATCAGGTATGGTGGCGACCAACTCTTATTACAGGGTGGCCATCACCCGGAACTTGGATTAAGTTTTTATGTTAACCTCTTTAAGCAACTCAAACAATTATATCCCAATATTAAATTACACACACTGGGCCCGCCGGAAGTTGCTCATATTACAAAGCTGGAAAAAAGTACACATCGTGAAGTTTTAATGGCTTTAAAAGAAGCAGGCATGGATAGCCTGCCGGGGGCGGGTGCAGAAATATTGACCGATAGGGTCAGGCGATTGATCAGTAAAGGAAAATGTGGGGCACAGGAATGGCTGGATATTATGCATGAAGCACACAAACTAAACATCACTACATCTGCCACCATGATGTTTGGCCATGTGGAAACTATACGGGAAAGGTTTGAGCATTTGGTAAAACTGAGAGAGGTACAAAGCCGTAAACCAGCTTCAGCAAAGGGCTTCCTGGCATTTATACCATGGACCTTCCAGGACGTGGATACCCTTTTAGCTAAAATAAGAGGTGTGCATAATTTAACTACGGCAGAAGAATACATACGCATGATCGCCATCAGCAGAATAATGTTACCCAACATTATTAATATACAGGCAAGCTGGTTAACCGTTGGTAAACAGGTGGCACAAATTTGTTTAAATGGCGGGGCAAATGATTTTGGCAGCATCATGATCGAAGAGAATGTAGTAAGTGCTGCCGGTGCACCACACAGGTTTACTTATAAAACCATACAGCAATCAATTAAAGATGCCGGCTTTGAACCGCAACTGCGTAACCAGCAATATGAATGGAGAAATATACCTGAAACAATTGTTGAACAGGTGGTAGATTATTAAATTTTTTAACCCGGAACATGAAAGAAAAAGCATCACAAAAATTATTACACCGGTTCAGGATGATAGGTATTGCAGAAGGTATTTCCTTTTTAGTATTATTGCTGATTGCCATGCCCCTGAAATATATTTTCCGGATTCCTGAAGCAGTAAAGATTTTTGGCTGGGTACATGGTGCATTGTTTATAACCTTCCTTTATTTTGCGTTTGAAGTAATGGGAACATTTAAAAAAAGCTTTGGCTGGTTTGCCAAAGCCTTTGCAGCAGCTATAATTCCAACGGGTACTTTTTTATTCGACAGGCAATTAAAGAAAGAAGAAAAATTATTATCCTAGCAACTTATTCCACCTTTTTATTTATACTATACTACAAATATGCAATAACAGTTATTTAACCCCTTGTTCTGAATTTATCAGTCATAAGACGATTTTTTTTTTTAAATTTGGCGTACTCGTTAACAAATCCATGTAACAATGAATATATTATTATACAGAAGCCGAATATTTTTTTTCCCCCTCATCCTGATTGCTTCCAATATAATTAATGTTAATGCTCAAAATAAAGCCGAAACCCTTCACGAGTTAAATACACTTTTGGTTAATACTGTAATGGTTGATTTTTTCACTCCTCCGGTGGCCAGTCGTATTTATTCATATCCCAATATTGCATTTTATGAATGTATCCGGCAGGATGATCCGGCACTGCCAACCTTATCAGGCAAGCTTAACGGATTGAACCCCATTTCTGAGGCTCCGAAAAATAGTAAGATTGATAATTTCATAGCTGCTTGCATTTCATTTTCCTATGTTGCCCAAAATCTCGTTGGTTCGGAATATAAATTAGAAGACTGGCGTAAGGCGTTTGTTGATTCTTTGCTTTTACATGGTGATCCTGAGATTACAAAAAATTCTTTGTTGTATGGACGTAGTGTGGCGGACAGTATTTTATTATGGACTAAAAAAGATAATTATAGCCAGTCGCGGGGGTTACCCCGTTTTGCACTTACGAATAAACAGGGAACTTGGTTACCAACACCTGCAGACTATGCCCCCGCAATTGAACCACACTGGAATACCATCAGGCCTTATACTTTACAATCTGCATCCCAGTTTTCGCCTAAGGACAAGTTACCGTACAATATGAAAAAGAATTCAACCTTTTACAAAACGATGATGGAGGTTTATGAGATAGTCAAAAATCTTGATACGACTCAAAAATTGATAGCACATTATTGGGATGATAATCCTAACGTTTCCGTTAATCTTGGGCACCTGAATTACTTTATTCACAAAATCTCTCCGGGTGGCCACTGGATAATGATAGCCAAGCAGGCATGTCAGGAAAAAAATGAGTCCGTATCCAGGTCTTCACTTGCTTACACACTTACTTCCATTGCACTCTTTGACGCCTTTATATGTTGCTGGGATGAAAAATTCAAGAGTGACCTTATCAGACCCGTAACAGTCATAAATGATTTTATAGATAAGAACTGGCAGCCTTACATTCAAACACCTCCATTCCCCGAATTTACCAGCGGCCATGCAGTTATTTCAAATTCTGCTGCTACAATATTAACAGGATTGTTTGGAGATAATTATGAATTTACCGACCCGGTTGAGGTTCCTTTTGGTAATGACACCAGGCACTTCAAATCTTTTTATGAGGCTTCAAAAGAAGTAAGCTGGAGCAGGGTTTATGGTGGCATTCACTATCCCGAAACTGCACGTATCAGTATTATCCAGGGCAAAGAAATAGGCAACCATGTGCTGAAAACCTTGTACCCTTCAGCAATTAAATAAGATCTCATGCTACATCGTTATAATATTTTTTTTATTTGTTTAGTAGCATGCCTTTTAACTGTTTCAGTAACAGCCCAGCAACAAACAAACGGAATAAAGCGCTTTAGCCTGCTGCCTGAAAGCAGCACCGGGGTTAACTTCAGGAATGATGTTGTGGAAACTCCAAACATGTTCATGTACATGTATGAAAATCTTTACGCCGGGGCCGGTGTAAGTATTGGCGATATTAATAATGATGGGCTGCCGGATATTTATTTTTCATCCACACTCGGAAGCAATAAACTTTACCTGAACCTTGGTAATTTTAAATTTAAAGACATTACAGAAGCTGCCGGAGTTAATGGCGGCGACGGGATCAAGACAGGCGTAACTATGGTGGATATAAATAATGATGGCTACCTGGATATTTTTGTCTGCAAGTCGGGATTTAAAGATCCTAACCTGAGAAAAAAAATACTGTATATCAATAATAAAAACCTCACGTTTACCGACAAGGCTGCCGAATACGGATTAGCAGAATCCAGTTTCACCATACAGGCTTATTTTTTCGATTATGATAATGACGGTGATAAGGATGTTTATTTTGTTGATCACCCCGATGATTTCAGTAAGTCCATGACCATTCCGGCAACTATAATAAATGGTAAAACAGTATTAGTGGAAGATACCACTACTGTAAATGTGAGTGACCGGCTGTTTGAGAACCGGGGAGGAAAATTTGTTGATGTTACAAAAAAGGCCGGCCTGATAGATCATGCTTTTGGGTTAAGTGCTTCCATTGCCGACATTAACGGCGATGGCTGGCCTGATATATATACCGCCAATGATTTTAATAAGCCCGACTTCTTATATATAAATAACCGCAACGGAACTTTTACCAACAGGCTTGCTGAATATATAAAACACACCAGCTTTTCTGCTATGGGTTCAGATATAAACGATATAAACAATGACGGGCTTGAAGATATTTATGTGGTGGATATGGCGGTAGAAAACCCGGTAAGGCAAAAACAACTGTTTGCTGTAAACCAGAACTACGATAAGTTTCAATTGATGGTAAAGTATGGTTTGTACTATCAATACCCAAAAAACAGTTTACAATTAAATAATGCAGATGGAACTTTTAGTGAAATAGCAAACTATGCCGGTGTGGCTGAAACCGAATGGAGTTGGGCTCCGCTTATTGCTGATTTTGATAATGATGGTTGGAAAGATGTGTATGTTACCAATGGAATAAAAAGAGATATCACTGATTGGGATTATAAAGTTTTTGTGCTGGATTCTGTTATCAGAACAATGAACAGCGGAAAATCTGTTGATCTGAATACCTGGTTAAAAAGTATTCCTTCGGTTCCCACTAAAAATTATTTTTACCACAACAACGGCAGTTTAAAATTTGATAATTATACCGATACCTGGAGCGATGCCCCGCCTTCTTTTTCTAATGGTGCTGCTTATGCCGATCTGGATAATGATGGCGATCTTGACCTGGTGGTAAATAATGTAGATGGACCTGCTTTTATTTTTAAGAATAATACACGTGAACTTGATCCGGCATCTCATTTCATCAGGTTTAAGTTTTATAAAAAGCCGGGGTCATTTGACGAGGTGTATGGAACAACAGTAAAAATCACCAATACAAAAGGAGAGATACAATTACAGCATTATCATCCGCAGCGTGGTTTTTTATCCAGTATGGAACATGCGCTTCATTTTGGTACAGGAGCTGAAACTATAATTCCAAGAGTGGAAATAACATTTCCTTCCCTTAAAAAAATTGTTTTAGAAAATGTAAAAGCCGACCAGGAATTGACGGTTTATGAATCGGATGCCATAGCAGGTAACGCAACAATTGCTGTTAAGAAAACCGCAGGCTTTAAAGACATCAGCGCAGCAGGGAAATTAAATTTTACGCAAATAGAAAATGATTTTATAGATTTTAAAAGAGAACCTTTGATCCCTTACAAATGCAGTCGTAAAGGACCCTATTTTGCTAAAGCCGATGTAAATGGAGATGGGTTGGAAGATATATTTATTGGTGGAGCTGCTGGCTTTGAAGGAAAACTGATGATACAGGCTGTTAATGGTTCTTTTACTGAAAAAAAGCAGCCTGCTTTTGCTACAGATAAAAGCTTTGAAGATATGAGCGCTCTTTTCCTTGATGCTGATGGAGATGGAGATATGGATCTTTATGTGGTAAGCGGCGGTGCAGAATTTAGTGCAGGCAGCGATCTTTACCAGGACAGGTTATATATAAATGATGGGAAGGGAAATTTTACAAGAGCAGCAAATGCCTTGCCGGTAGAGGGTTTTAATGGCTCATGTGTTGTTGCCCTGGATTTTGACGGAGACGGTGACCTGGATCTGTTTGTAGGGGGGCATGTTATGCCGGGCAATTTTCCAAAGCCGGATAAATGTATGTTATTGCAAAACAATAAAGGCGTTTTTACAAACGTAACAGATATATATGCAAAAGAGTTGCTCAATCCGGGTATTGTAAACCAGGCCGTGTGGGCCGATATAGATGGCGATGGTAAAAAAGAATTATCAGTAAGCGGTGAGTGGATGTCCCCTAAAATATTCAGCTATCAAAACGGGCAGTTCAGGAAAACATCAAATTCTGTTCACATCATATTACCATCAAAAAAAGATACAATTATAAGCATGGACGAATTAAGCGGATGGTGGTATAATATGAAAGCAGAAGATATAGACAATGACGGCGACATGGATCTTGTTTTGGGCAACCGGGGATTAAACTCCAATATTAAAGGAAATATTAACCAGCCATGTACCATCTACGCAAAAGATTTTGATAACAATGGAAGTTATGATGCAGTGTTGGGTTATTATATACAGGGTAAGTGTTATCCTTTGTATAGCCGTGACCAGCTTATTGATCAAATACCATCCATGAGGAAAAAATTTGTACGCTATCATGACTACTCCGGAAAAACACTCGATGGAATTTTTACAGAACAAGAAAAAAAAGATATGGATGTATTTAAGACCAATTTCTTTGAATCGGGGGTATTGATCAATGAAGGGAATAATACATTCCGTTTTATTCCTTTTCCCGAGAAAGCGCAATTATCAACCATCAATGATTTGGTTATTGATGACGTGGATAATGATGGTATAAAAGATATCCTGGTTTGTGGTAATTCTGATGATGCTGCTGTAATGGTTGGTAATTACGATGCTACTTCTGCTTTATTATTAAAGGGAACAGGTAAAGGTAATTTTACTGCAATATCTTCTGCAGATGATGGGTTAAAAGTTAGTGGTGAATCAAGAAAGATGGTTTATTTGAAAAATAAAAGCGGAACAACATCACTAATCTTTTTAAAAAACAGTGATGCAGCGCAGGTTTTTTCAAAAGAATAAACAATTCATTTATTCTATCACAAAGCGGTAACCAATTCCTTTAATGGTAAGTATCTCCAGCTTCGTATCTTTTTTTAAATAGCCCCTTAGTTTGGTGATATATACATCCAGGTTGCGGGAATTAAAGAAATTATCATTACCCCAGAGCAGGTTGAGGATATCACGCCGGTCAATTATTTTGTCCCGGTTCTCATATAATACTTTCAGCAACTCACTTTCCCGGAACGACAGTTTTCTTTCATCACCATTATTTTTTAATACCTGGTGATTTATGTGAAAGGTGAACTGGCCTATTTTCACTGTATTTTTTTTATCGCCGGGTTTTTTTTCACCACTTTTATAGCGCAAAACGTTTTCAATGCGCACAATTAATTCTTCCATGCTGAATGGCTTGCGTATATAATCATTCCCTCCTGATTGAAATCCCTTAACCAGGTCTTCCGTTTGTGTTTTTGCTGTTAAGAAAATAATGGGCACAGCATTATTAACGGCACGTATCTCTTCTGCGATGGTAAAGCCGTCTTTATTAGGCAGCATAATATCCAGTACACATATATCAGGCTGGTGCTTAATAAATAAAGGCAATACTTTATCACCATCAGGTTCCATGATCACTTCATAGGCACGGCTCTCCAGGCTCTCTTTCACGATCTTACCCAGGAACAGTTCATCTTCTACATATAATATTTTAACTGCCGGCATTTTCTTTTGGTAATTTAATGATGAATGTAGCCCCTTTCGCTTCTTCGCTTTCTACACTAACAG
>JBDTUK010000024.1:0-3648 GCA_040007795.1 Ferruginibacter sp.
AGTTCAGGCGAAAAACATTCACTCCTGCTTTTGCCAGTTCCAGTAGTTTATCAAGGCTGTCACATGCAGGCCCAACGGTGGCTACTATCTTTGTTCTTTTTTGTGAGTGGGAAATACCAGCTTCCTTATCCATGTGCTGGTGCAGGTACTTAGAAATGTGTTTGCTCATTTATTTGGTTCTGATTTTAAATCGATTTGATGGAAAAGCTGCAAGTTGCAAGCTACAAGGGACAAGCATGATAATTAAATAGCTTTTACTTTCACATGCTTGTCCCTTGTAGCTAATTCCCTTGAGGCTATTCAAATAACTATTTATCCTTGTTTACTTCTCCCCTGCAGCTATTCCCCTTCCAGCTCTTCACTACGTCGCCAGTATCTTAACTATCTTCAGCCATTCTTCACTGATGCGTTGTTTTTTCTTTACGGCTTCATCCAATGGAATGTAGTTTATCCTGTTATTTACAATACCTACAAACACATTATACCTTCCTTCCACCAGCGATTCAACAGCATGATAACCCATGCGGCTTGCAATAAGCCTGTCCATACAACTGGGTGAGCCCCCTCTTTGTATATGCCCTAAAATACAAACCCTTACTTCCAGAAAAGGCAAACGGGACTTTAATACCCTGGCAACTTCATTACCGCCGCCAAATTCATCCCCTTCGGCAACTACAATCAAGTTAACCAGTTTATGCCGTCTTTCTTTTTCCTGCAGTTGTTTAATGATTATTTCGATCTCTGTTTTTCTTTCAGGTATAAGAATATTTTCGGCACCGGTTGCAATGCCGCTGTGTAATGCAATATACCCTGCGTCACGGCCCATCACTTCAATAACAAATAAGCGGTCGTGTGCTTCGGCAGTGTCACGTATCTTATCAATGGCTTCCACGGCGGTGTTCACTGCGGTATCAAACCCGATGGTAAAATCGGTTCCGGCAATATCTTTATCAATGGTACCGGGTAAACCAATGCAGGGGATATCAAATTCATTGCTGAAAATTTGTGCACCCCTGAAACTGCCATCACCACCAATGATGACCAAACCGTTTATGCCATGCTTCTTTAAATTCTCATAGGCTTTTTTTCTTCCTTCGGGTTCAAAAAATTCTTTGCAACGGGATGTTTTTAAAATGGTTCCGCCACGCTGAATGATATTGGCCACACTCCGGCTTTCCATTTTTATGATATCATTTTCCACCATCCCGCTGTATCCCCTCATGATCCCAAAAACTTCCAGGCCATGATAAATACCCGTACGAACAACTGCACGGATACAGGCATTCATACCAGGACTGTCGCCACCCGAACTCAATACGCCGATCTTGGTAACTTTCTTTTTCATGGTTTCAAAGATATGACAAAGGCTTTAATTGTGTCAATTGCACACATTAACTTTACAAAAAGCAACTGCAAAGGGCCGCTGATACATGATGTAAGTAGTATTAAAATACCGGTTGATGGGTATATTATTTCTTTGAATATTCTGTTAGCTTTATAAAAAAATAAAATGAAAGGCTATCTTTTAACCATCGTTGTTTTGCTGAATGCAGCTATTGCTTTTTCACAGCCCGATAAATCCAAAGACCTTTTTGCTTTTCGTATAACAGACTATTCTGTAAAACTGAATGATAGTACCATACTGGTACAGATAGAAATGACCGACGGCAGTGTTGACATTGAAGAAGGCCAGGTGGCAATACTGAAACCTAATAATAACTTTACCGCTATTGATACAACAGCAATCGGTTGGGGAAAATGCAACCTTATCAAAGGTGCCTATAATTATTTCGGGATACATCTTGCAAATAATAAACGCCTTCCCAAACCCGGCGACCTGTTATATACTTTTATTAAATACCCGACCCCAAATAAGGGACAAATATTTAAACTTTTACAGCATGATATTTACCTGGAACATGTAACCGGGGAACGCTTTTACAGTTTTGCTTTTCCGATGTTGGGCGACAAGCCACAGGAAAACAGTGTTATTGATTCTATGGTTGCAGATATAAAGTATACGGCCACGGAAATGCTTAAACAAAATCCCGAACAGGACAGGGTATTGGACAAGGGCAGGTTCAAAGGTAAAAAACTGTTTACTGTTATGCAGGAAATTACCAGTGCGGATGTAAAGGATTTTATTGACTATGTAATTTACAGGCCCATGCGATATGCAGGCCATAACTGGAAAGTGTCTGAAGTTTTTGCTACCTGGGTAGATGCCGGCACTCCAACAGCAAATAATTAGAATTTATTTTTTGTAAAAGATATTACATTCTTTCAGGTACATGAATGCCCAGCAGCTTCATTCCGCTTTCAATAATATTTGCAGTAAGAGAAGCTAATTTCAGCCTCAGTTGTTTTTTATATTCTGTTTCTGCATTGGCAATGGAATGTTCGGTATAAAAAGAATTGAATGTTTTGGCTAAATGAAAAACATAATTGGCGATCACCGAAGGGTTATGTTCGGCACAGGCCTGTTCAATGGCAGCCGGGTATTGTTCAGCGGTAACAATAATATCTTTTTCCAGTTTGAATAAAGGACCTGTTGCAAATGGGCCACCATCACCTGTTTCATTTTTCCGTAAAATACTTTTTATCCTTGCATAGGTATATTGTACAAACGGCCCGGTAAACCCATGAAAGTCTATACTCTCTTCCGGATTGAATACCATTGTTTTTTTAGGATCAACCCTCAGTAAATAAAATTTCATAGCGCCAAGCCCGATGGTATTGTACAGTTCTTTCAGTTCATCATCATTAAAGTCTTTTACCTTGCCCAGTTCTTCTGTATGTTTTTTTGATGTGGCTACCATTTCATCCACCAGGTCATCCGCATCAACAACGGTTCCCTCACGGCTTTTCATTTTACCGGTGGTTAATTCAACCATGCCATAACTCAAATGAAAAATATTATCAGCATTGGGCATGCCCAGCTTCCGACAAATGAGCTGCAGCACTTTCATGTGATAGTTTTGTTCGTTGCCTATCACGTAAATACTCTGGTCAATTTTATATTGCTCGTATTTCTGCAGCGCCAGGCCAATATCCTGTGTTATGTAAACCGAAGTTCCGTCTTTGCGTTGCACAATTTTTTCATCAAGGCCTTCAGCTGTTAAGTCTATCCAGATGCTGCCATCTTCTTTTTTAAAAAATACTTTTTTATCCAATCCCTGTTGTACAATATCTTTTCCCAGCAAATAAGTTTTGCTTTCATAATAGGTAACATCAAAATCACTACCGATCATTTTATAGGTAACATCAAAACCTTCATACACCCAACCATTCATTTTTTTCCAGAGTTCCATCACATCAGGCTTGCCGTTTTCCCAGTCCAATAACATTTGCTGGGTGGCTTTCATTATCGGCGCTTCTTTTTCTGCTTCATCTTTTGTTTTACCGGCAGCAATAAGTTCCTCCACTTCTTTTTTATAAGCATCATTAAATTTTACATAATACTCACCTACAAAATGATCACCCTTTGTATTCGTTGATTGAGGCGTAGCTCCATTGGCAAAAAGCTGCCAGGCGATCATGCTTTTGCATATATGTATGCCCCGGTCGTTTACAATACAACTCTTTATTACTTCATATCCGTTGGCTTTTAAAATTTCTGCAACGCTCCATCCCAAAAAATTATTTCTT
>JBDTUK010000025.1:0-32259 GCA_040007795.1 Ferruginibacter sp.
TCTTTCGTTTTTAATAAAGTAATCTAATTCAAGTCATGGCAAAATAACTAAGCAACTGATTCAACAGCTATGATTTGAATCATAATCAGCAATATACTTTTCCTTTGTTGATTTTTAACAGCCCCTTGGTTTGAAGGTTCCGGATAGTTCGGATAACAGTTTCAACACGTAGCCCGGTCATATCGGCAATTTGCTGACGGGTAAGATTTATTTTATTGCATTTGGTACAGATATTTTTCTTTGTTTGCTTAAAGTATTGCAGTAATGTTGAGATACTGTTTTCGGGATTATGCCTGGCCAGTTCTTTAAGGATCAGAAATTTGAACCTTAGTCTTTGTGTAAGCAATTTACTAAAGGCAAAATGAAGGTCGGGGTTATCTTTAAGTAATTGATGAAAAGTAGAACGATGTAAACGGATGATCACTGAATCCTCATCTGCAATGGCGCTGGCAGCAAAAGGCTCATCATCAAATAATGGGAATTCGCCAAAACATTCTCCCGGCTCTATGATTGTTTGTATAAATTCTTTTCCCTCTTCATTAATATTTACCCAGCGAACCCTGCCTTCTACCAGTTGATAGTAAAAAGAGGACTGGGCGCCTTCATTAAAAATTATTTCTTCTTTCTGTACTTTTTTATAGGCTGCTCCCCAGGTAAGCAACATATCAACATCTATCATTTGATTGGTTTTAATTAGTGTTTCACAAAATCAAAACTAACCCTGCCTTAATACGTCAATTATGATTTTCAATAGAAGAGGATATGATTGATATCATATTCAGATCAGGTTAGTCTTTTATTAAAATGCCCGTAAATTACTTTTGGAGAAAGTAAAGTAAGTACAGATAAGACTTTAAGCATTACATAATTTCCAAAGAGAATTATATAATTCACACCTTGCGGAATTTCTTTCCCTGTTAAAAACAAATTCCAATTCCTTATGATTTAACGCATAAAGTGGTACTGATTCCTGCTGTAATCTTGTATCATCAATTTATCAAACTAAAATTAAGTAACATGAAAAAATTGGCAATCATTCTGTGTATAGGAGTTTTTATAGCCGCTTGTGGCGGTAATTCCGGTAGCAATACAACAGATACCCAAACTCCTGCATCGGAACCAAAAAAATCCGATAACGATAATCCTTCTTATGATCCTGAAAGAGGTACGGGGAAATTTACCAAAGTTGAGTTTGGTGAAAAATTAGATGCCGCTATGGCTGCAAATGGAGAAAAAGTTTATAGCGTTAAATGCAGCAGTTGTCATAAACTAACTACAGAAAAATTAGTTGGGCCCGGCTGGACTGGCGTTACTGATCGTCATGCTGGTATTTGGATCATGAACTTTGTAACAAATACAGATGAGATGTTGAATAAAGATCCCAAAGCCCAGGCACAGCTGGAAATTTGTTTAGTGCGTATGCCTAATCAAAATTTAACAGACGATGATGCCCGTAACTTATATGAGTTTATGAGAAGGAATGATGGCGTAAAATAATTTAAAGGGTACTATTAAATTAATGACCGGATAACTTATAAAACAATCAACATGAAAAATTATAAACTAATAACGGTAGCTGTTTTCACTTTCAGTTTACTGTTGGGCTTTAATGCCTGTAAACCAAAAAACGCAGGGTCTGCAGTAAGTTCCGATGCAGCTTCTAAAACCTATGTTGCACCGGGCAAGTACGATGAATATTACAATTTTGTTTCCGGAGGATTTAGCGGCCAGATGAGTGTGTATGGTTTACCATCGGGCCGTTTGCTAAAGGTAATTCCTGTTTTTTCTGTAGATCCTGAAAAGGGTTATGGTTACAGTGAAGAAACAAAACCAATGCTGAATACTTCGCATGGCATGGTACCCTGGGATGATCTGCATCACGTACAACTTTCTAAAACAAATGGTGAGTATGATGGCCGCTGGGTTTTTGGTAATGCCAACAATACACCAAGGGTTGCCAGACTTGATTTAAAAACATTTCGTACAGCCGAAATTATTGAACTGCCAAACAGTGGCGGTAATCACTCTTCTCCATTTATTACAGAAAATACAGAATACGTTGTTGCCGGTACAAGGTTTAGTGTGCCACCCGATGATAAAAACGGGGATGTACCCATCAATACCTACAAACAAAATTTTAAAGGAACCATAAGTTTTATCAGTGTTGCCAAAGACAATGGTGCCATGGATATTGCTTTTCAACTGCAATGCCCCGGCGTTAATTTCGATTTAAGCCGTGCCGGCAAAGGTGTTTCTCATGGCTGGTTTTTCTTCTCGTGTTATAATACGGAGCAGGCCAATACTTTACTGGAAGTAAATGCTTCGCAAAAAGATAAGGATTTTATTATGGCAGTAAACTGGAAAAAAGCAGAAGAATATATTAAAGCCGGTAAAGGAAGAAAGCAGGCGGTAAAATATGCTCATAATGTGTACAGCGATGTAACCCATTCAGCCACTTCAACCATTAAAACCGAATTAACCGTTTTAGATGTAAAAGATTTTAAAGACCTTTGTTATTTTTTTCCATGCCCCAAATCTCCGCATGGTTGCGATGTTAGCCCAACCGGCGAATACATTGTTGGCAGCGGCAAGTTAGCTGCATTAATTCCGGTATTTAGTTTTGATAAGTTGATGAAGGCCATTGCGGCAAAAGATTTTATTGGCGATTTTGATGGAGTTCCCATTCTTAAATACGAATCTGTTTTATACGGTGAAGTAAAAAAACCAGGACTTGGCCCATTGCACACCGAGTTTGATAACAAAGGCAATGCTTATACATCTATGTTTGTTTCAAGTGAAGTGGTAAAGTGGAATATTAAAGATTTAAAAGTATTGGACAGGGTGCCTACTTATTACTCTGTTGGTCATTTAACTGTTGCTGGTGGTGATACAAAAGCACCGTATGGCAAATACATGGTTGCGTATAATAAAATAACCAAGGACAGGTTTTTACCAACCGGCCCCGAATTAGCGCAGAGTGCCCAGTTGTATGATATAAGTGGCGACAAGATGCAGTTGATACTTGATTTTCCAACCATTGGCGAACCGCACTATGCACAAATTATTCCTGCTGACCTGGTAAAAGCCAATTCAATCAAGTTCTTCAAAATGGAAGAAAATAAGAATCCTTATTTTTCAAATGGCGAGGGTACAACAAAAGTTGTACGGACAGGAAATAAGATAGATGTATATATGACAGCCATCCGTTCTCATCTTACTCCTGATAATATTGAAGGTGTAAAAATGGGTGATGAAGTTTATTTTCACGTTACCAACCTGGAGCAGGATTGGGATGTGCCGCATGGCTTTGCCATAAAAGGCGCCAGTAACGGAGAATTATTGGTAATGCCCGGCGAAACACAAACTTTAAAATGGACCCCCGACAGAGTGGGTATGTTCCCCATGTATTGTACAGATTTTTGCAGTGCCTTGCACCAGGAAATGTCAGGTTATGTACGTGTGTCTCCGGCAGGAAGTAATGTGCCATTGTTATTCAGCACCGGTAAAAATTACCCTGCTTCTGACACAGCTAAAAAGAAATGATCCTATGATTTGAAGGAACAGGCTTTTCATCAGCCTGTTCCTTTTTTATTGAATTTGTAAATAAAGAAGTATGAAGAACGATAAATTGAAACCATGGATAAGATTAGTACTGATATTTAGCGGACTGGCATTAATTACAATTTTATTTGTGCCCATGTGGAGAATTGACCTGATGGCACCACAATATCCTGAGGGGTTGAAGCTGTTAATTTATCCAAACAGACTTGCTGGTAATGTAGACATCATTAATGGATTGAATCATTACATAGGTATGAAAACCCTGCATACGGAAGATTTCATGGAGTTCAAAGTATTATCTTATATCATTGTTTTTTTTGCCTTGTTTTTTGTGGTGACAGGTATTGTGGCAAGACGAAAATTACTTTACATTCTTTTTATACTTTTTGTAAGCTTTGGCGTTTTAGCCATGTACGATTTCTGGAGATGGGAGTATAACTATGGCCATAATTTAAATCCTGATGCTGCTATTATAGTTCCGGGTATGGCTTATCAGCCACCTTTGATCGGCTTTAAACAGTTGCTCAATTTCGGTGCTTACTCAGTACCTGATATTGGCGGATGGGTCTTTCTATCTGTTGGAATCTTGTTGCTTTTTACAGTTACCATTGTTTGGCGTAGTGTAAAAAAGGGAACACTCAAATTTGCTAAGGCAGCTATGTCTGTATTTTTAATAGTAGCCATTACATCCTGTAATGCAGGCCCCCAGCCAATTAAAACCGGTGTTGATAATTGTTATTTCTGTAAAATGACTATCAGTGATGTTAGGTTTGGAGCTGAGATAGTAACAATAAAAGGTAAAGTTTATAAGTTCGATGATCTGCATTGCATATTATCTTACCTGCAAACGAAAGATATAGTGCCAGCCAATATAAAAGACATTTACCTCATCAATTATTCCGGTGGTCATCAGTTGATCAATATTAATAAAGCCCTGCTGCTTAAAGCTGATGAATTAAGAAGCCCGATGAGGGGTAATATTGCTGCTTTTGATAATAACGACAGTTTGATAACTATTCAAAAACGTTTTTCCGGAAATACAGTTAACTGGAAGGATTTGATCAAGCCTTGAAAAAATTAATATACATATTGGCCCTTTTTTTATTCTCTGACAGTTTATGGGCCAAAACTATTCATATTGGTAGCCAGCAAAACATTAAGTCGGTTCAAGAGGCATTGCTCACCGCTGTTGACGGAGATACTCTTTTAGTTGATCCGGGTCATTATCATGAGAAAAATATTATTATTCAAAGATCTATTTTTTTGATCGGAGTAAATCACCCGGTTTTAGATGGGGATTATAAATATGAGATCATCTCTGTTAAAGCCGATGGGGTAGTGGTTGATGGATTTAAGGTCATACATTCCGGGGTTTCAAGTATCGAAGATTTTGCTGGTATTAAGATTTATAACAAAAGGGATGTTGTGATCCGAAATAATACTCTGGAAGATACATTCTTTGGCATTTATGCCCAGTATGGCGTTAATTGTACGATTGAAAAAAATACACTTACTGCACATAATAAAGAAGAACAGCAAAGCGGTAATGGTATTCATTGCTGGAAAGGTGACAGTATGCGGATCATTGCCAATACTGTTTCGGGCCACCGGGATGGTATTTATTTTGAGTTTGTTACCAACTCAGTTATCTGGCGCAATACTTCTTTTAATAACATGCGTTACGGTTTGCATTTTATGTTCTCCAATAACGATGCCTATATTTCCAATATTTTCGAAAGCAATGGTGCCGGAGTTGCAGTAATGTTCTCTAACCATGTAAAAATGGTCCATAATTATTTTGAAGAGAACTGGGGGGATGGTGCTTATGGTTTATTGTTGAAAGAGATAAGCGATAGTTATATTGAGAACAACCGGTTTGTAAAAAATACAGTGGGCATCTTCATGGAAGGAGCCAGCCGCATTCAACTTGAAAAAAATGTGTTTGAAAACAATGGCTGGGCAATGAAGATACAGGCAAGTTGTACGGACGTGATCGTATTGAATAATAATTTCAAGTCTAACACTTTTGATGTAGGAACTAATGGCAGCCTTGTTTTAAATACGTTTAATAATAATTACTGGGATAAATATGATGGCTATGATCTGAATAAGGATAAACTGGGAGATATTCCTTACCGGCCTGTTAGTTTATATGCTATGATCGTTGAGCAGAATCCTCCTTCTATGATACTGTTCAGGAGCCTGATGACTTCCTTGCTGGATAAAACAGAAAAAATTTTGCCATCACTTACGCCCGAAAATTTAAAAGATGAACATCCATTGATGAAACCTTTACCATTATGATCATTGCAAGTAATGTAACCAAGCAATTTGGTAAAATGAAGGCCCTGGATAATGTTTCAGTAAAATGTAACAGGGGCGAATGTATTGCCCTTATTGGGCCCAATGGAAGTGGCAAGACCACTTTTATAAAATGTGTGTTGGGAATGGTAGTTTGTGACAGCGGCTTTATAACATTCAATGATAAAAATATCAGGCACGACTGGAAATACCGGACTGATATTGGTTACATGCCACAGATAGGAAGATACCCGGACAATATGACCATCGGGCAGGTATTAAATATGATGAAAGACATCAGGGGAAAAAATGGAGTATCTCTTGATGAGGATCTCGTAAAACAATTTGGATTAAATACTTTACTCGGTAAACGTATGAGAACTTTATCTGGCGGAACCCGGCAAAAAGTAAGCGCTTCACTTGCCTTTTTATTTAATCCTGATGTGCTGATACTTGATGAACCAACAGCCGGGCTTGACCCTGTAGCTTCTGAAATACTAAAGGAAAAGATCATTGCAGAAAAAAAGAAGGGGAAACTGATCCTGATAACCTCTCATATTTTAAGCGAACTGGATGACCTGGTTACCCAGGTGATGTATATGCAGGATGGTAAACTTTGTTTTCATAAAAGTATTTATGACCTGCGGGAAGATACAGGTGAACAAAAATTATCTAAAGCTATAGCTAACGTAATGTTGAAAAACAACCCATGAAAAAAATAATTAAATATGTTATCATAGATATCCTGCGTAATAAAATTATGCTGACCTATACCATATTCCTGCTTATTATTTCACTCAGCATATTTAACCTCGAAGATAATTCATCAAAGGGGCTGCTGAGTTTATTAAATATCATACTCATCATTGTTCCGTTGGTTAGCATGTTGTTTTCTGCAATTTATGTTTACAACAGCGCCGAATTTCTGGAGTTGCTGGTTAGCCAACCTTTGAAAAGAAGATCGATCTGGTTGAGTTTATTTTTGGGGTTGGCCTGCTCACAGGCATTGGCATTTTTTATAGGGGCAGGCATACCCATCCTGTTGTATGAAGCTACTGCTACGGGTTTCATGATGCTGGCCACAGGATTGCTATTATCAGTGATCTTTGTGGCTATTGCCATGCTTGCAGCTGTTAAAACGAGGGATAAAGCACGGGGAATTGGCGTAACCATATTATTATGGCTATACTTTGCTTTGATATTTGATGGATTGCTTCTGTTCATTTTATTTCAGTTTGCTGATTATCCTTTGGAAAAGATGATGATCGGACTTAGCATATTAAATCCAATTGACCTGAGCAGGATATTGATCTTGTTAAAGATGGACGTTTCGGCACTCATGGGTTATACCGGTGCCATATTTAAAGATTTTTTTGGAACGCAGTCAGGGTTTGTTCTTTCCTTTTGTACATTGTTTGCATGGGTTATTATTCCCACCTGGTTATCTTTAAGAAAATTCAACCGTAAAGACCTGTAATTATGAAAAGACATGAAGCATTAGCGCCATTATCCAGAGAGCATCATGATACACTAATACTGGCACAGTTATTAAAGAAAGGGGCGCCGGAATATAAAGGCATGCCCAATACTGATAAAGACAAAGCCGGTTTTGCGCAAAAGCAATTTGAAGAAATTATAAAAGAACATTTTAAAAAAGAAGAGTTGGTGCTGGAAAAAGCATGGGGCAGTGATATAGTGATCAATGAACTTATTACTGAAATTAAAAATGAGCATCAGCAGTTAACTGCATTATTTCTTTCTTTAAATAGCACAACAAAGCTGGAAGATACATTAGATGAGTTGGGCAGGATGCTGGAAGTACATGTGCGGAAAGAAGAAAGGGTTTTATTCCCACTATTACAGCAACATTGTTCTGAAGATGTGCTGCAACAGATCCATATCCTATTACATTAAAATTGTGCAGTATGAAAAAAGATATAATATCAAGGCAGGATATAGAGCTACTGGTAAATGAATTCTATAATAAAATAAAGCAAGACCAGCATATCGGGTTTGTTTTTACTGATGTTGCTAAAGTGAACTGGGAGAAACACTTGCCGGTCATGTATGATTTCTTTGAAAATATGTTATTTTACACGGGTACTTATGTGGGCAACCCCATGGAATTACATAAACATATCAATCGCCTTCTGCCACTTACAAAGGCTTATTTTGAACAATGGGAGTACCTGTTTTTTACAACAGTAGATGAATACTTTGAAGGGGTAACTGCAAACCTTGTTAAACAAAGGGCAAAGAGCATCTCAACAATTATGCAAATAAAAATACAGGAAGCTAATTCATCAGCTGATAAAATTTACTGAAGTAATGCATAAAAGCACAACAAGCCTGTCGTGCTTTTATGCATCCTTGGTTACTACTATGCTTACTTTTTCGGGGGTAATAATACAGCATCAATTACATACACAATGCCGTTTGAAGCAGGAACAGTAGCTATAACATTAGCCACGCCATTCACCATTAATTTACCATTCTTTTTACTGATAGTGATGTTGCCGCCATTAACCTGGCCAATGCTTTGTCCATCCTGCAGCATATCTTCTTTAAACACACCAACCGAAACATGGTATTGAAGTATGTCCGTCAAATCATCTTTTTTCTCTGGTTTCAATAATCCTTCAACTGTGCCAGCCGGTAGTTTATCAAATGCAGCATTGGTTGGGGCGAATACAGTAAATGGCCCTGCATTACTTAAAGCATCTACCAATTCGGCAGCCTTAACTGCAGTAACCAGGGTGGTATGATCTTTACTACCCATCGCAACCTGCACTACATTTTTTGCTGACTGATCATCCTGAACTCCTGATTGACCTGTTGTTGGTGCAACAGTGGGAGATTCGGAAGTGTTTGTATTTTGAGGGTCACCTGAATTACAGGCCATTGCAAATACCAGTATTGTTACTGACATTGCTGTGTTTATTTTATTTTTCATTTTACTTTTTTTATACTGTTAATTATAATCTGTAGCATAAAACTAAGCTGCTATCTCCCGGTTGTTTATGATTAAAATCACAATTGGAAAAATATCACCAGTTACAAGCTTTTTTTTGTTTAAGTAAACTGACAGCTAAAAACTGAGTATTTTATATGACAATAATCATTCTGAATGCTACTAATTATCAGTTTTTATAAATGCAGTGGCAGGTAGTTTTGTTTACTACCAATTTTTAATAAAATGAAAAAAATAATTATAGCTCTTGATGGCCGCCATTTCCCCCATGGAGCTTTTGAGTTTGTAAAAAATGTTAATACCACATCTAAAATCTTACTGGCCGGTGTTTTTCTCAGCCCGGTAGATTACTCCAAAGTGCTTGCCTATACAGGAATGGAAGGCATAGCAATGATGCCCGAATGGCTGGAAAGAAATAATGATGACCAGGTGGTGAATAAAAATATCAATTTATTTAAAGAAGCCTGTATTGCTGAAGGTATTGAATACAGGGTACATAATGACACAAGTTTAATGGCCATAGCGTCATTGATAGAAGAGACAAGGTTTGCTGATGTATTGCTGGTAAGTAGTGACCTGTTTTATGAAAATGTACAAAAAGCACAACCCAATTTTTACCTGGAAGAAGTTTTAAAAAAAGCGGAATGCCCTGTAATGCTGATACCGGAAAATTATAAAGAACCCGGCCAGGTCATACTAACTTATGATGGAAGTGAATCATCCGTATTTGCCATTAAGCAATTTGCATACGTTTACCCGGAACTTACAAGATACGAGACCGTTTTATTATCCATTGCAGAGCATGATGAGGGGTTACCAGAATATGGACTGATCACAGAATTGGTAGCCAGGCATTATCCCAACCTGAAAATTCAATCACTGCCAATGACCAATAAAAAAGATTTTATAAACTGGTTATCCGGCCAGGCTTATAGTTTCATAATAATGGGTGCGTTTTCCCGGTCTTTATTTTCGCAGTTATTTAAAAAAAGCTTTGCATCAAAAGTGATACACGATATTAAAATGCCCCTGTTTATTTCACATAAATAATACCAATGATCTCAAAAACATATAAACATTGTATTATAGCCAATTCAATCAAACCACTTTTAGTCCATCATGGAGAAGTATGGATTGAAAAACAGGCTGTATTGAAACACATATAAATAATAATAAGAGAATTTGCGCTGACTTGTTCTATTCGCAAAAAGCTAAAGGAAAACCACTAAGTTTGTTGTACTTAAATTGCAGAATGGAGAATCAAGTAAAATCTGAAACAAAACCAGTAGTAAAAGCGGAAGAAGTAAAAGCCGAAATAAAATTCCTGGAAGGCCCCCAAAGCCGATGGGAAGAATTGAAGTTTGTCGTTAAAATTTTATTTGAATTTATAAAAGGACTGAGGGCTTTACATTTTGTAGGCCCCTGTGTTACTGTTTTTGGATCGGCAAGATTCAAAGACGGGCACCCTTATTATGATACAACCGAAGAACTTGCTGGCAAAATTGCCCAAATGGGTTTTACTATTATGACTGGAGGTGGGCCCGGTATCATGGAAGCTGCCAATAAAGGTGCCAAAGCTGCTGGCGGCAGGAGTGTAGGTTGTAATATTTTACTGGCCATGGAGCAAAAACCAAATCCCTACCTTGATAAATGGGTGAGCATCCGGTACTTTTTTATACGCAAGACTTTATTGCTTAAATATTCTTATGCATTTGTGGTAATGCCCGGTGGCTTTGGTACATTAGATGAGTATTTTGAAGCGCTTACTTTAATTCAAACTAAGAAAATAAGTTCTTTTCCAATCGTTATTTTTGATACCGTTTTTCATAAAGCCCTTATTGAGCACATTGAAATGATGAAATTAAAAGGGACTATATCTCCGGAGGATACCGGATTATTTTTATTTACAGATTCTGTTGAAGATGCCGTGACTTACATCAGGGAGCATACAATTAAACAATTTAACCTTCAGCCTGAGCAACCATACAAGCCCTTCAAATGGTTGTTTGAAAAGGAATGATCAATCTTTATTTAGTAGTTGTGCATGATGAAAGTCATAATTTAGTTTGATGCCTGTCATTTTACATCCTTATAATTTTTGCAACTTTTGAGCATTAATTTATCAGTTATGAAATGTGATGTTGGAAATACAGATAAAACTATAAGGATAATACTGGCATTGGTGATAGCCGCAATTGGTATATATTTTAAAAGTTGGTGGGGCCCGGTAGCATTGCTTCCATTAATGACCGGAGTCATTTCCTTTTGTCCGCTATATAAAATTTTAGGGTTGAACACATGTTCCCAAAAAAGTGTTCAGTAGTTTCTGTCTAAATAGACCGCCGCATATTCTTATGTGGCGGTATTTTAATTTAAAAACAACCAGGTCATTCTAAAAAAAGAAACCATACGGGTTCATTGTTACCATTGCGGGGATATTTGCGATGATCTTTCCATCTCTGCAGATGAGAATAATTTTTGCTGTCCCGGTTGCAAACAGGTTTACCTGTTGCTGAATGAAAACAATCTTTGTAATTATTATGACCTGTATAAAACGCCGGGGATAAAGGTCAAAGGCAAATTTGTATCAGAAAGGTTTGCATACCTGGATGATGAAGTAATAAAACAAAAGCTGGTACAGTTCAGCAATGCTGACCAGGTAAATATAACTTTCTCTATTCCTCAAATGCATTGCTCTTCGTGTATTTATTTATTGGAAAACCTGCATCGCATTGAACCCGGGGTAAAAAAATCCCTGGCAAATTTTCAACAAAAAGAAGTCTTTATCAGTTTTAATCCCACTGAAATAACGTTGCGGAAGGTTGTGGAATTGCTGGCTTTTATTGGTTACGAACCTTACATCAGTTTAAAAGATTCAACTACAACAAAGAAATCATCATTTAACCGCAGGCAGATATATAGGATCGGTGTTGCTGGCTTTTGCTTTTCCAATATCATGATGTTAAGCTTCCCGGAATATTTTTCTGCAGGAAATATTGAGCAGGCAGGACTCAAAGAAACTTTTACCTGGATCAACCTTGTATTATCATTTCCGGTATTGTTTTTCAGTGCTTCAGATATTTTTATATCAGCCGGGAAAGGTTTACGCCAAAGATTTTTAAATATTGATGCCCCCATAGCCCTCGCCATTATTGTAACATTTACAAGAAGCTATTACGAAATTATTAGTGGCCATGGTGCCGGTTATCTGGATTCAGGTACAGGCATTGTTTTTTTTATGCTGATAGGCCGTTGGTTTCAAAATAAAACATACGATTCTTTTTCATTCGACCGGGATTACAGGTCTTACTTTCCATTGGGTGTTACGGTGATTGACGAAGGAGTTGAAAAAAATATTCCTGTCACACAATTGCAAAAGGGTAGCCGCATCATTCTGCGGAATGAAGAGATGATACCTGCAGATGCGGTACTTATGAAGGGCACCGCCAATATTGATTACAGTTTTGTAAGTGGAGAAAACACACCTGTTGAAAAAAGAAAGGGAGAATTGATCTATGCCGGCGGTAAACAAATAGGAAGTGCTATTGAACTGGAAGTTATAAAAGAAGTATCGCAGAGTTATATTACCCAGCTGTGGAATAATGAGATCTTTAACAGCAAAAAAAATGAAGAAAGATCATTCATTCATCCCTGGAGCCGGTATTTTACGATCGTATTATTAACTATTGCCCTGGCTACACTGGTCTTCTGGTCTTTTTTTGACAGTACAAAAATTTTACCTGCTGTTACAGCGGTGTTAATCGTTGCCTGCCCGTGTTCGTTGTTACTTTCTGCAACATTTACTTATGGTAATATGCTTCGTATTTTCGGAAAAAATAAGCTCTATCTTAAAAATGCCAGTGTAATTGAATCGCTGGCAAAGATCAATGCTGTTGTTTTTGATAAGACAGGTACCATCACCCAAAATAACTCTTCAATAGTTAGTTATGACGGTACTCCATTAACAGAAAAAGAATTAATAGCTGTTAAAAATATTACCCGGCAATCATCACATCCGCTGAGTAAAATTATTTATTCATGGCTTCCCAGTGTTACAGAAAAAGAACAACCTGTTGAACAATTTAAAGAATACACTGGTAAAGGATTGGAGGCAAGGATAAATAATATGGATGTAAAGATGGGGTCAGCGGGTTTTCTCAATCAATTTGACCGGGGGTTTGTTTCTTACGATACAGGTACACATGTACATGTAATGATGAATAATGTACACCTGGGCCGTTTTAATGTAAGTAACCAGTACCGGAAAGAAATAAATGAATTGGTAAAACAGCTGGGTAAAGATCAATTTGATCTCTATGTTCTATCAGGAGATAATGATTCTGAAAAGGAGAACCTGCAGAAGATATTTGGCACCGATGCCTGTTTGTGGTTTAGTCAGTCGCCACAACAAAAGCTGGATTTTATAAAAGAGCTTCAACAGGAGCATAAAAATGTATTAATGCTTGGCGATGGCTTAAATGATGCCGGTGCTTTGATGCAAAGCCAGGTTGGTATTGCGGTTAGTGAAAATTCTGCACAGTTTTCCCCGGCCAGTGATGCTATACTGGATGGGAGTAAAGTACAATTGCTGGGAAAATTTATGAGCTATGCAAGGGCTGGAAAAAAGATCGTATTGGCCAGCTTTATACTTTCCATTGTTTACAATATTGTTGGTTTGTCATTTGCGGTTCAGGGAATACTTTCTCCCATGATCGCTGCTATTCTTATGCCGGTGAGCAGTATCAGTATTGTGCTTTTTGTTAGTTTACTCTCTTCATACATCGCAAAACGAAAAGGCCTCTGAATTTCAACCTGACCAGAATCATATTTCGCTTTGACAGTCCTCATATTCAAAAAATATTTCAGCGGCTACTTTTGATTTTAATTTAAATCATCTCTTTTGAGTGCATTATTCATACTGATCGGAATAAGTATTTTGGTAGCAGGAGGTTTCCTTGCCGCTTTTTTATGGAGCGTTAGAAACGGCCAGTATGATGATGACTATACGCCATCCATCAGGATACTGTTTG
Source organism: Ferruginibacter sp. (assembly GCA_040007795.1). GTDB lineage: Bacteria > Bacteroidota > Bacteroidia > Chitinophagales > Chitinophagaceae > Ferruginibacter. The sequence goes on from JBDTUK010000025.1 coordinate 13,864, forward strand.
ATGATACTAAGAATGAAAAATCTTCTCCTACTTCTTCTGAAAAAAATAAACCAAACTAATAAACACATGCAGGTAGAAAAATTTTATTATGACAACAGGATTGTAAAGAATTTTGCTTATGCCACTATCCTATGGGGCGCTGTTGGTATGCTGGCAGGCCTATGGGTGTCATTACAACTGGTGTTTCCCCAATTGAATATTACACAATACGGTTCTTTCGGCAGGCTTCGTCCGCTGCATACCAATGCGGTGATCTTTGCTTTTGTGGGCAATGGTATTTTTATGGGAGTGTATTATTCACTTCAACGTTTGTGCAAAGCCAGGATGTTCAGTGACAAACTCAGTAATATTCATTTCTGGGGATGGCAATTAATTATCGTTGCTGCTGCAATTACACTTCCATTAGGTCTTACACAGGGAGCGGAGTATGCGGAACTGATCTGGCCAATTGATCTGGCTATTACTATAATCTGGGTTGTGTTTGGCTGGAACATGTTTGGTACCATCATTAAAAGAAGAGAAAAACATTTGTATGTAGCCATCTGGTTTTACATAGCCACATTTGTAACCGTTGCAGTTTTACATATTGTACGTTCCGGTGAATTGCCTTATACCTGGCTAAAAAGTTATAGCTGGTATTCTGGTGTGCAGGATGCCCTGGTGCAATGGTGGTATGGCCATAATGCGGTTGCCTTCTTTTTAACAACGCCTTACCTGGGACTTATGTATTATTTTCTGCCTAAAGCGGCCAATCGCCCTGTTTATTCCTACCGGCTTTCTATTATTCACTTTTGGTCGTTGATATTTTTATACATATGGGCAGGCCCTCATCATTTACTGTATACAGCATTACCAAACTGGGCACAATCATTAGGCATTGTTTTTTCGGTCATGCTCATCTTCCCAAGCTGGGGTGGTATGATCAATGGCCTACTCACTTTACGTGGCGCATGGGACAGGGTAAGAGATGATGTGATCCTGAAATTTATGGTTGTGGCCGTTACCGCCTATGGTATGGCAACTTTTGAAGGGCCGATGCTTTCCTTAAAAAGTGTTAGCGCAATATCTCATTATACCGATTGGATCGTTGCACACGTACATGTTGGCGCATTAGGCTGGAATGGTATGTTAACCTTTGGTATTTTATACTGGCTGATTCCCCGGTTATTTAAAACAGACCTGTATTCAAAAAAATTAGCCAACAATCATTTCTGGTTAGGCACATTGGGAATATTATTCTGGGCAATTCCAATGTACTGGGCAGGGTTTACACAAAGCTCCATGTGGAAACAATTTACTGAAGCCGGCCAGTTAAAATATACATTTTTAGAAACCGTGACTTATATGAGACCATTCTATGCAATGCGTTCCATAGGAGGTATGTTATATTTAACCGGTGTGCTCATCATGTTTTATAATATTTATAAAACAGTAAAACAAGGTAAGCTGGTTGCTAATGAAGAAGCCGAAGCAGCACCATTGGTAAAGGAATATGTTAAGCATAGTGGCGAGCACTGGCACAGGGTGATTGAAAGAAAACCCATTCAATTCATGATCCTGAGTTTAGTGGTGATACTGATCGGAGGAATAATTGAACTGGTTCCAACTTTCTTAATAAAATCAAATGTGCCTACTATCAGCAGCGTAAAACCTTATACGCCGCTGGAGTTACAGGGCAGGGATATTTATGTAAGAGAAGGATGTTATGTATGCCACTCACAAATGATACGCCCTTTCCGGAGTGAAACAGAACGCTATGGCGAATATTCCAAAGCAGGAGAGTTTGTTTACGATCACCCTTTTCAATGGGGTAGTAAAAGAACCGGTCCCGACCTTGCCAGGGAAGGTACGGGTAACCTGAAAAAATCTGATGGCTGGCATTTCCGTCATTTCCGTGAACCCTCATCCATGAGTGAAGGGTCTGTTATGCCTCCTTATGCTTTTATGATCGACCAGGTTCTGGATACATCCACAACTGTTGCAAAAATAAAAGCCATGCAAACTTTGGGTGTGCCTTATGAAAAAGGATACGAATACCAGGCCAACAGTGATTTAAGTGCACAGGCAAATGGTATCCGTATCAATTTAAAAATTGAAGGTATACAGGTTCCGGCCAACAGGGAGATAGTTGCTTTGATCGCATATATCCAGCGCCTGGGAACCGATATTGGTAAAAATAAAACAGCAACTCAAAACAAATAAACCATGTTCAAATTCATAAAACAGTATGCCGAAACAATGAACGATGCCAATATCTATCCCATGATATCGCTGTTCATCTTCTTTATCTTTTTTGTTGTGTTGCTGCTAATGGTAAAAAAAATGCGAAAAGAAAGAATTGAAGAACTGTCGAATATTCCATTTGACCAGGAAGAAATAACTAACTCAACCATATAAAATGTATAGTATGATGTTTATTAGATCTATAAAGAATAAAATTACATTGACCGCACTGGCATTAATTGCCTGTACTGCTATTGCTGCACAAACTACTGACCCGGTTGCAACAAAAACTGAATCTACAGGATATAATCAATTGGCCATACTCTTAATGATCATGATAATAGTGTTGGCTTTTGTGATCTGGGGAATGGGGCAGGTTTTAACTGCCCTTGGTAAACAGTTGGTAGATAAAAATAAGAATGCCTCAAAATTAATGACTGTTGTATTGTTTGCCGGGTTTTCACTTCTTTCGCAGGTTTCTTTCGCACAGGATGCTTCAGCAACTAAAGTTATACAAGAGATACCCAATTACGGCGGGCTTTCTCAATCTGCCTATTATATGTTTTTAACCGTAATAGGAATGGAAGTGGTAGTGATCTTATTCCTGGCATTTTCAATTCGCAGAATGTACACAGAATTGTTACCTGAGAAAGTGAGATCTGTATCTGAAAGATCAAATCTTGCGGTATGGTGGACAGGCCTTGATAAAAAATTATTTACCAAAGCTGTAGCTGTTGAAAAAGAAGCAGACATAATGCTGGATCATAACTATGATGGTATTCGTGAACTGGATAATGCATTACCGCCCTGGTGGAAATATGGTTTTTATATCACTATTGTTATCGCTTTTATTTACCTGCTTAATTTTCATGTGTTGGGTTTAGGAAAAAATCCAACAGAGGAATATAATATCGAAATGGAAAATGCAAGAATAGAAAAAGAAATATATGATGCTAATAATAAAGACAAGGTTGATGAGAACAATGTACCAATGGCAGATGCTTCAGGGATACAGGCAGGACAGCAGATGTTTGAAGCGAATTGTGTTGCCTGTCACGTAAAAGGGGCCGGGGGTAGCCAGAACCCTGTTAGTGTTGGCCCCAATTTAACGGATGATTATTGGCTGCATAAGGGGTCGTTAAATGATATTTATAATACCATTAAAAATGGCTACCTGGATAAAGGGATGCAATCGTGGAGTTCGAAATTTAATCCCAAAGAAATAAGCCAGCTTGCCAGTTATATAAAATCACTCAAGGGTACAAATCCTCCCAATGCTAAGTTGCCACAGGGAGAAATATATACGGAGTCTGTTAAAGTACCTGCAGGTGATTCTACAGGTATAGCAAAGCCAGATTCAGCTTCATCAGTAAAAAAGGACTCGGTGATATCCACAAAGAAACTTTAACAGATAAAGACCAGGCTTAGCGCTGTTGAAAAATGGGATTAAAGACAGATATGATTGAAAAAACTATTGAACTAGATAAACCGGGATCTTTCAGGGATTCTGTAGCTACCATCAATAATGAGGGTAACCGGAATTTTATTAACCCTAAAAAACCAAAGGGAAGGTTATATAATTTAAGAACCTGGTTCAGTATTTTTTATTTGATCGTTTTTTTTACGCTGCCTTTCATAAAAATTAATGAAGAGCCATTATTTATGTTCAATGTACTTGAGCGTAAATTTATTTTTTTTGGAATAATATTCTGGCCACAGGATTTTTTCATATTTGCTATAGGGTTACTTACGTTCATTCTTTTTATAATTTTATTTACAGTAGTTTTTGGCAGGATATTTTGTGGGTGGGCCTGTCCGCAAACCATTTTTATGGAAATGGTATTCCGTAAGATCGAATATTGGATAGATGGAGATTCCACAAAGCAAAAACAATTAAAAGCAATGCCCTGGAATGCAGAAAAGACCAGGAAGAGAGCTGTAAAATTTGTTATTTTTTTCGCCCTGTCTTTTTTAATTGCCAATTTTTTCCTGGCCTATCTCATTGGCATGGATCAATTGCTGGGCTATATTAAAAATCCTTCAGCGCATGTTGGCACACTGGTTTCTTTAATGATCTTCACCTCGGTTTTCTTTTTTGTGTATTGGTGGTTTAGAGAACAGGTTTGTATTGTAGTTTGCCCTTATGGCCGCCTGCAGGGGGTTTTGCTGGATAAAAATTCTATTGTTGTTGCCTATGATCATAAACGTGGTGAACCCAGGGGTAAATTAAAGAAACAGGCTGACCATGATTGTAAATGCACTGACTGTAAAGAAGATGGCGCCTGCAAAAGCATTGCAGCAAAGTTTGAAGAATATACCCGGCAGGGAGATTGTATTGACTGCTTTGCCTGTGTTAGGGTTTGTCCTACAGGAATTGACATTCGAAATGGCACACAACTGGAATGTGTTAACTGCACTGCCTGCATTGATGCCTGCGACGATATCATGACCAGCATTCATAAACCAAAAGGGCTTATCCGGTATGCATCTGAAAACAGTATAACAAAGGGAGTAAAATTAAAATTTACCCCAAGGATAAAAGCTTATTCTGCAGTGTTGGTATTATTACTTGCTTTATTGGCATTTTTATTAGTGAGCAGGAATGACCTTGACGTAACCTTAATGAGAACAGCAGGCATGACGTATAATACTTTGCCTGACGGGCGTATAAGTAATCTGTACAGTTTAAAGCTGGCTAATAAAACCCATAAGGATATTCCCTTTACACTTAAACTGGAGAACTTACCCGGAGAGATCACTATAGTAGGCAGCAGCAGTTTACTGGTTAAGAAAGAAGCCTACTCAAATCTACAGTTTTTTGTAAAACTCAATAAAAGTGATGTAAAAAACTGGAAAACAGTATTGATCATTGGCGTTTATGAAATGGATAAAAAAATTAAAACTATTACAGCCAAATTTATCGGACCGGAAGTGTATAACTAAAAATTACAAATATGAACTGGGGATATAAAATACTTGTTGTTTACATCGTATTTGTGCTGGGCATTTTATTTATGGTATTTAAATCATCCACCCAAAACGTTGACCTGGTTACAACCGATTATTATGCAAAAGAATTAAAGTACCAGGAAAAGATTGATGAGATGAACAGGGTAGAGACTTTGTCTGCACCCGTTAAATATGTGATGAAAGATAATTTCCTGGTCATTCAGTTCCCCAAAGATTTTGCAGGAAAGAAGCTTGTTGGAGAGGTGGTGTTGTATTGCCCTTCGGATGAAGCAAAAGATATAACAAAGAATTTCTCTGTACAGGATGAGCCTGTGCAATTGACCATTCCGGCCGCAGGTAATAGATTATATGAATTGCATGTAAGCTGGCGGGATGGCACAGTTACTTATTATTTTGAAAAGAAAATATTTATTTAAAAATGATCCAGGTTTTTATTGTTGCATTTATGATAGGTATGGTGGGCAGTTTTCACTGTGTGGGTATGTGTGGCCCGCTGGCATTATCGCTGCCTTTAAGCAATAACAGTATCGCGGCAAAAATTACAGGTGCATTTATTTATAATTGCGGACGGATCGTAACCTATTCTGCTTTTGGGCTGGTATTTGGTTTGATCGGACAAACAGCTTCGTTATTCGGTTTTCAGCAATGGTTATCTATTGGCACGGGTGCTTTAATTCTTCTGTTTATTATTATTCCTAAAAAATATAAGATGCAGTCAACTGCATCAACTTTTACAAACGGATTTTTTACAAAGATAAGATCGCAACTGGGCCGTCTTTTTACACAAAAAAATAATTCTTCTCTTTTTGTTATTGGATTATTGAATGGTTTATTACCCTGCGGCCTGGTTTATATGGCTGTGGCTGGAGCTATTGCAGCAGGTGATGTAGGCAAAAGTGTTTTGTTCATGGCAGCTTTTGGTTTAGGTACATTACCCATTATGTGGGGCATTGCATTTTTTGGAAATTATGTGGGTGTTTCATTGCGTCAGAAGATACGGAGGGCTTATCCATATATGATGACTCTTGTAGCTTGTTTGCTCATTTTACGGGGCATGGGATTGGGCATACCTTATGTAAGCCCAAAAATGAATGTGAATAAAGTGAACATAATAGAATGTCATGCCAAACCCTGACGAATCTCAGGAAATGACATGATGTTTATCCTTAGTTTAAAGAGGAATTGAAAATAGCTTTGTAACAATCATGTTTAGTAATAACAGCAATTAGAATTAACGTATAATATGGCCACTGTTAAAATATCAAAACCCGAACAGTTTCAGCATGAAAATAAGACATGGAGCCGTTTACTTGAATTTTTTAAACAGGAAAATACATTTTTAAAGAACCGGTTGGCAGAAGTAGTGGACCACAGTACTGATAAAGATTTTTTGGCCCTGGCTGAGCATTTTCAAAATAAATTTATTATTAAAGATGAATATATAGATGAACTCAGGCATGACATTAATGCGCAGGAACAGGTATTAATTAAAAAGGATAACATTTTACTTGATGGTAAAACAATCAAGAAGCAGGAAAGGCTCCGGAATGAAATGGAATATCTTGAAAAAGATTTTGCAAACCTGAAAAACGAATTTAATAAATACCTGTCTTCTGTATTATAAATACTAATTCAGCATGGCTTCCAGTTTCTTTTGATTGGTAATGATGATATTCCCGTCTTTAATTTCAATCAGCTGTTCACTTTTAAAATCACTGAGTGTGCGAATGAGAGATTCTGTAGCAGTTCCGGCAATATTGGCCAGGTCTTCCCTTGAAATATGTATGGAGAACTTATCCTGGCCTTCTTTGTGGTATTTTAACTGCAGTGTAAGCAATGCATCAGCCACTCTTTTCCGCAGCGAATTGTAAGCAAGGCCTAAGAGCTGGTTTTCTTTTTCTGTAATGTTATTGGCCAGTAGTTTTATAAACTTATGGGTTACTTCTTTATTGCCCATTAATAAGCTTTCAAATTCTTCTTTGGGAATGATTGCTATATCGGTATCCTCAATAGCTTCTGCAGTTTCTTTATAAACCGTTTCTTCCAGCAGGGCAGTATAACCAAAAAAATCACCTTCATTAAACAGGCCAACGGTTAATTCTTTACCGGCATCATTCGTTTTAAAAGTTTTTACTTTTCCTTTTTCAATATAATATAAACGATTGGGATGGTTACCTTCTGAATATATGGTCTGCTTTTTTTTGTAATGATTTACATGCCTGTCTGCAGCAAGTTCTTTCAGTGCATTTTTACCTTTAAAATCATTCAGGAACAACTGCATTCCATCTGCATCATTGGCGTAATTTTTAGCAAACAGTTCAGTTTTTTTAAGACGGCTCTCAACAGCGTTCAGTAATTCTATATCATTGAAAGGTTTGGTAATATAATCATCGGCACCCATCTCCATACCTTTTCTAAAATCGCTTCTCTCTGCTTTTGCAGTTAAAAAAATGAAAGGAATACCGGTGAGTTCAGGATTTTTATTTAACAGGTGGAGCACGCCATACCCATCCAATACCGGCATCATGATATCGCAAATGATAAGATCGGGTTTTTCCTGGATAGCCAGTTCCACGCCAATTTTTCCATTCTCCGCAGTCCGCACTTTATATCCTGCCAGTTCTAATATTTCTGAAGTATTCTCTCTTATCTCATTATTGTCTTCTATCAGTAATAAGTGTTTCATATATTTAAAAGTGAAAGTTGATGAAGAATATTATCCTGCTTTAAAAGTAATAATAAATTCTGTACCTTTTTCCAGTTGACTTGTAAAACCGATCTGGCCATCCATAAGTTCTATATATTTAGCAACTATGTGCAGGCCTAGCCCGGTTCCCTGTATATTAGTAACATTGGCGCCCCTGAAAAAACGTTCAAATAAATGTTGCTGGTCTTCTAGTGAAATACCCAAACCGCTGTCACTAATACTCAGCCTGATCTCTTTTTCGGAAACATTGCTTTTTATTTCAATAATGCCAGCTTCCGGAGAAAATTTGATAGCATTGGACAAAAGATTAATAAGAACATTGCGTAACAGCGAAGGGTCTAAAAAGACAGTTCCCATTCCTACATGCTGATATATGATCTGTTGGCCGCTTTTTGCAAGTGCTTCCATTTCGGTACACAAGGCTGTGATAAGTTCTTTTATATTAAAGTCATGGTTATTAGTTGTAATTTTCCCATCTTCTATTTTCCCGATAGATAAAAATTCGTTGAGTAAATTGGTCAGGTTGGTTACCGATGATTTTATACGGTGTATATGTTTGTTGCGTTTTTCCTGTTCTTCTGTTTCGGTATATTTTGCCACCAATGAGGCTGATGAAAGTATGGTACTTAACGGGGTCCTGAACTCATGTGATGCCATGGAAACAAAACGGCTTTTCAGATCGCTCAGTTCCTTTTCCTTACTCAAAGCCTTTGTAAGCTCATCTTTTGAGATTTCCAGTTGCTGTAAAGTGTCTTTTAATTGTTTTGTTCTTAACTCAACTTTTTCTTCCAGTTCATTATTTAACCCTTCAATTTTTACATTGATATTGGCCAATTGTTCTTTTTGCTGAAGAACAGCATTTTCGTATTCTTTTCTTTTGGTTATATCAATCACAAAGGCAATAGTAAAGTTCCCTTCATTGGTAGTATAATTGCTTAAACTGATCTCCACCGGGAATTCGGTACCATCTTTTTTTACAGCAAACAGATCTTTTCCTATACCCATTGGCCTTGCGTGGGGATCTTTACTATAGGTATCCCGGTGATGAATGTGTTTGGAATTGTAACGGGCAGGTATCAGGGATTCAATTTTTTTACCTGCCAGGTCTTCCTGGTTGCTATATCCAAATTGGGCAAGTAAAAAATTGTTCACTAAAACGATATCGGCTTTTGCATTAACCACTAATATCCCCATCGAGGCAAATTGAAATAAGGCTTCAAATTTTTCTTTCTCCTGTTGTAGTTTTTCAGTTTGCATAAATGATAGTAACGAAATGATAATTACGCTTATCTATAAAATTACAATAAAGAGGGTAGATGACAGATAAAAGTTGAGTTTTTATATTACCTGAACTGCATCAGCGGGAAAGACTAATTAAGAAGTATCTGTGCTTCTATTTCAGCCATGTCAATTCCGCTATGGCTTTCTTCATAAACACATTCCGTATTCCTGATCAAAAGCACCTGGGGTGATTCGTGGTTTACGGCAAAATCTTCGGCAATTTTATTGGAGAGTGAACGGAATTTTATCAGGTCGAGAAAATAGAAATCGGTTGACTGCGGTTGTTCATTTCTTTCCAACCGGCTTTTAGCCATGCTGCTTATTGAGCAACGGGTACTGTGCTTAAAAATTACCTGGGCCTTGGTTTTGGATAGCTCTTTTATTTCAGCCAGCTGATGTACACTATTTAAATCGATCCAGTTCATAGGAGGTTATGATACTGTACTAGTGTATTATTCCTTCGTTCATTGGGCAGCCTGATTTGCGGCTTGGACTGCAACTGCTGATCATAGCTGTAGCTGCTATTAACACCATTAAAATTAAAAATATTCTTTTCATCATGTTTCTTTTGTAGTTAAAAACTTAATATTGCAAAAGTAAGCTTTATAAATATAATTTACCAACGGTAAACGGCGAAATACAATTAATATTACCTTCGACATCAATTTTATATAATAAAACGGGCAAAACTGCCCGTAAATTTTAAATCTTTTAACCTATAAACAGTAAAATCCAAGATGTTACAGCTTAAGCGTCCTATTGCCTTCATTGATCTTGAAACCACCGGAGTTAGCCTCTCTACCGACCGGATTGTTGAAATTGCCATTATCAAGATATCACCAGATGGAAGCCGCCTGGTAAAACGAAAACTTATTAATCCCGAAATGCCCATTCCCAAAGCTACCAGTGAAATTCATGGAATAACAGATGCTATGGTAAAAGATGCGCCTACATTTAAGCAGGCCGGTAATGAAATAAAGATGTTCATCGAAAACTGCGACCTGGGGGGATACAATAGTAACCGCTTTGATATACCCATTTTAATGGAGGAATTTTTACGGGCTGGCATGGAGGTTGATTTGAGTACGAGGAAAATGATCGATGTGCAGCATATTTTTTATACTATGGAACCCCGTACATTAACAGCAGCGTATAAATTCTTTTGCGAAAAGGAACTGGTGGATGCACATAGTGCAGAAGCTGATGTGGATGCTACTATTGAAGTATTGATGGCACAGCTAAAGCGATATAAGAACCTGGGTGACTCTGTTGATTCGATCCTGGGTGTGATTGGCGAAGATAAAATTGTGGACTATGCCCGGCGTTTTAGTTTTGACGACAAAGGGAATGAGATCTTTAATTTTGGCAAACACAAAGGACGCCCGGTAAGAGATGTATTAAAGGCTGAGCCGCAGTATTATGACTGGATGATGAGGGGCGATTTTCCGCTGCATACCAAGCAGAAACTCACAGAAATACTCAACCGGACCCTGTTAAAGAATAATTAAATAGGGCTTGTAGAAAATATGTTGATAAGGCATTCCTTTATTTATTGTAAATTTGAAAAGCACAAATGGTTCAGGCATATTGGAAAAATTAGTCATCATACCAACTTTTAATGAAAAGGAAAACATCGAAAAGATAATCGATGCGGTAATTGATCTGCATGCCGGTTATCATATCCTCATCATTGATGATAACTCCCCCGATGGTACAGCCGAAATTATTAAAGCATTAATTCCTGATTATCCCGGGCAATTATTTTTAGAACAACGTACCGGGAAACTGGGTTTGGGTACCGCCTATATTTATGGATTCAGGTGGGCCATTGAAAAAGGCTATCGTTTTATTTTTGAAATGGATGCCGATTTTTCTCATAATCCTAAAGACCTTGAAGCTTTATATAGTGCCTGCAATAACGGGGCTGCTGTTGCTGTTGGTTCCAGGTATGTAAAAGGTGGAGCAGTGGCTAACTGGCCTGCCAACCGTATCCTGCTTTCAAAAGGTGCATCTTTATATACCCGTATGATAACCTGGATGCCTGTGAAAGATCCCACTGCAGGATTTGTTTGTTACAGAAAAGAAGTGCTGGAAGCCATAAACCTGGATCAGATAAGTTTTGTGGGCTATGCTTTCCAGATAGAAATGAAATTTGCTGCCTGGAAACTGGGCTTTAAAATTAAAGAAATACCTATCACTTTTATTGACCGTGAATTTGGTACCAGCAAAATGAATAAAGGTATTATTAAAGAAGGTGTATTGGGTGTGCTTCAGCTTCGCTGGCAAAGTATGTTTAAAAATTACCAAAAAAAAGTTACGAGCAGTGTTTATAATGATAATATGAATTTTCTTCAATCTGATGTAGCGCTTGAAAGCAAATAGTTGCCTTGAATAATTGATCGTATTCTTCTTCCCCCAAAAATATTTTCCTTCTATTTTATGTAATAATTTTTAATGCTGCATCTGTATAGCTAAACTGGCTGTTATGCAGAAACTTCAACTCTCCATCCCCGAACCATGCCATGAGAACTGGCAGCAAATGACTCCAACAGAGCAAGGTCGTTTTTGTAATGCATGTGCAAAAGAAGTGGTTGATCTTAGTATGATGACGGATACTGAAGTGTTGAATTACTTTACCACACTAACCCATGAAAAAATTTGTGGCAGGGCATTACCCACTCAATTAGACAGAGCCATCAGCAGGCCAAAAGAACCAAAGAAAAGATTATTCTGGTACTGGAATTATATTGTCTTGTTCTTTATGGTTTTTTCTAAATCCAACCATGTTAAAGCACAAACAAAAGGGGAGGTGGTTACAATCCCTATAAAAGCAAAAGACTCCACAGAAATAATAGCAGGATATGTTGGAGTTAAGAGAGTGGCTGTTAAAAATATTATTTCGGGAAAAATAATGGATGAAAATGCTAATCCACTTGCGTTTGCCAGTATAAGAATTAAAAATTCAAAAACAGGAGTTAGTGCAGATGCAGAAGGGAAATACAGTATTAAAGTAAACCCAAAATCAGATACTCTTGAAATTACTTCAACTGGCTATGATCGTAAAATAATTGAACTAACCGGGTTATCTACTTATGATTTTGTTCTTTCAAGAGCTTCAGCTTTTGAATTAGGTAGCATAGTAGTAATTAGCCATTATGGAACAAAAAGAAAAATGAGTACAGGTGGCATAGTAGTAATTAGTGACAGCGCTGTTAAAGTGAATCCTTTAAAGTCAGTTATGAATAAAGTATCAAACTTTATAAAGCAGGATAGTCTCAAAATTTATCCCAATCCTGTTCAGCATGGCAATACCATAAATGTCTCTCTTAAACTAAAACAAACCGGTAATCACAATATTCAAATCACAGATGCCACTGGAAGAATCGTTTTACAAAAGCAAACCAATATCCAAGCAAAGGAGTATATAGAGCAGGTGCAGACGGATAGCAGGTGGGCTAGTGGTGTTTATTATCTCAACATATTTGATAACAATAACAAACCAATAAGCAAAAGTAGTTTCATCGTTAAATAGTAGTGTTGTTTTATGCCGGTCATGATTGCTGCCTTACAATTTTAAAAAAAAGCAGGGGCATCTGGCCGGTTTTTTATTTAGGTGTCTGGCCACTAATTACAGCCGATAACTTTAGGGAGATTTAATTTATTTAACAGCATTTAATATTATAGAGTCTTTGTAGTGGCCTGACACCTATTATTTAAATGCCGGATGAAACTGGTGTAATGTATCTCTTAAATATTCCCTGTCTAAATGTGTGTATATTTCAGTAGTGGTTATACTTTCATGCCCCAGCATTTCCTGCACGGCTCTAAGGTCAGCACCACCTTCCACTAAATGCGTGGCAAAGGAATGACGGAATGTATGCGGAGAAATATTTTTTGTAATGCCCGCTTTTATCGCCAGTTCTTTCAGCATTAAAAATATCATTACACGGGTAAGTTTACTCCCTCTTCTATTTAAGAATAAAAAATCTTCCTGTCCCGGTTTTATTTTTATATGTACCCTTATCTCATGTTTGTAGATATTGATGTACTTAATGGCTTCGCTGCCAATGGGCACTAATCTTTCTTTGTCTCCCTTACCAATTACCCTGATGAACCCCACATCCATAAATAAACAACTGATCCGCAGGTTTACCAGTTCGGTAACCCTTAATCCGCAACTGTAAAGTGTTTCCAGTATTGCTTTATTGCGGCCCCCTTCAGGTTTACTCAGGTCAATTTGTGCAATAATGCTTTCGATCTCTTCAAAACTCAAAGTATCGGGTAATGTCCTTTTTTGTTTGGGAGTTTCCAGCAGGGCAGTTGGGTTTGTGGTAACGATCTGTTCTATGCTGCAATAAGTATAAAAACTTCTCAGTCCCGAAATGATCCTCGACTGTGAAGCAACCGTCATGCCCAGTTCACTGATCCATTGCACAAATTTTTCCAGGTCCTTCAATTGCAGTTCCTGGGGAGTAACCATTTTTTTCCTGGCCTGCAAAAAATCTGTCAGCTTATCTATATCACGTAAGTAGGCCTCAACAGAATTATCAGCCAATGATTTTTCTAATTGAAGCCAGGCCTTGAATCCTTTTTTATACGGTTCCCACATGATGTTATAAGCCGTTTATAGATTATGATTGCTGATAAGAGTCAATTATACACTATTTTCGCAACTTAAATTTCGTTAATAGTTATCAATTAGCAATATGGAGGCAGTTAATCTACGTTCATTTAAACAGAAAGTGCGGTATTACAAAAAAGGGCTGAGAAGTTTTCTTACCCGGCTGAGTAAGAAACCACCGGTGGGTTTGCTTAAACTTACTACTGCATTGGAGAAGGAAGTTTGGAAAGAAGTAGATTGCCTTAGTTGTGCAAATTGTTGCAAGACGATGAGTCCTACATTTACAAAAACAGATATTAAACGTATATCCAAACATTTCGATCAGACACCTGAAGCTTTTACAAAACAATGGTTACGTAAAGACAGGATAGGGGACTTGCTGAATAAAGTTGAACCCTGCCAGTTCTTAAATCTGAAAGACAATAAGTGCTCTATCTACGAAATCCGTCCGGCTGATTGTTCGGGGTTTCCGCATTTGCATAAAACCAGGATGGTTGATTATATCCATGTACACAAACAAAACATTGAATATTGTCCCGCTACGTATAAGCTGGTTGAAAAGATGCAGGCAATAATTGATAATGGATAATGGGATAATTGATAATTTGACAGCTTTACTTTTCTGAGGAATTATCCATTAATAAATTATCATCTATCCATTACAAATACACATCTTCAATAAAAAAATACTCCACCGGTTCATTTTTTAAAATAGTGATGGATAGTATATTGAATTGTATTCTTTTCCATTCAGGGAACTGATACAGGTATTCTTCGGATGCATTGATCAGGTTCTGGATCTTCTTTTTGCTGACCGCTTCTTCCGGGTGGCCGAATTTTTTTGTTCGCCGGGTCTTTACTTCTATAAAATGCAGGATGCCATCTTTTGATGCAATAATGTCCACTTCCCAGTGGGAATGCCGCCAGTTTTGATGCAAAATTTCGAAGCCCTTTTCCGCCAGGTGCTTTGCAGCCATTGCTTCGCCGGTAGTACCGGTTTGATTGTGTGAAGCCATGTTTCAAAGTTATGGTAAACTGTAATTAACAGCGTGTAGACAATTGCTTTTATAAAATGTTGAAGGAAAAATATTATTGCTTATTTTTGTGTAAAGATCAAACTAATGACAAAACAAAATATTTCCTCGCTACTCATAGCTTCACTATTAATAGTTATCGCTGCTGTATCAAGAGTGGTCATGTATCCTGATAATTTCAGCCCCATCATTGGTATGGCCATTTTTGCCGGTGCTGTTATTAAAGACAGGAGGCTGGCATTTGCATTACCGATATTGGCTATGTTCCTTTCCGATGTTTTGTTTGAGGTATTTAATATTGCTCCCGGCTTTTGGGGTTGGGGACAGCTTGTTGGTTACGGCATACTTGCTTTAATTACGGTTATAGCCTTCAGTATGAAAAAGATCAATGTACTTTCTGTTGCCGGGTATTCTATAGGTTCTTCATTGCTGTTTTTCTTTTTGTCTAATTCAGCATTCTTTGTTTTTGATAATCCTGTTTATCATCTTTATCCGCAAAATTTTAGTGGGTATATTGACAGTCTGGTTGCCGGTATTCCATTTTTGAAAACAGGAATTCTTGCCGACCTGGCTTATAGTACTATTTTGTTTGGTGCCTATTACCTGGCGCAGAAATATGCTTTCAATAAAAAAGCGGTTGCTTAAATAAAACAATTTGATGATTTGGTAATTTGGTGATTTGAAAATTGATAGTCCGATTATTACCAAATTATCAAATCAGTTAATCATCAAATCAATTCCTCATATCCTTCATCAACCGCTAAGTCTTTTCCATCAGCCGCAGCAGTAGCCAGTTCATCGCAGCGATTATTAAATGGATTATCAGCATGGCCTTTTACCCATTTCATTTTTACCTTCATATTGCGGGAGAGATGATAATATTTTGTCCAGAGGTCTTTATTTTTTTTGCCCCCCTTAAAATCAGTAGCTATCCATTTTTTAAGCCAGCCTTCTTCAATGGCTTTTACCACATATTGACTGTCGGAATAAATAGTGATGGACAATTCCTTTTTGGTAATGGCTTCCAGCCCGGTGATAACTGCCAATAATTCCATCCGGTTATTGGTAGTAAGCCGGAACCCTTTTGAAATTTCTTTACGGTGATGATTCCACATTAATATAACGCCAAAACCACCGGGGCCGGGGTTACCACGGGATGAACCATCGGTGTAAACATGAATTGTGTTCAAACTTAAAAATTATTGAGCGCAAGATAAGTTTTGAGTAAGGGAAGAAAAAATAAGTTTGTTTTATAGAGACTACCGTAGTTTTTAAAACTACGGTAGTCTCTGAGCTAGTAGTATTAGTGGTAACATTACATTTTATGTTTTTAAACTCCCCATGCCACCATCAACCCCAATAACCTGCCCGGTAATCCAACTGCTGTTATCGCTTAATAAAAACGAAACCAGTTGCGCCATTTCTTCGGCAGTGCCCACCCGTTGCAAAGGATGCCGTTTACCTGCGGCCTCTTTTTTTTCTTCGGTGTTTAGCAGGTTTGTTGCAAGTGGTGTATTAGTAAGCGATGGAGCAATTACATTAACCCTGATCTTTGCTGCGGCAAATTCTGCAGCCAGGCTTTTTGCAAGACCCTCCACGGCTGCTTTTGAAGCAGCAACCGAAGCATGAAAAGGCATGCCCAGTTTTGCAGCAACGGTACTAAACAACACAATACTTGCACCATCGGCTCTTTTTAAGTTGGGCAGTAATTTTTGTACCAGGCTTACAGTCCCCAGTACGTTCTGGTTAAAATCGTTTAAAAAATCCTGGGCAGTTAGCCTGTTAAACGGTTTTAAATTAATAGAGCCAGGGCAGTAAACCAGCCCGTTAATGGTTTCGGGCAAATCATTCAATGTATCCAGGTTGTCTGTTACCAGGTCAAGCTGGTAAAACTGTGTTGATAAAGCCGATAATTCCGGCGTGTTGTTCCTGGCAATGGTAAAGAGCTGATTTTGGCCCTGTAATAATTCGGCGGTTTTTAATCCTATACCTTTTCCGGCACCGGCAATAATAATATTTTTCATCCTGATTTTTTTGGGTGAATGTTTTGTGCTTTTGGCTACGCTTTATTAATTGGTGTTGGCCAGGAAAATATGCAGGCTTTCATCATCACTTCGTTTCGCCCAGTTGATGATGGTTTCACCGGATATTTCTTCATAAACATCCATAGCAGCTTTATTTGCTGTTAAGGATTTTACCGGCACAAGCATCAGGTAGTAAGGCTCAATATACTCCGGGTGATGATCCATGGTGAAGCCCTGAACCTGTAAATACTTGTAACCTTTTTCTTTCAAATCATCCAATGCTTTTATAGTAAGAGAACTATGGTTGTCGAAATTTCGTTTCATCTCGTTTGTCATGATAAGTGGTTTTATAAATAACAAATTGAGGTGAAGAATGTTTATGTTACCGGTTATTTTTCGGGGTAGTAAGAAGGTATAAATTGTACCTAATTAGCATCAGGAATTCAGATACCATATGCTTCCATTCAACACAGTTGCAAATGAAACCCAGATCAGGTAGGGAAGCATCAGCCAGGCCGCTGGTTTGCTGATCTTATAAAATACAGCAATGGTAATCGCAATTAAAACCAGCATGATCATTATTTCTGTAAACGCCCAGCCGATGGCGTGCAGGTTAAAAAAAATGAATGACCAGGCAAGATTAAGTACAAGCTGACTGGCAAAAAATATAATTGCCGTTTTTTTATTTTGATGTGGAGTATGCCATACCAGTGCAACGGCAATGCCCATCAATACGTAAAGCAAAGTCCATACCGGGCCAAACAGCCAGTCGGGTGGATTCCATGTCGGTTTGTTGATGAACCGGTACCAATTGTTTATGGATTCAACGGTGCTGAAGCCGCTTAACAAGCCCAGTGCCAGGCAAAGCACAACGCAAACAGATATTTTTAAAACCAGCGATTTCAATTTTTGTCTTTTGTTCTTATTGCTAAAAACATACCAACACTAAACAGTAGTGTGATCAGCCCTGCAAAATAAGGAATTAGTTTGATCATTTTTTTGCCATATTTACGAGTTTAAAAAAGACGGCAAAGCCAAGTATGGAAGGAACCCAAAGGCCAATGAAAATGGCAGCATTCTCGTGACCTTTAAACCACAAGATTTCTGAAAAGATCAGGGAAAGGAATGCGGCGGTCAATAATAGCAGATCTGCCGTTGATAATTTTTTTGTCATACATTTTTTCGTTTAAAGAAGATTTATTGAGTGGAATAGAAAAGTTTAACAATCTGGATATCGTTTTGTTGTAATTTCTTTTAAATGTACCTGTGAGCTAATAATAAAAGGAACCAGTTTATCTGATTCCCTTTACGTTTTTACAAATTAAACAAACAAAAATTATTTTTTCGGCATCAAAACGGCATCAATTACATGAACTACGCCGTTTGATCCTGTAAGATCTGCAGTAGTTACATTAGCACCATTTATCATTACTTTACCATCCTTTATAGAAACTGTCAGTTCTTCTCCCTGTAATGTTTTTACTTTCTGACCATCTTTTAAATCTGCTGCTTTTACTGCACCTGCAACTACATGGT
>JBDTUK010000026.1:0-18530 GCA_040007795.1 Ferruginibacter sp.
TTGATGTACCAGCGAAGTAAAAACCTTTGGGTGAATATTGTGGCCCATTTTTTAAATAATGCCGTAGCAGTAATTCAGTTGTTCTGGATATCGAGACACGCAGAAAAGATTGAAGTGGATAAACTTGACCCCAAAGTTCCCTGGTGGGGTTCATTGATAGCCCTTGCCATTACTATTGGTTTATTTTTGCTTTTTGAAAAAGTATCTGCCAGGAACAGGAAGCAGATCGCTTTTGAAGAACAGAACCTGTTGGAACATGGTGGGGTCTTACATTCTTTCCCCGAAAATAAAAACAGCAACCTTGGCATTTAATTTTCAAACTTTTAAAACACGGGCATTAACGGCACTGCTTTTTGTAGTGGTAATGCTGGTTGGTTTACTTTGGAATTTCTGGAGCTTTTTAATTTTGTTTACGGTGATACATTTTGGGTGTTGGTTTGAGTTTGTGAAACTGATGAAGAAAATATATGCTGATAAATATTTAATCTATTGCCTGTTTGGGTTGCTTTATATAACGATGCCGGTTTTGATGATGTTTACTTTGCAAGGATTGACAATTAACTCATTTTCTAATAATGTTTCTGATGCGGCATGCTTCCCACCAGAATATTCAGAATCTCTCGTATTCACAATATTGGTATTCACCATTGCGGTTATTTGGATAAATGATACGATGGCCTATATCATAGGGTCATTTATTGGTAAAACACCATTTTCAAAAATATCACCAAAAAAAACATGGGAGGGAACAGCAGGTGGAGCAGCTCTTGCAATAGTTGTTGGTGCCTTATTTGCCTGGTCATTGAACCTTAATATTTTTCAAGTATCGTTATTAACAGCATTAATTACTATCTCAGGCACTATTGGAGATTTGTTTGAAAGCAAATTAAAACGCATGGCAGATGTAAAAGACAGCGGTAGTTTTATGCCCGGCCACGGGGGATTTTTAGACAGGTTTGATTCTCTTTTGTTCGCAGTGCCGGCAGTTTGGATATATGTATATTTCTTTTTATGATAAACTCTTGCCCCCTAATTCCCAACTTGCCTACCGGCAGGCAGGTTCCTAAATCCTAATTCCTGATCCTAACCCTTTATCTTTGCAGCCTAATTTAATTAAATGACCATACACAGGGAAGGATTTAAGAGTATTGCTATTGCCACATTAATTTTTGGAGCGATTAATTTATCCATTTATTTTTTCTTCAGTGCTTCAATGATGTGGCTTTGTAATATCATTTTCGTCCTTACGCTTGGCCTGTTGTTATTCCTCATCTCTTTTTTCAGGATACCAAACCGAAAACTTACTATTAATGAAAATGTAGTAGTTGCCCCGGCAGATGGTAAAGTGGTAGTGATTGAAGAAACAACCGATGTAGAATATTTTAAAGACAAACGCCTGCAGGTCTCCATTTTTATGAGCCCGGCCAATGTACATGTTAACCGCAACCCTATCAGCGGAGATGTGGTTTACAATCAATATCACAAAGGGAAGTTCCTCGTGGCCTGGCACCCTAAATCATCTACAGATAATGAACGTCATTCAGTGGTCATCCGAAAGAATAATACCGAGATTTTGGTTAAACAAATTGCAGGCGCTTTGGCAAAACGTATTGTAAATTATTTGCAGGTGGGCCAAAAAGTGAACCAAACTGATGAAATGGGATTTATCAAATTTGGCAGCCGGGTTGACCTGCTTTTACCTATAGGAACCAAGGTGAATGTGGAATTGAACCAGGTTGTTCAGGGTGGGGTAACAGTGATTGCAACCTTATAATTTAACAATCCCGGAGTTGGTATTTTGCAATATCTGCCTTAGCTTTACGTTGATTAATCAAATAAAAATATAGTTATGAAGAAAGTACTTTTATTAGCTACAGCGTTTATGTTTGTTACCGGTGTTGCATTAGCCGACAAAGGAAAGAACAAAAAGAAATGTGCTAAAGGAAAATCCTGCTGCACAAAGTCAGCAAAGACCGCAAAGGCTTGCTGTAAAGACAAAGACAAGACTACAGCTAAGATGTAATTGTTTTACAAAATGAATTTCAAACCCTTCCGCCAGCTGGCGGAAGGGTTTTTTAGTATCCGGTATTTAAAAGATAAGCTCCAGTTCTTTCAAATGCGTAACAGTATAAGTGGGTTTTAAATCAGTAGAAGCATTGATATGATTTACAAAAATGGAATCCATGCCTGCATTCATAGCACCCTGTATATCGGCCTCTAAATTATCACCGATCATTATGCTTTCAGGCAGGGATGCATTTGCCTTATCCATGGCATATTCAAAAATTTCTTTTTTGGGTTTTAAACTGTTGCTCATTTCCGAAGTTACAACATGGGTAAAATATCCGCCCAACCCACTGTTATTTAATTTACTCCATTGTGTTTTTTCAAAACCATTGGTAATCAAATGCAAAGCATATTCTTTTTCTTTCAAATAGTCCAGTATCTCTATGGTATGTGGAAAAAGTAATTTTTTTGTAGGGAGTATCTCTAAAAATTTGCCACTCAAATCCTTTGCTAATTGTTCATCTGCAATTTTAAAATCCAGTAAGGTCCGCCACATACGCCTCCACTTCAATTCATCGGCGCTTATCAAACCTTTGTGATAGCGGTCCCACAGCACTTCATTATGAAATAAATATTTAGGATAAAAATCTTCGAACGGAGTATTTATCCTTTTGTACAGGTCGAAAATGAAATATAATTCTGTAAGCGTCTCCTTAGCGTTGGCATCAAAATCCCACAAAGTATGATCAAGGTCAAAGAAAAGATGTTTGTATTTGGGCATCGGGTATTACTAATAATTTAAATGAAGAGAATTGTAACTTTACTTATCATTGCAAGATAACTAATTAACCTTTTCAGATGAATATTGTAATAACAGGCGGATCAAAAGGGTTGGGTAAAGCCATTGCAATGGCATTTGCTGCCGATAAACAGGGCCATAGCATTTTTCTTTGTGCAAGAACAAAAGAAGAACTGGAAAAAGCTGGTGGGGAACTAAAGACAAATTTTCCTTCAATTAATATGTATACCAAAACCTGTAATGTAGCTGATAAAAAAGAACTGAATGAATTTGCAAACTGGATAATGTCTTTTACCGACAGGGTTGATATTCTTGTAAACAATGCGGGTATTTATTTACCGGGAAGTGCCTACGGTGAAAATGATGGGGCTTTGGAAACCCTAATGGAAATAAATGTTTATAGCGCTTATCATTTAACCAGGTTATTATTACCCGGAATGATAAAGGCAAAAAGCGGGCATATCTTTAACATGTGTTCAATTGCATCTTTAAATGCTTATCCAAATGGCGGCGCTTATGGGATCAGCAAGTTTGCTTTGTATGGGTTTAGTAAAAACTTAAGGGAAGAAATGAAACCGCATGGTATAAAAGTTACCCATGTATTGCCAGGCGCAGCTTACACGGATTCCTGGAGCGGAAGCGGCATTGACCCAAAACGTATCATGGAAGCAGCAGACATTGCTAAAATGGTCTATGCAGCAGCACAGCTTTCCCCGCAGGCCTGTGTGGAGGAAATAATAATCAGGCCGCAATCAGGCGATCTGTAAAGACTTAGTTTAACAATTTATTTCATCCATTTGTACTTTCTTATCTTTTGCAGCAGGCTGCAATCCATTATTTTTGTTTCCCGTTATTATGCAACCAGCTTTACAAAAAATAATTCTCTTTCTTTTTTTACTCCCCGGGTATTTTGCAGGGGCACAGGTAAAATTTTCAGCTAGTATCACTCCATCACAAATAGGCAAGGATGAATTTGCCCAGTTAAAGCTGACCGTAGAGAATGCAAGAGAAGTTCAACAGATAAATCCCCCCCAGCTAAAAGATTTTGTTATTGTTAGCGGCCCTAACCAGGAGAGTGGTATGAGTGTTGTAAATGGTAACGTAAATAAATATATTGCCTTAAGCTATATCATCAAACCAAAAGGAGTTGGAAGTTTTTCTATTCCACCGGCAATGGCAAAGGCTGATGGAGTAGATTACAAAAGCAACAGGGTTGATATAAAAGTAACAACAACTGGTTCCGGCAATAATAATCCCGGCATAAATTCTTTTACTTCTCCTTTTGGCAATATTGACCCATTCGCAGAACCGGCACCACGATCTTCATACAGGGATTATATTTTACGAAAGGGAGAGAATCCCTCGGATAAAATAAATAAAAACATGTTTGTAAAACTGGAAGTGGACAAAACTTCCTGCTATGTGGGTGAACCTATTGTTGCAACCTATAAATTGTACACCCGTTTAAAAAGCGAAAGCAGCATGACAAAAAACCCATCCTTTAACGGGTTCTCTGTTATTGACCTGCAACAACAGGACAACAGTTCCCGGATAGAAAAACTGGGGGGAAGAGAGTATAATGTGTACAACATCCGTAAAGTACAATTGTACCCTTTGCTAGCCGGAAACCTGGAATTGGGTACTGCTGAAATTGAAAATAATGTTCACTTTATTAAAGCAGAATATGTAAATCAACAATCAGATATTTTCAATGATTTGTTCCAGGATTTTACTGATGCTTCTATTCCGCCTGAAGGAATAGAAGATCATAGAGTAACGCTGCAAAATAAACCGGTTACTATTTTGGTAAAGCCATTACCCGATGTAAACAAGCCGGCAAATTTTAAAGGTGCTGTAGGAAATTTTCAAATTGAGGCCAGGGTTGAAAAAAATAATTTCAGTACCGATGATGCCGGTAAGCTTGCCATGATCATCAGCGGTGTAGGAAATCTGCAGATGGTAAATGCACCGGAAATAGCCTGGCCTGAAGGAATAGAAGGTTTTGATCCCAAAGCAACAGACGATCTGTATAAAACAACTGTACCATTAAGTGGAAGAAAAATATTCGAATTCCCTTTCACAGTTTCTAAGCCGGGCACTTACACAATACCGGCGCTTGAATTCAGTTTTTTTAATGTCCGTGATTTAAAATATAAAACAGTAAACACAAAACCACTTCAGATCACAGTAACTAAGGGAACAGGTAAACCTAAAAAAGTAAGTACAGATACTGATGTAAAAGCGACAGACAATTACCTGGCTAAGTTCTTCAATAACCGTTTGAGAGTAGTAAGTATAATAGCCGTTTTAATTATTATCGGGTTGATCATCTGGCTGAAAAGGGAGAATAAAAATGAAAAGCAAAGCATGGCTTCGATAGCTGTTGAAGAAGAAAAAAATACCGATGATAAACCGGTTGAAGAGATAATGCTGGCCCAGCAAAATCCATTGGCTCTTGCAGAAGACAGTTTGCAAAGAGGAGACGGCAAAATATTTTATATTGAATTGAACCAGGCGTTTAAAAATTACCTGTCAAAAAAATTATCTATTCCGCCGGAAGAGTTGAATAAGAAAAACATTACCGAACAGCTGGACAGGAGAGGTGTAACCAATGAAACCGCTGTGCAACTGCACCAGTTAATGGATGAAATTGAATGGCAGTTATATACTCCTTTTACCGAAAATGAAAAAATGAAAACGGTTTATGAAAGGGCCAATGAACTGATACAATTACTTAATACATACCGTAGTTAGGTTGAGCTAAATTTATAACCTACACCCCTTACAGAATGAAAATATTCAGGGTCCCTGCTGTCTTCTTCAAAGTATTTGCGGAAGTTGAGTATAAAATTATCAATGGTACGGGTAGTAGGATAAACATTATAGCCCCAAACTACCTGTAAGATCTTTTCTCTTGTCACTACTTCATTCTTATTTTCAATTAAGAGCTTCAGGAGCATCAACTCTTTTTTGGTAAGTGTTATCTTTTCCCCACTTTTGGTAAAACCTTCTGATGCTTTAAAATCAATTTTATTTTTACCGAATGTATATATATCTGCTAAGGGTTGTTTGGAACTAAGCCGTTCACTTTTTTTGATCAGGTTATTTACCCGTATTAATAATTCTTCCAGGTTAAAAGGTTTGGTAAGGTAATCATCTGCTCCTTTTTTTAAACCGAGTACCCTGTCGGCACTGCTGTTTTTTGCGCTGAGTATGAGAATGGGAATATCAGGATTGCTTAACCGTATTGTTTCGCAAACGGTAATACCATCCACTTCTGGAAGCATCACATCAAGGATGATAAGATCAAAGTGTTCTTTTTGAACAGCTTTTAATGCCTCGGCACCGTCATAAGCGCCGGTAATTTCATAGCCCTCCAGCTCCAGGTTAAGTTTTAATGCTTCCTGCAGGTTCTCTTCATCTTCTACTAATAATATGGAGAATTTTTTTTCTGTCATTTTTCAACTGCTGATTGTAATGTAACTGTAAAAATAGCCCCTGTGGGTATATTGTCTGTCACAGAAATGTTTGCATTATGCTGCTGCGCAATTTTTTTGGAGAGATAAAGCCCCAGACCGGT
This sequence comes from Ferruginibacter sp., assembly GCA_040007795.1. Taxonomy (GTDB): domain Bacteria; phylum Bacteroidota; class Bacteroidia; order Chitinophagales; family Chitinophagaceae; genus Ferruginibacter. Next base: position 6,387 of record JBDTUK010000026.1, read on the forward strand.
TCCTTTTGCCGCTTTTGTTGCAGAATTTCCGATGCGGTAAAACTTATTGAATATCTTTTCTTTTTCTTCAGCAGCGATTCCTTTGCCCTCATCTTTTACCTGGAAAATGATTGTATTATTTATTTCAGACAAGCCTATGGTAACCGGTGATTCCTTAGGGGTATATTTTATGGCATTGTCTATAAAATTATTTGCCAGCATCTGTAATAATAGCCTGTCACCATCAATAAACAGGTCGTTTGTAATATTAGTACTGATATTATGCTGTGGATACCTGTTCATAAAATCCTGCACACATTTAGCTATCAGTTCACTTAAGTTGGTTTCTTCTTTTGTGATATGGTAGCCACCAGCTTCTATCTGCGAAGAAAGCAGCATGTTATTACACAATGCATCAAGCCGGTTGGTCTCTTCTAAAGTGATCTGTAATAATTTATTTTGCTGCTGCTCATCTAATTTTCTTTTTTGCAGGGTCTCTAAATTCAGTTTGGCAACCGAGATGGGTGTTTTTAATTCATGGGTTAGTGCCATCATGAAATTTTGCTGATCCTGGCTATTCTTTAACTGGCGGCGCACTGCCCTGAAAACGAATACAGCACCGGCCATGATGAGCAGGAAAAAAGTAATGCCCTCGCCAATATATTGAGCTGTTTTTCTTTTTTTAAGCGATTCAATTTGATTTACTGATGCCTGGTAATTATTATCTGTTTGATTTAACTGTTGTAATTCATATTGTGCCATTTGTTTATTTTGCCGGTTTAGTGCAACAAACCACCAGACCAATGCTGCAAGGATATAAGCCAGTAAGAACCAGTAAATGATAAATATATAGCGGAGTTTTTTTGATTTGTCAGGCATAATATAGGTGAGCAAAGGTAGGTTGAAAAGGAGGATTTTTTGTGCCGATATAGTAGCTTTATATAATCCGCAATCCAACTCTGTCACCCGTAAGGTGCCGTCGATTGGTCTCCCGACCAGCGGCAAAGAGGATTAAACTGATGATATTTTTTATTTGCTTGTTTGCCGCTATGGCTGTTTACTACCCGTTGGTCAGGCGGCCAAAAGTGTTCGGAAAATTTATTAGTTACAGACAACTTGTTTTTTTAGCCTGAAAGGCTGTAATTATTATAGAAAATGTATCAATCATTAAAACAAAATCCCGAAGGGGTGACATTAAAATCTAATTTCACCCCTTCGGGGTTGGCGAAGACTAAACTATTCGAACTATAATAATGGCATCCCTTCGGGATTGTATGGGGTTTGTCAAATCTTCTGAACACTTGTGGTCAGGAGACCAAACGGGAGCAGTCTGAATAGAATGGTTGTTTTATATTTAAAGAAAGGAAGACCTACAATGGCAGGAGAGGTTGAGGGAGTAAAAATTTTAGCTCGTGATACACAAACCACGGCAAAGGTATCAGCATCATTTGCAGGTACGATAAAAAAGTAATATCTTACTAAGCAAATTTAGCATATAAATAAACTACTGCTTTATGTATAAAGCAAGTACCCGATATTTAATATTTTCATTTTTTGCTTTTTTATTAATAAGCAATTATTCCTTCTGTCAACAGGGTAACATTTGGTATTTTGGAGAATATGCAGGATTAAATTTTAATACAAATCCTCCAACGCCATTAACCGATGGTCAATTGAATACTTATGAAGGTTGTGCCAGCATCTGTGATAAAAACGGCCAATTATTATTTTATACAGATGGCCGTAAAGTATATAACAGAAACCACCAGGTAATGCCAAATGGTGATGGTTTAATGGGTGGCCCATCTTCTACCCATTCAGCTATTATTGTGCCTAAACCGGGCAGCTCTGCTATTTATTACATTTTTACAGCAGAGCCTATCAATTCTACCTTAGTTACGAGTTATCATTTTTCCGAAGTGGATATGCAACTGGATGGAGGGTTGGGTGATGTTACCGGTCAAAAAAATATTTTGTTATATACCCGGTCTACAGAAAGATTAGCAGCAGTAAAACAGGCCAATGGAGTAGACTACTGGGTTGTAACAAAGGGATTTGGCAACGATAGTTTTTCTGTTTATAAAGTGAGCTGCGATGGCGTTAATATGACTCCGGTAGTTTCTAATATTGGTGCTGTACCAACCGGACTATATGATGCAATTGGAGCAATAAAATTATCCCCGGATGGGAAAAAATTATGCATTGCAATAAACGGATATCCCGGATCTCCAAAGAGCCAATTGTTTGATTTTGATAATGCAACCGGAATAATATCCAACTGTATTGATTTATCCGGGTATGCTTTAAATGGCCTTTACGGGGTAGAATTTTCTTCCAATAGTAAATTATTATATCTCTCCGGTAATTCAAATAAAGTTTATCAATATGATATAACCAGCAATAATCAGGTTACAATTAATGCATCGAAATACACAATTATTGCTATTGGAGAAGAAAATGAAGCTTTACAACTTGGTCCGGATAAAAAAATTTATGTTGCCAGTTATAATAAGACAAGTATTAATGTAATTAATAACCCCGATATATCCGGCCCCGGTTGCAATTTTACTATCGGAGGAGTAAATTTAAATGGCCGAAAATCATTATTAGGATTACCGACCTATATCAGCAGTTTTTTTGATACAAGCAGCCATATTAATTTTATACACACTTTGGTTAATTGCCAGGTTCAATTTACCGGCACAACCAATTTAACAGGCAATCTGCAATGGAGTTGGAATTTTGGCGATGGTGCTACGGCGACGGGACAGACAGTAAATCATACTTATATTCAGTTGGGTACTTACACAGCTACTTTAAAAGTTATACCTGTTGGGAATTGTATCACTGGCGATTCTTTTTTTGTTTCGCATCCTGTTGTTATAGAAAAGGATACTGTTAGCCGTGTTGATTTTACTCATGCTTTTAATAATTGCCAGGTTCAATTCTCGGGTTCCACTAATTTTACAGGCAACATGCAATGGTATTGGGATTTTGGTGATGGCACTACCGGCACCGGGCAAATAGTAAATCATACTTATAATCGGTTGGGTACTTATACTGTTACTTTAAAGGGAGAACCCACCGAAAATTGTATCATGTATGATACTTTTTTTGTTTCGCATGTTCTTACTCTAAATGATACTAGTAGCTATGTTGATTTTGCACATGTTTTTGCAAATTGCCAGGTTCAATTTTCCGGTACAACCAATTCAACAAATAACCTGCAATGGAATTGGAATTTTGGCGATGGTGTTAATGGTACAGGACAAATAATAAATCACACCTACAACCAGTGGGGTATTTATACAATTACTTTAAAGGGGATACCCATCACAAACTGCATTATAAATGATACTTTTTTTGCTTCTCATCCTGTTCCTATAAACCTTAATGTGGTTACTGTTTCTGCAGGTAGAGATACATTGGCCTTTTTGAATTTACCAATTCAATTAAATGCAACTGGAACTCCGGCAAACGTTACGTATATGTGGAGTCCGGTTACTGGTCTAAACAATCCTTTTATTTCCAACCCGGTAGCCCTGCTAAGGAGTGATGTTACTTATATGGTAACGGTAACTGATAACAATGGTTGTACAGCAACTGATGATATTTTCATAAAGGTTTTTAGCAATCCCGAAGTATATGTACCGAATTCTTTTACTCCGAATGCAGATGGAAAAAATGACAATTTAAAACCTCTTGGCTTCGGACTTAAAAAAATTGTGTATTTTAAAATTTATAACCGCTATGGCGAATTGATTTTTGAAACAAATACTTTGGGCATAGGATGGGATGGTACTTTTAAAGGAAAAGTGCAGCCAGCAGGAGCATACACCTATATGGTAAAAGTGATAAATTTTAGAGATTGGCCGGTGGAACAAACCGGCACAGTAATAATTATACGGTAACAATCTTAATTCCTCTTATCCAACCCCCAACTCAATTTATTACGCAGGGTTTGTAAAAAATTATTTTCATTCAGGCGGATAAGGTTAATGCCAAATTTTTCTTTTCTTACGGCCAGTTGAATTTCTTTGGTAACAATTTCCCGGCGGCTGTCGAGAGTGCATAAAAAACCATCAGTTCTTCCTTCTACTTCAAAAGAAATAATATTTGTGTCGGGTACAACAAGGGGACGGATATTAAGATTATGAGGAGATACAGGTGTAATAACAAAACTTCCGCTATCGGGAAAAACAACCGGGCCATTACAACTTAAAGAATAACCTGTTGAACCGGTAGGTGTGGCTACGATCAATCCATCAGCCCAGTAAGTATTTAAAAATTCACCATTAAGATAAGTGTGAATTTTTATCATGGGTGAAGAATCTTTTTTGTGTAAGGTAAATTCATTCAGAGCATAATGTGTACCATCAAACAGGGGAAAGTCTGAATCTAAATGAATCAAAGTTCTTTTATCCAGTATATAGGTTCTGTTAACTAATGCCTGTACGGCTATATGCAGGTCTTCCCTGCCAATATTGGCTAAGAAACCAAGGCGTCCGTAATTAATTCCAAGTACCGGTATGCCGCTGTCTCTTACAAATGTAACTGTATCTAAAAGAGTTCCATCGCCGCCTAAGCTCATAATAAAATCTATGCTGTCATCAAGGTCGTCTGATGAATTAAATGTAGAGTACTTTGATTTGATATCTATGGCAGAATAAAACTGGTTGAAAAAATCCTGGTAAAATACCGGCTCAACATTACTTGCAGCTAATTCATCCAGCAGTTGTATAATATCCTGGTGCTGATTTTCCTTAATGCCCCGACTGTAAATTGCTATTTTCATTAATGAACCTGTTATGTTCTGCAAAGTAAAAGCTTAAAATCCACTTTGTGTATGAAAAAATAAGCCGCTTTTATTTAACTGGTTAAAACTGTATTCAAACCGCAGGTTAACATCGTACACCGTAAGTATATCTATTCCAAAACCCCCGGTATACAGCAGGCGATTGTTCAGATAGGTATCGTATTTTGGTTTGTTATATACATATCCAAGATCGGTAAAGGTCTTCGCAAAAAAGGTAAATGGTATTTTAGTAAGTATTTTTGGAAAGTAGGGGAAGGGTATGGTAAAAGAAATTAACTTTTTCTTTAGTGTAGATCTGAGCAGTCCATATGCAACACCATCTACTACATTATATTCAAGTCCACGCAGGTAAGAGTCGCCATAACCGAGGCCACGCTGGTTGATATAAGCCTGATCGAACGGCAGTTTTATTCTGCCGCTTAGTTGAAAATTACTGTACCAGTTTTTACCCAATGAATAATATTTATTTAAGCCTGCTTCTATTGAAAACATATTTAATCCGCCGGTAAATCCTAAACCTCTTTTTAAAACAGAGATATAGACTGATGTACCTTTTAAAGAATAGGAAGTATTGTCAACATTGGTATATTGATACGTATAGGCCAGGTCTATGTATCCCTTTGAAGTAACTGAGTCTTTAAAATAATTATGGTTTTTGATTAGTACGGTATCATCTACTTTAAGAAATGTATACCCTGCAGAAAAATTTTGCCGGGTAAAAAAACCATTCCGGATGAGATAACTGGCGTTGACATACCAGCCATTGCGCACAAAATCGTTTGTTTGTTTTCTTACCTCGTCACTGGGATAAAATTCTACCGTATTACTGTCACTGGTTTTATAAGCTATTTCCCTGTTTTGTGTATATCCTGCCGAAACAGAGAAACCCCTGTTGAGTGATGAGTTGCTGTAAGGGTTCGAATAAGAAAAGGAAATATTCCTGGAATAACCATTGATGAGGTAAATGTTTAGCTGATCCCTTCTTCCACTGAGGTTGTATTGAGTAAATTTTATGCCGTAGTTCACCCGGTCAAAACTGCGTTTATATGTTTTCCACCATACATTAAAATTCCTGTCAACCAATTGAAATTGTGGTAAAGGATATAAGTACCAGCGTTCGGTTACAGTTACAGTTATATTAATGTTGTATGTGTCAAGTACAATCATATCAAATTTTACTTCATTAAAAAGGGTAGTATTATTAACCTGGTTCCTGGCTTGTTCCAGTTCTTTTTGCAGTTGTGATATGATTATGGAATCTCCTTTTTTAAATTGAATTTCGCGGTACACAATATAGATCTTTGTTCTTTTTGTGCCAATAACCAGCAAACTATTTACACAAACTTTCCTGGTAGAATCAGCAGGTAATATAGAAGTGCCTGATAAAGTAATATTAGTTGTCTTTGATTTTTGTGCATGGGAAAACAGGGAGGAGAAAAGAATAAGGCCGCAGCAAAATATTTTTTTCAGATCAGTCATTAATTAAACACTTTGCTTCACCGATGAGCACTTAAAAATAAGCAGTAAGAAGATCAACCTTAAATATCCAGGTAATTCATCAGGTGGCGGTAGTTACTGTGAATTTCATTTTCAAAATTTTCGTTACCAAAATAATAGATAACATCAAATTCATATCGTTCAAAGGTTGTCACTATGGCCGAAATTTCTTTTTTATTGATGTGGAGGGTTACTGTTAGCATTCCTGTTTCTGCATGTACTGTTGTATTCAGGTGCAGTATGGTAGCATCGTTACTTTCCACAATTCTGCTGATCTCGGAAATGGCAAACTGGCTACGTTCCATTTCCAATACAATGATACCACCTATTTCGTTGGTGCCTGCAAAATTACCAATGGTCTTTAACAGGTCATTGGTGGTGATGACACCCATCAGTTCATTTTCTTCATTAATAACAGCTACCACGTTACTGTCAACCTGGTTGCTGCAGGTAACTGCATTTAAAAAATGTTCATTATCACGTACAGAAACAATGGTGAAAGTTTCCTGCATTAATTCTATGGGCATTTTTGTTTCATCCTGGTCAAGCAGATCGTCTTCGCTGATGAGGCCAAGAAATTTATCATTTTCCACAACCGGCAAATGAGTTACCCTGAAGTCGCTGATAAGCCGTAATGCTTTACTTACTGAATCTTTTAATTGCAGGCGGGGGATATTATTATTGATAAGCTCAATGGTTAGCATATAACTGGTTTAAGGTAATTTACAGCTATGATAATAACGTGGATTTTTTATTTAAAGTATAAGAGCAAAATATTTTGTTAAACTGCCGCAGCCGGTGTTTTCAGCTTTAATAAAAACTCATCCAGCAGCCTGTTAAATTCTTCGGGTACTTCCATCATTGGTGCATGGCCGCATTTATCAACAAAATGTAATTCGCTGTTCGGTATCAACCGTTGAAACTCTTTGGCAACAAATGGGGGGGTAATGGTATCATTGTTTCCCCAGATAAGGCAGGCCGGTTGTTTTATCTGGTTTAATTCCTCTCCTAAATTATTTCTTATGGCGCTTTTGGCAAGGGCAATTATTTTAATAACTTTTATCCGGTTATTGGTAATCTCAAAAACTTCGTTTACCAGTTCATCTGTTGCCATTGCCGGATCGTAAAAAGTAAGTTCCGTTTTTTTACGGATGTATTCTTTATCTCCACGCTTGGGGTAAGTATCTCCCATACCGTTCTCGAACAAACCGGAGCTGCCGGTAAGTATAAGTGATTTGATGCGGTCGGGATTTTTTAAAATATGTACCAATGCAACATGGCCACCCAATGAGTTACCCAGCAAATGAATATTGTTGTAATTGCGATGCTCAATAAAGCGATGTACAAACTTTTGTAAACCACCCACCGAAGTATGCAAAAGGTCCAGGTCGAGCAAGGGCAATAACGGAACAATAACTTTGTTCGTTTTGCGAAAATGTTCAATCAGGAACTGAAAATTACTCAGGGCTCCAAATAAGCCATGCAGCAATACCAGCGGTTCACCATCGCCCTCTTCTATAAATTTAAATTTTCCGTCAAGTTTTATTTCGTAACTCATCCCTAAATACAAATTGTTTAAATAAACCGCCATATTACGCTTATAAACCGGCGATTCGGGATAAAATTACGTTAAATAAGATAATGCCTGAAATTAATGCGGAATTTTGTTGGATATCGTATTAAAAAAATCTTCTAAACCGGAAAACATGTCTTTAAAAATGGGAATAGCCTTACCAAAATTATTCATTATAACAGGCCCCCAGGGCTGTATAAAATTATAGGTTTGGGAAGACTGAATGACAGAGGGCTGGATCAATTGTAATTTTTCGGCATAAAATAAAAAGATGCTGAAAATGATGGTATAAAGTGCTGCATATAAAATTATTCCACCAATTCGGTTAAGCCAACCAAGCAATACAACCTGGAATGCTTTTTCTATTAATTTTCCTCCCAGCCTGATCAATATTACTACTATAAAGAAAACAATTATAAAGGCAAGAAAGGGCAACCATTTAGCTGAGACATTTACACTGTCTTTTAAATATGCTGCTGCAACAGCAGATAATTTTAATGCGGCTGCCAGGCCTATAATAAATGCGATGATGGAAAAAAGTGCAATGATCAACCCTTTTTGATAACCTTTGATGATGGCCAGGATAATAAGCGCAGCAAAAGTAAAATCTATCAGCATTTTAGAGGAATTAGTAATTGGGAATTAGTTTTTTAACTTAAAGCAGCCTCCTAATTCCCAGTTACTAATTCCTGCTTTTTTAATTATCGCCCAACCTATCCGGCCAGTAATTCCTTCACAATACCACTGATCACTTTGCCATCTGCTTTACCGGCCAATTGTTTGCTGGCAACACCCATTACTTTTCCCATATCAGCTGGGGAGGATGCGCCTGTTTCTGCAATTATTTTTTTTACTATCTCTTTTAATTCATTTGCATCTAATTGTTTTGGCAGAAATCTTTCTATAACAGCCATCTCTTCTTTTTCTTTTGAAGCCAGGTCTTCACGTCCCTGCTTCTCAAATATTTCCAATGAGTCCCTTCGTTGCTTCATCATCTTTTGCAGAAATTTCTGTTCGGTTGCTTCATCAATTTCACCACCGGCACCCGGTTCTGTTTTAGCTTTGATGATCTCTGCTTTAATGGCACGTAAGGCCCGTAAAACGCCTTCATTCCTGGCTTTCATGGCCTCTTTCATTTCGGTCATTATCTGTTGTTCTAAACTCATGGTTGTTGTATTTTATTAGGTTTAATAATAGGGGAGTAGCTTCAAGCTACAAGGGATAAGTTTTTTGCCAATACCTTTATACTATTTAGCCGACAGTATAAAATTAATATCCAGCATTAAAAACTTGTCCCTTGGGGCTTTACCCTTGTAGCTTATTTTTTATTTTTGTTCTTTCATTTGTATAGCACGAAACTTATCAAAAAAATCCTTGGCAAATTTTTTCATATCGTCACTCATTTCCTGTTGCTGTGTTGCTCTTTTAAATGTGTCAGCCATACTCATTAACATCTGGTAATAAAAGTCGGCCATTTCATCTACCATCATATCTTTTGTCCAAAGATCAATACGCATGGCGGTTTTATCGGTGCCATCCCAAAATGCAATACTCATGGCTTTGGCTTTTTGCACCATATTGGCAGTACTGTCGCTGGCTGACCAGTTTATTTGTTCCGGCACTTTATTGGGGTCCAGCAGTACGTCAATTTTTATAGTAGATTGATTCATGATTTGGTCAGTGGATTTTGTCCTTAACAGTTTTTGTTTGTGAACAGCAAAATTAACTGAATTTAGCTATTGATAGCTTTTAGTAACGATTGCCAGAGCAGATCAGTTGTTTTGTCCCAGTCGTAGCGTTGCGATTGAATTTTTCCGGCTCTTATGAGCTCTTTTGCCATATTCTCATCCTTAAACACCAGCATCATTTTTTCGGCCATGTCTTTAAAGTCTTCGGGATCAAAATATAATGCAGCGTCGCCGCAAAGTTCACGCAAAGCACCTGTATTACTGCTAACTACCGGCACTTCACACTGCATGGCCTGTAACGGAGCCATTGCAAGGCTGTCATAAAAAACAGGATAAACCATTGCATAAGCAGCGGCTGTAATTTTTGCCAGTTCCTCTTTTGATAAATTTTCCAAAAGCCTGACTTCATTTCTGAATTTAAATGTTGCCAGTTCTTTTTTAAAACCCTCATCTGTTTTACCGGCAATTAATAATATCATATTGCTTTTCTGCCTTTTTTTAAAAAAAGAAAAAGCTTTTAAAAGATTAATGAGGTTATTATTGAGATGAGTGCTACCGGGAGAAAAAAAATATTCTTTACCATCAGTATATTTTTCTTTGATAGTTTCTCTTTCTTCTGAGACAATGGGCCTGAATTTTTTATTGATACCAACGTAAACCACATCAATTTTATCCGCATCAATTTTATACTGATCAACAATGGCCAATTTATAAAATTGAGAAACGGTTGCAATGGTTTTTGCCTTTGCTAAAAACCGGGGCATAAATTTTTTAAAAAAACGAACCCGGGCCCTTTTTAAAAGCTGGGGATAATGTAAAAAGGAAAGATCATGCACAAACAGGCATTGCGGCAATTTTGTACGCAGGGAACAAATGCTACCCAGACTGATGAATGCATCTGCTTTGTATTTGCGTAATATGGCAGGTATTTTATAATTAAACCAATATTGGGTGAGTAAAATGTTTTTTGTTTCGGGGCCGGTAATTAGGGTAGTTACATTTTTGGAGAAGACCAGGTTTTTGTCAAAGGGTTTATCGGAAATATAAATGAATTGGTGCTGTGGATATTTTTCAGTTAAACGTGAAAGACATTCAAAAAGAAAATTGCTAAGATCATCTGCCTGAGTTTCTCCAAAAAACCGGGTATTAACAGCAATTGTCATGTTGAATAAAATAAGAGAAGATTAAACTAAAACAGGAATAATTTATTTTAAAACTTTAAGCTTTACCATCTCAATCCGGGTATCGCTTACATTTAAAATATCAATTTCGTAATTGCCAATAATGATATGGTCTTTTAATTTGGGAATTTCTTCATTGTTCTTAATGATATAACCCGACAATGTTTCCGTTTCTTCATCGTTGGGAAAAACCAGTTTATATTTCTCTGTAATATAGTCCAGTTCTACCCTGCCGCTGAAAATGTATTCATTGGCCGACAATCTTTTTTCTACAAAATCCTCTGTATCGTATTCGTCTTTTATCTCTCCAAAAATTTCTTCCAGCAGGTCTTCCATGGTTACAATACCTGCGGTGCCGCCAAACTCATCAATTACCCAGGCAATGGTTTTTCTTTCCTTACTGAATTTATTCATCAGGTCGGTAGCACTCATGCTCTCCGGTACGGTAGGAATGGGTAGTAATATATCTTTTACGCTTGAAGGGTGTTTGAAAAGATCAAGCTGGTGAATGTATCCTGTTATCGTGTCAATATTATTATCATACACAACCAGCTTGCTTAATTGCGTATGAATGAATTTTGTTTTTACTTCTTCTATTGAAGTATTGCTGTTAACTCCTTCAATTTCTTTTCGGGGAATCAGGCACTCTCTCAATTTGGTTTCGCTGAGCGATAAGGCATTTTCAAATAATTCTTTATTTATCTCACTGCTGTCTTCTTCTTCATGTCCTGCATTCTGCTGCAAAAAATGTTCGAGGTCCACCTTACTAAACATGTCTTTTTTATTATTCACTTTCACATTGAAAATATATTTTAGTATCCATTCGGCAATATTGACCAGCTGGGCAGCAGTGGACGAAAGCAGCCAGTAAAAGAACTGCATGATGTAACTGATGGCTCCCGAACTGAGCACACTGCTGTTCCTGGCCCGGAAAAAAGCTTTACAGATAAACTCTACAAAGAGAACAATAAGGGTGGACAGGATCGTCTCCACAAAAAGCTTGATATATTTTACAGATTCTGTAAGAGATACCGGTAGTTTGGTTTCAATCCAATGCCAGATGGGGAATAACAGATCAACGATCAACAATCCATAAACAACAAAAACAATGTTGATACCTACTAATGTGGTGCCTATAAAACGGGTAGGTCGGTCAGAAAAATATCCCCATATCTTTCCGCTACGGGTGCCTTGTTTCCGGTTTAACTCGATGGAAAGTTTGTTGGCTGAAATAAAAGCAATTTCGATACCGGCAAAAAAACCAATGAGCAAAAGAGAGGCAATAATTGCAAGTGGGGTCATCCAATCCATACCTAAAAATAAGAAAGAGTTTTTAAACCTGCTTTTTGTTGAGTGAATATCTGGCAGACTTAGCTGTATACTTGTATTTGTCATGCTGAGGAACGAAGC
>JBDTUK010000027.1:0-14331 GCA_040007795.1 Ferruginibacter sp.
AGAGAAAGAACAGGACAGGGTCAACCATATAAAAACAACCGGCGCACAAACGGGTAATGTTTTTTTAGCCTACAGGAATGTAAGTGAAGTTGATGCTATCATAAATAAATGGAAAAAGAAAAGCCCGGTTTATAATTTTACTGCTGATGATAATATACAACATACCATCTGGATAGTAAATGATGATGAAACAATAGAACAGATCACAAACCTGTTTAAAGAAAAAGTTCCCTGTACGTACATAGCTGATGGACACCACCGTGCCGCCTCGGCGGCAAAAGTAAGAGCAGTATTGGGCAAGAGTGCAACTGATGGTGCCAATATTTTTCTCACCACCTTATTTCCTTCCAACCAGTTGCACATTATGGATTATAACCGGGTGGTAAAAGACCTGAATGGATTTGGCGATGAGAAATTTTTAGACCGCATTAAAACAAATTTTTCTGTCGAAAAAATAAGTGAAGCGTTTTTGCCGGCAGCATTACATGAATTTGGGATGTATTTAAATCACCAATGGTATAAATTAACTGCTAAAGAGAACAGCTTTGGTAATGATCCCATTGCTGTTCTCGACATAAGTATTCTTTCCAACAATTTACTGGACCCCATTTTAAATATAAAAGATCAGCGTACCGATAAACGGATTGATTTTGTTGGTGGCATACGTGGGTTGAATGAACTGGAAAACAGGGTGAACAGCGGAGAAATGGCAGTGGCTTTCAGCCTGCACCCGGTAAGCATTCAGCAATTATTTGATATTGCAGACAGTGGCAACGTGATGCCACCAAAAAGCACCTGGTTTGAGCCCAAATTGAGAGATGGGCTGCTGACTCATTTGATCGCCGATTCAAATGATGATTAACAACTGATGAATTTTAAAAAATATAAAATTGTATATCGCTTTTCAGTGTAACTTTAAACTAATGAAAAAAACATTTTTATTACTTATAGTAATTTTCTTTCAAACCCTTTTGCTTGCACAGGACGTTGCTGAACTTCAAAGGAATGCAAAGGTTTTTATGCAGAAAGGAGATTATGCAAACGCTATTCTTATACTGAACAGGGCACTTGCTTTGCAACCCAACAACCTGGAAGTTGCCAAAGACCTGGCATTGAATTATTATTTTTCAAAAGAGTATGTTAAGGCCATTGACGTGTTGAAACCATTGCTGGACAGGAATGATGCAGATGACCAGTGCTTTCAGATAGCCGGAGATAGTTACTGGGCAATTGACCAACCCAAAGATTGCGAAAAGGTTTATAAAAAAGGTATTAAAAAACTACCTAACAGCGGAGTGCTGTATAATGAACTTGGACAGTTGTTGTGGACACAAAAAGATTTTTCTGCCATCAAGCAATGGGAAAAAGGTATTGAAATGGATCCGGGCTTTGCCAAAAATTATTTTAATGCCTGTAAATATTATTACTTCACCACAGATAAAGTGTGGAGTATAATATACGGCGAGATATTTTTAAATATTGATCCGCTGAATGCATCCTCGCCTGAAATAAAAAATATTTTACTGGAAGGCTATAAAAAATTATTTGCAGATGCTGATCTTGAAAAAAACAATACCGATAAAAACAGTTTTACCATTGCCTTTTTAAAAACAATGAACAAACAAAGTTCCGTGGCTACTGCCGGTATTAATGCAGAAACCTTAACCATGATAAGGACCCGTTTTATTTTGGACTGGTATGCAAATTATGCCGCTAAATTTCCATTTAAGTTATTTGAATTACAACGCCAGTTATTACAGGGTGGCATGTTTGATGCTTATAACCAATGGATATTTGCCACTGCCCAAAATTTGCCGGCTTATCAAAACTGGACGACTACACATAGCCAGGAATATAATGAGCTGACCCGTTTTCAAAAAAGCAGAATATTTAAAATCCCTGCCGGGCAGTACTATCATTAAGCTATTTAATCATTAAACATCAGCCCTCCCCGCCTGGAAAAAAAATGATTATTTTTTATTAACTTGTTATTTAAACTATAATTTTATGGAAGAGCAACGTGATGAAAAATTATGGCAACTGGCCAAACGGCGTGCCGATTTTCAAAATAGTCTTTTAGGTTTCGTGGTAACAACTGTTATTTGCTGGGCAATCTGGTATTTTACGGCCGGCCGCAATGGTATTAATATTGGAACCCCCTGGCCATTATGGGTAATGCTTGGTTTGGGCATTGGCCTGGTCTTTAAATTTATGAAAGCTTACAAAACCGATAAAGACACGCTTGCCGAACAGGAATATGAAAAACTGAAGAACCGGAATAAATAATCATCCTGCACAATCAACGATTGCTTATGAATGAAAACTCAAGAATATTTGATTACCTGAACTTTCAATTAAACAAGTTTCCAAAGGCGGACATGTTTAGCGGAAAAGAAAACGGGAAGTGGAGAAATTACAGTACCGCTGAAGTAAAAGAGATCATTAACCAGCTAAGTATAGGTTTATTAAAGTTAGGTGTAAGTGGCCATGATATGACCATTGAGAACCAGGATAAAATTGCACTCGTATCAAAGAACCGGCCCGAATGGTTAATGCTGGATATGGCCTGCCAGCAGGTTGGTGCAGCCATCTGCCCTATTTATCCTACTACCAATATTAATGAACTGGAATTTATTTTTAATGATGCTTCCATTAAACATGTTTTTGTAAGCGGACAGGAAATTTTAGACAAAGTAAAAAATATCAAGAGCCGGGTACCCAGTTTAATAAATGTGTACAGTTTTGATGAACTGCCTGATGTGGAGTACTGGAAAACCCTTTTATCAGATCCGTCACCAGATGATGTTGCAAAATTAGAAGAGATCAAACGTTCTATTTTAGCTGAACATTGTGCTACTATAATTTACACATCAGGTACAACGGGCACTCCCAAAGGCGTAATGTTAAGCCATCGTAATATTGTTACCAATATTATTAATTCAAAAGAAAGTTTTCCTTTTCACGATGATATTAATGGAAGGGCGCTTAGTTTTTTACCGCTCAATCATATTTTTGAACGGATGGTGAGCTATATCTATATATCCAGCGGCTATTCTATTTTTTATGCCGAAAGCCTTGACACGATCGCTGAAAATTTAAAGGAAGTAAAACCAACCTTATTTGCCACTGTACCCAGGTTGCTTGAAAAAACGTATGAAAAGATAATGGCAAAAGGTGCAGAGCTTACTGGTATTAAAAGAAAATTATTCGATTGGTCGGTAAGGCTTGCAAACGAATATGATAATATCAAATCCAAAGGCCTGTGGTATAATGTTCAACTGGCCCTGGCTAACAAATTAATTTTTAGTAAATGGCGGGAGGCGCTGGGAAATAATATAGAATTAATTGTAACCGGTGGCGCTGCCTGCCAGGTAAGATTGATACGGATCTTTACTGCTGCAAATATTCCTATTTATGAAGGATATGGCCCAACTGAAAACAGCCCGGTAATAAGTGTTAATTGCCAATACAAAGGCGGAACAAAATTTGGTACCGTTGGTTTGGTAATTAAAGGACAGGAAGTAAAACTGGAAGCTGATGGTGAGATATGTGTAAAAGGCCCCAGTGTAATGATGGGTTATTATAAAAGGCCCGACCTGACTGCTGAAACTATTATTGACGGATGGTTACACACCGGGGATATTGGTGTTTTTGAAGATGGAAAATATTTAAAGATCACCGACCGGAAAAAAGAATTGTTTAAAACCAGTGGTGGAAAATATGTAGCTCCCCAGCCCATAGAAAATAAATTAAAAGAGTCGCCATTTGTGGAGCAGATGATGGTGGTAGGTGCCGAACAGAAATTTGTAGGCGCTTTAATTGTTCCCTCCGTGCCCAATTTAAAAGAGTGGATGCAGCACAAAGGAATAAAATTCACAACTATTGAAGATGCAGTTCATAATCCTAAGGTATTAGACCTGTATAAAGAACTGGTTGACTCCTTTAATAAGTTCTTTAACCACGTAGAGCAGATAAAAAAATTTGAACTGCTGCCCAACGAATGGACCATTGACAGCGGCGAACTTACACCTACTCTTAAGTTAAAGCGGAAAGTGATCATGGAGAAATACAAGGCTGCCTTTGAAAGGATATATAACTAATTAAAAACCGGAAATTTCCAACAAAGCAGGCTTCATTGAAATTTTCCGGTTTAATTTTAGCATGCTTGCCAGCATTCATAGGATATTGGACACAATCAGATAAGTTGATTTTTCATTAAGTTATAAGGCTCATTCAGAATCCAGGGGTTAATCATAGTGTAATCTCTTATTTATTTTTAATCTCTTTATTCTTATCATCATAAAGCAGTAACAATCCCGGGGATATGATCAAAATCTTTTGATTTATCAATGAAATGAACTGCTCCTATTTTTTTACATAGCTTTTGATAATATTCACTCACCAGGTTACTCAACATAACTACTTTAATGTCAGGATAATTTTTTACAATAAATCTCAACAGCTCTATTCCATTCTTACCAGGTAATTGAATATCCAGCAACACTATATTTGTTTTATTTCCGCTCAGAATTTCAACTGCCCCTTCATAATCTGCTGCAGTAAATATCTTCTGTACAATTTTTACTTCACATAGAATAACAATCAACCGTTCAATGATTAATGATGAGTTATCAACTATCAACAATACCTTCGCCGGCTTTCTTGTGTGAGGCATAAAATTATACTTACCGCAAGTTATGACTTAGGTAAAAGTGTAAATGTAGTTGTGAATATTTCCATCTTGTGGCGCTGATACTACAAGATTGCCCTAAATAAGTTTATTCTCAATAGCATATTTAGTAAGATCGGAGTTGGATCTTAAATTCATTTTTGTCATTACCCTGGCCCGGTAGGTACTTACTGTGGTAACGCTCAATGAAAGTGTTTCAGCAATTTCTGATACTGATTTGCCATTGGCCAAAAGCTTCATTACATCAAATTCCCTGTTGCTAAGATTTTCGTGAAGCTGTTTATCGGTATTTGAGGAAAATGTATTGGCCAGTTTTTCGGCAATTGACTGCGAAATGTATTTTTTTCCGAGTAACACTTTTTGTACGGCTTTTACCAGTTCATCGGGGGCGGTATCTTTACTCAGGTAACCCGAAGCCCCGGCTTTTAAAGCCCGTAAAGCATATTGTTCTTCGGGATGAATACTCAATATAAGTACAGGCAGATCTGGAAAACTCAGTTTTATCTGTTGCAATGCATCTAACCCACTGCGGCCAGGCATCGAGAGGTCGCTTACTACTACATCCCATTTACCCTGCATCACTTTTTTTATCAGCTCTTCTGCATCTGCCACCTCTTCTATTTTTGCATTCGGAAATTCATCAAGCAGGATTTGTTTGAGGCCCTTACGTACAACTGAATGATCATCTGCAATTAAAATTCTTAACATACTCTGGTTTTTAGCCCATAAATTTTATAAGTTCCAAAGGGATAGAAATAATTGTTTCTGACCCCTCCCCCGTTTGCGTTTTTATTTCATAAGTGCCACCCATCAGTAAGGTACGCTCTTTTATGCCCAATAGCCCCAGTGTTTTTTTATTGCCGATCGTATCTGCATTAAATCCTACCCCATTGTCTTTAATACTAAACCAAAGTGTTTTTTCATCAGTATAGAGTGATGCGCTTACCAACCGGGCATTTGCATGACGTGCAATATTAGTAAGCAGTTCCTGGTATATTCTGAAAATGCCTGTTGCTACCTCGGCCCTTACCGGCAAATCGCCAACCTGATTTATAAATTCAACTTTTGTACCCGACCTTTTTTCAAATTCCTCACCCTGCCATTCCAGGGCTGCTATAAGGCCAAGATCATCCAGGATACTGGGCCTTAGGTCAGTTGCAATTTTTCTGACAGAGGTAATAGTTGCATTGATCAGTTCTATGCTTTCCTTCATCTTATTATGTATTTCCTTATCCTTATCTTTTATTTTGCGTGACAGCCAATGCAAATCCATTTTAAGACCGGTGAGCTGTTGCCCCAGTTCATCATGTATCTCACGGGCTATATTGGTTCTTTCATCTTCCCTTATACTTTGAAGATTGGAGGCCAGTTGCCTGATCTCTTCATACGATTTTTGTAATAGCTCCCTCGCATTATATTTCCCGGTAACGTCATTCGAAAGACCAAGCCATACCCGTCTGCCTTCATACATAATATCGTGGCTGAATATTTCTACATGAATGATGGTTCCATCCTTTTTTTTATGCCGCCAGGCCCTTGTGTTATTAATGCCCTGTTTCATTTTTTTAACCTCGGCCACAAAATGCTCCACATCTTCTGCCGGGCGCAAATCTTTTGCATTCAATTTTATAAATTCGTCCCTGGTATAGCCATAATGTTTAATGGCTGCTTCATTAACCTCAATAATATCTAAATCAGGTATGGTTGACATCCACATAGGTAAGGGGTTATTATAAAACAGCAGGCGGTATTTTTGTTCAGACTGGTAGATCACTGCTTCCGCCTCTTTGCGTTCGGTTATGTCGTGTATGGTACCCACCATTGTTATGGGTTCATTATTATCATTGAATTTAAGATTACCTATTCCATACACCCAACGCTCTGTCTTATCATTAATCCTGATGATTTTATACTCTTTATCAAATTTTGTTTTGTTGCCTATTACTTCCTGTATAAAATAATCAGTCATTATTTGCCGCCACTCAGGATGAATAATAGTTTGCCAGTTTTCATACGTTTTATCAAAATCAGTATCAATGCCAAAAATCTCATCGAGTATCTCGGAGCTTTTCCATTTTGCCGAAGCAATATCTAAAGTATAGGTTCCCAGTTTAGCTATAAACTGCGTTTCCTTTAAAAACTTTTCACTTTCCTGCAGCACTTCTTCAGCAAGTTTGCGTTTGGAAATATCTACTATGCTGCCTCTTATCAGTACTTCATTGTCTGAAGGCAGGCGCACCAGCCATATTTCGCAGGGAACCAGGTTTCCGGCTTTATCACAGTGCGTCCACTCAAAAGAAGGTTTACCTCCTGCCATAGCTTCAGCTAACTTTTCCATTACCAGTTCAGATGATCTTCTTCCCTCGGGCTGGTATTCGGGGCTTACTTCTATTGGCCCAACTTTTAAAAGTTCTTCCTTAGACATCTTGAAAAGCTTAGTTGCACTTTCACTTACACTTATAAACTTTTGTTTTTTTACGTCCATTACCACAAGGGCTTCCGGTGCGTTTTCAACCAGTGCCCTGTATCTCTCTTCGCTCTCACGTAAGGCTTTATCGGCTTTTTTAGATTCTGATACATCCCTTACAAAGGCAAGAAAACGATTACCTGATATGAATTTTGCAGTAACCTCTACATCCAGCAATGTCCCATCCTTTCTTTTTAATCTTCTTTCTGCTCTTGCCACTTTGTTACCCGCCATTTCAGAAAAATGAAAAGGGTCATTTTTTATATCAGCAGGTAAAACAAGATCATAAATACTCATGTTTTTTAATTCTTCGGGTGAATATTGCGACATATTATAGCCGCTGGAATTAACGATTAAAAAACGGCCTTCTTTGTCTGCAATAAAAATACCGTCATTGGCCTGCTCTACAAGGGTGCGGTATTTTTCTTCACTTTCGGTAAGTAATAATTCTGCTTTTTTCTTATCCGTAATATCCATCGCAGATGTCAACCAGTACTTTTTATTATTCAATTCAAGTGGCTCCATTGATACCAACACAGTAACCAACTGCCCATTATTGGTTTCAATCTCCATTTCAAAATTGTTTAACCGCCCTTCTGTGTTGAATATATCATCAAATTTTTGGTCGAGGGCAGTTCTTTTAGCAGGATTAACTTTACTTTCCATTCCTGCTTCACCTGATGTTTTACCTATAAGTTCGGCAGGAGTTGATTCTAAAATAGCTGCATAAACATTATTGGTATCAACTATCCTGAAATCACTGTCATATAAAGCCAACCCTAACAGGCTTGAATGAAAAGCTTTTGAAAATTTTTCTTCACTTTCCACTATGGCCCTTTTAGTATTTTCCCTTTCTGTAATATCCTGCATGGCACCTAAAATTCTTAAGGGCTTTCCCCCTTCATCATATTTGATATAGGCACGGTCATAAAAATTCTTATACTCACCAGTAGTTGTTTTAAAACGGAATTCTTCTGTTAAAGAAGTTACAGCGTTTTCTATTGCTTTTCTTAATCTTACTACAACATCATCTCTTTCATCCGGGTGTATCCTTTCCAGGAACATTTCAAAACTGATCTTCTCTGTTTCGGATCCATAACCGTATAAATCATACAATTTTTTATTGCCCCAGGTTTCATTCTTTTTAAAATCATGATCCCATACTGCTTCATTTGTTGCCTGTGCTATAAGTTCAAACCGTTCATTCGATATGTTTATTTCTTCTTCCCTTTTTTTTCTTTCAGTAATATCCTTACTGGTTAACATTATTCCAGTAATATCACCGGCTTTATTTTTTAATACACTAAGGCTGCTGAGCAGGTATGTCTTTACTTTTGTTTTTGGATGAATAAAATTAAATTCCCCTTTCCATTGTCCTTCGCTGTAAACCTGTTTAAAAACTTCTTCTGTTGTTGTAAAAGGAAATTCAAAAGTTACCAGTTCCCGAATTCTTTTTCCAAAAACTTCTTCCGCTTTAAAGCCGTATAGTTCTTCGCAGGCTTTATTCCAACTAACAATTTTACGGTTCATATCCAGCGAAGTAATTGCATCAGAGACACTTTCAAGCAACCGGGCCTGGTACCGCAGGGTTTCATCATTTTTTTTACGGTCAGTAATATCTCTTATAAACCCAATCAGGGTATGCGAACTGGCCATCTTGGAATTGACCTCTATATCCAGGGAGCTGCCGTCTTTTCTTAACAGCCTTCTTTCATACAACAGGCTTTTGCCCTGCATCAGTTCGTTGATCCGTATCGGATTCAATGTGGCATCTTCTGCAGGCAAAAATTTATACAAGTGTTCGCCCAGCATTTCCTGCTCACTATAACCACTCATGATACAGATACTATTATTCACTTCCAGGATATTACCATCCAGATCAGTAATAACTATACCATCAGATGCCTGCTCAATAAGTGTACGGTATTTTTCTTCATTTTCTTTCAGTAACAGTTCTGCTTTTTTCATTGCAGTTATATCAATTATTGAAGTCAGCCAGTGCTTT
Source organism: Ferruginibacter sp. (assembly GCA_040007795.1). GTDB lineage: Bacteria > Bacteroidota > Bacteroidia > Chitinophagales > Chitinophagaceae > Ferruginibacter. The sequence goes on from JBDTUK010000027.1 coordinate 9,163, forward strand.
TTATTATTCAATTCCATTTGCTCAATGGATAATAATACGATAACCGGTTCACCGCTTTTAGTTTCAATCGCTGTTTCAAAATTGCTAAGTTGCCCGTACATATTAAGTAGTGCTTCAATTTCGTCGCTGGTAGCCTTCCTTTTTTCAATATTGATCTTACTGATCAATCCTGCTTCATCAGAAGATTTACCAATAAGATTATTTCTGTCAGACTCTAAAATAGCTGCATAAGGTTCATTTATATCAACTATTCTAAAATCTTCATCGTAAATAGCAAATCCCAGTACATTTGAGTGAAAGGCACTCGAAAATTTTTCTTCACTTTCTTTCATTTGCATGGTACGCTCTTTAACCAGGTCATTCAGCATTTTGGGCCTGCCTACCACACTAAAAATAAATAACCCGCCAAAAATTGAGATCAAAAAACCTAATAACCCAAGTATAAAAACATTAGCCAAACCCCTGTAACCTTTGGCTGGTTTCACCGAGAGTTTCCATTCACCGTCAGGAACATCAACAGAAATAGAATAATCCTGTGAGATCTCTTGTTGGTGAGGAATAAAGAATTCTTCTTTTTTAGTATCAGGATTAATTTTTGAAAGCTGAAAATAATTTCCATGCCTGTCCATACTATCTATACGGGCTGCCTTCAATAAGGTAGGTAGTTTAATAATTACGGCAGTAAAGCCCCAGAATTTTTTATTCCGGAAAACCGGCAATCTTCCAACAATACCAATCCCTCCCTGTTTCAATTCAAAGGGGCCCGAAAAAAACAATTCTTTTTTTTCAATTGTCTTATATGCTTCTTTATTCCTGGCCCGGTCTTTTAAAATATTATACCCGATGGCCTTTTCATTTCCTTTTAAAGGGTATACATTTTGGATTATGCCGTCTGGCACCAGTTCTAAAGCATCTATTCCTTTATTGGCATTTAATATTTGTGCAGCTACCGAATCAAAATTTTTAAGTACGCCGTTATTATCAATGAAGAAAGAAAGCGTTTTAGTAGCGGAAAGACTATATGCCAGCACTTCCTGCAATTTGTCTTTGGCATTGTTTACCATATCATAGGCATCCTTTTCTTTTGCCTCCTTTAAGATCAGGAACCTTTGATAAATAAGTGCAGTAAATAAAGTAGCAAGAATAACAAAAGCTGAAACGCCGAGGATAACCGGCCTGTTCAAAATAGAATTGTATTTACCTGTACGAGCCGATAAATTTTCATTGGCCTGATTTATAAAAAAATCTTGTTTTTGCATTTTTTATCAAGGTAAATAAAGTGACCGGATCATCGGTTAAATTGATTAACTGGGTTATAAGTTACAAAAAAATCCAGTACATCTGATTATGTTGTCTGCTTTTTCTAAGATCGAAAAATTCCAGATCAAAATTAAATGCAAACATTTCCAGATAAGGTGGGGTTTCTTCTACATTAGAATTGTGATTCTTACTATAAAGCTCCCTGTACTATGTTGAGCTAAATCCCGTTTGATTCTTGTAAAATACAGCATACCAATATCAAAACCCTAACATGCGCAACTCTGCAACTCAAAAGATCAGCATCTGCCTCAAGATTGATTCAAATAGTATAAACGATTATTTTAATCATCATGATCCGGCAAGGTTAGATAAGAGGCAACTGGGCCAGGAGTTTAAAGATTATCTCGATACCTCCATTGCAAACGCTGGCAGGTACAGCACTATTGATTTTAAGGTTTTTTGCTGCGAAACAGGCACTATGCGGTTTATGATAGATCCCCTCATAAAAACCATACGCCGGCACTTTAAAATTCAAAGAACGTTGAAAGAAACTGAATTCCGGAAGTTTAAAAGAAAAAATTATACCCTCTTATTTATAAGCATTGCAATTGTGATGTTTTGCCAGGGTGTATTACCATTACTATTTGGACAGGACCACAGGATCCATTCTATGTTCAGCAATGCGATTGACGTTTTTAGCTGGGTAATTTTATGGAAACCCATTGAACGGCTGATATTTTACTGGAACCCTTTTCTGAAAGAGATCTCATTGTACGAAAAAATTCAAAATGCAAAAATAACCATAGTTGAAAGTGAAGAAGACCTTATTGATTATCACCTGGAACATTATGATGCTGCCTGATGTACAGGCGCAGGATAAAAACGGTTTTGAGAATTATAATTTACTCAGCAGCCGGGATGCCTATGTATGGATGCCTGTAGTGCATCATTTGGGGAAGAACGGGTTATATACCGAAATGAGATATAATTATGAGGACAGGAATACAGCATCAGTTTATGTGGGCAAAAATTTTAGTGATGAAAAAACGATCAGTTATTCCGTTAAGCCTATGCTGGGTATTGTATTTGGAAAATTCAATGGCGGCTCAATAGCATTAAACGTAGATGCTGACTATAAAAAATTGTATATCTCAATGCAAACACAATACACAATAAGTAAAGATGAGGTTACTGAAAATTTCTTTTTTAACTGGACCGAAATAGGGTATCAGCCTGTAAAATGGTTTTACACTGGATTGAGTACACAATTAACCAAAATATATAAAAGAAACCCTGAAGCAGAGTATGGAATATTAGTTGCATTTAGTCTGAAAAAAATTACTATTCCTATATATGTTTTCAGCCCACTAAGCAATAATCGAAATTTTATAATCGGTATAAATACTGAATGGTGATCACAATTAAAAAATATAATTCAAAAATTATCTAATAATCCGGTTCTTAAAAAATAATCCAACTATGAAAAAATTATTACTTATTCCTATCATGATACTTTCCCTGTTTGTAAATGCACAGGTTAAAATAGGAAACAACCCCGGCACCATTGACGCCAATTCTTTATTAGAGTTAGAAAGTACCAACAAGGGATTCCTTCCGCCAAGGGTGGCTTTAAACAGTTTAAGTTCTGTTACACCGCTTACAGGCACTGTACCTGCCGGAATGCTTGTATTCAGCACCGGAGGCACTTTAATAGATGGTTATTATTATTGGAATGGCAGCGAATGGAAAAAATTTGATAATGGAAATAAAACTCTTGTAACCAAAACTGCAAATGCAACTTTACTTAAATCAGAATCGTATGTAGTTGCCAGCAATGATATAACAATTACATTACCTGTTGTTACCGCGGCAGATAATGGCCTTTCCATATCTGTAAAAAATATAGGTTCACACACCGACCTGGTAATCGTTAATGGAAATGGCGCTGCTACAATAGATGGAGCAGCAAATGTGAATTTAACTAAAAATGTTGCTTTAACATTTATAGCATCCGGGGGGAGCTGGATTATTAATAATGCTAAAAAGCCAAACCTGCACCAGATGGAAGTGGATGCCCAAAGTAGCTGGGTAACCATTACTGAGGCCATTGAGTTTCTAAATGTACATATGGTTGGGCCAACAGTAATAAAATTTGGGGATGAGTCTTATGATATAACCAATACCATCAATATCAATTTACCTTATTCATTAACCATACAGGGAAATTCTTATGGCACAGCTAACATAAATGCAGCATCTGGCCTGGCAGGTAAACCTATGTTTCGTTGTTCGTCAGAAACTTATTTTAAAATGCTGAATTTTGATGCTACAACCCTTACCAATTATGGAACAGCAGCAGGTGAAGATGCTATAAGATTTATAGGAAGCGGAACCTATAATGAAGTGAAAGATTGCTCATTTGACAGGTTTTATAATACCATTTTAGATTCAACCAATGCCGAGCTTTGGGTATTTGAAACGGATATATCGAATGCTCAAAAAAATGGCATTTTGGTTCACGGCAATGTGGCTGGTGTTATTGTAAAGGTTGCCGAAACAGATTTTATTAGTTGTAAGCATGGAATAAATTTAAGTAAGGGTTCTGCAGCAACCATACAACTTTCTTCGGGAGGATATTATAATGCTACAGCAACCGACACAGCTATACTTTACCAGCCAGCCACGTTTACGGGATTCACCAGTATTTCTATTACCGGTAATTTATGGAATAACACCGGAAAATATATTGAAGGTTTTGATTTTACAAGATCGGACGGAAGAGATGCCAATGCTTTTTTGATAAATAATGCCGGTATGGGCGATCAAAAACCGAATTGTTTTATTAATGTTATAAATAGTGCAACAACTAAAACCTTAACTACCCAAAATACATGGTATAAAGCCGATTGGGGTGCAAACACATTTTCTCAAACCTGCAAATGGACCATAGCAAACAACAAAATAACCTACCAGCCTGCTAACAGGAGAAACGCAGTGGTAAATGTTGCGGGCAATCTTTCGATAAACAGCTCTAACCAGGACGTATCATTTGCCATTGTGAAAAACGGGAATTCCGCAATACGGTATGGTGAAACAACACTCAGGGTATCATCGGCAAATTTACCCTTTCAATTTTCATTTATTGGATATTTAGCGGATATAGCTCCCGGCGATTATTTCGAGATCTATTATTCAAATGCAACAAGTACCTTGAAAGTAATAACAATTCAGGACATTCAATGGTCTGTAAATACCCAATAATCCTCATGGATCAAATCAATCTCTTTTTCAAACAATTTAAAGAGTCTCTATGAAAAAAATTATATCAATAGCTTTACTGGGAATTATAGTTACTGCACATGGCCAGGTTGGTATTACTAACAGCGGAAACCTTCAAATTCATCCGGGTGTATCAATAACCGGATTTGCAGATTTTACCAATAGTTCATCTGGCGTACTGCTAAATAACGGAAACTTATATTTAATAAATAATATCAGCAATGGTCAATCCACTATGTCTGCCGGTTCCGGAACATTATACCTGAACGGAACCAGTGCCCAGGCGATCAATGGCACACAGGTTTTTAAAACTTTTAATCTCGAAACCAATAATGCTGCAGGCATCACCTTAAATAATAACTTAAGCGTAAGCGGTGCACATACATATACAGCAGGCATGATCACTACTTCTGCCACACCCAGTTACATGATATATGAATCCGGTTCTTCTTATTCAGGCAGTAGTGATACCCGACATGTAAATGGCTGGGTTAAAAAATTAGGCAATACAGATTTTATATTTCCGGCAGGTAATACAACGTATGAAAGAACAGTTGCATTAACTAATCTTACTGCAGCCAGTGAATTTAATGTAAGATATAACAGGGGAATACCTTCCAATTATATGAG
>JBDTUK010000028.1:0-6037 GCA_040007795.1 Ferruginibacter sp.
CCCGACCTTGGTCTCGCCTAAGGCGAGATGCTCTACCAAATGAGCTACTTCCGCAATTATTAATTAAGAACTTTATTTTATACTCGAACCGGTCACCCCGACCTTGGTCTCGCCTAAGGCGAGATGCTCTACCAAATGAGCTACTTCCGCATTTATCCACCGTAGCTTTTTCAACCACCCTAGTTTTAACGAAGGTGGTAGCGAAGGTGGAATAATTTATATAAAGAACTTACCTATTTTTCGGAGGGCAAAAATAAGCGTTGCACTGTTACTATAAAAATTTTATTTGTAAGTCGGGTTGTACAAGGTGTTTGACGGCACTTCTACATTTGGCTTACCCTTATAGCGGTGGGTATATAAATTGTAGCAGCCTCCCAAAATAAAAGCAATCACTAAAAAAACCTGGCAAAACCAGATAAAACGTGACGTGGATACCCAGTTATGTGTAAAATCTTTATGACTGTTGTCTATAACTTCCTGGCTCATAGTATTATAGTTTGCTGTGCAAAAATAAGGGCTCAAACCCAAAAAAACTTATTTGTTACCCACAATTTCTGAAAAGGTTTTTTTCTTTTGTATAAAATAAGCCCAAACAACCGAACCTTTATACCAGCCATTCAGTTTCCCACCTGTTTTTACAGGGAAGACAGAGTATTTCCTGTTCCGGAATATCCATCCTGTAAAATGAAGATGTGCCTTAAATATGGCTACAAAATATCCGCTGTCACCACTCAATAAACCACGCCATGCTGATATTGAATCAAGTAACATCCTGAACGGTATCTTCCAAAGCGCAGTGCCTAATGAACTGTTTTTTGCCAGCATGATGAGGTTGTTGCGAAAGTTGAGATAGGTTTTGCGGCTGTTTCCTCTTGGCAATGTACCACCGCCAACATGATATACAACTGATGCAGGTTGCACATAAATTTTATACCCTGCCAGTTGCATACGCCAGCAAAGATCAATTTCTTCCTGGTGTGCAAAAAAGAATTCATCCAATCCCTTTAATTCATGATAAACAGATGGCCTTACAAAAAAAGCTGCACCGCTTGCCCAAAAACATGGCTGCACCATATCATATTGCCCGGTATCATTCTCACATTCATCAAACACCCTGCCTCTCGAAAACGGGTAGCCAAATTTATCCAACCATCCGCCACAGGCACCGGCATATTCAAATCTATTTTTATTATCGTAAGCCAATATTTTTGGTTGGCAGGCTGCAATGGAAATATCCGATTCCATTAATTCGATCACCGGGCCAATCCAGTCGGGAGTAACTTCCACATCGCTGTTCAATAAAACATAATAATCGGCCTGCACCTGTTTTAAAGCAGTGTTGTATCCTTTTGCAAAACCTCCGTTGATGTTATTTTGAATGATCTGTACCTGCGGGTATTGTTGTTGCAAAAAAATAAGGGAATCATCAGTTGATGCATTATCAGCAACAATTATTTTTTTATTCAGATAGGCAGATGCAGTTACTGAAGGCAGAAATTTTTCTAAAAATTGTTTGCCGTTCCAGTTTAAAATAACAATGGCTACTAAGGGTTGTGTCATTTTTATCAGCTACAAATATGCAATACACAAACATACTCATAACTTATAACTTATAACTCTTAACTTATTTCTTATTTTTACTCCATGTTTAATGCCTTACTTAACTGGCGAACCGTTTTAGCAATTGTTGCAATAGCTATTGTAACCGGCACCATATTTTATTCCAATCACCTGGCTAAAAAAATTGCCGTTGAAGAAAAAATAAAAATTGAGCAGTGGGTAGATGCAACAAAAGATATTGCCAATTCAACTAAGACCGAAATAAATTTAGCAAGCAGGGTACTAACAGAGAACAGTAAGGATATTCCTATGATACAGATTACTGAAAAAGACAGCATCATGGACTATCGTAACCTGGATTCGGTACAAATAGCAGGGGATAAATCTTATTTAAGTGACAAACTGGAAGAGTTTAAAAAATTAAACGCCCCCATCGTTTGGAAAAATCCTTATGATTCCCTGCAGACCATCCGTGTATTTTATGGTGAGTCATCTTTATTAAAACAGGTGCGCTACTACCCCATGGTTCAGTTATTTATTGTGGCGCTGTTTATCATCATTACTTTAATTACTATTTCCACCAGGAACAAATCAACACAAAACCAGGTATGGGCCGGTATGGCAAAGGAAACAGCTCATCAATTAGGTACACCGCTCACTTCTTTACAGGGCTGGGTTGAAATGCTGAAAGAAACACCAGGTATGGAAAAAATTGTACCGGAAATGAGCAAAGATGTTGACCGGTTAAAATTAGTAAGTGACCGTTTTGGAAAAATAGGAAGCACACCACAGCTTGAAGAAAATGATATTGTAGCCCAGGTAGAGAACATGGTAAACTATATTAAGAGAAGATCACCGGATAAAGTAAGTTTTACTATTGATACCAATGGCGAAAAAGAAATAAAGGCAATGAACAACGGCCCCCTGTTTGATTGGGTGATAGAAAATTTACTGAAAAATGGTTTGGATGCTATGGAAGGTAAAGGCAATATTAACGTTAGCATAAAAAATGAAACAGCACAGGTTATTGTAGATGTGACTGATTCGGGCAAGGGCATCAGCAAACAAAATATTGCTAAGGTTTTTAAACCCGGCTTCACTACAAAGAAACGGGGCTGGGGACTTGGTTTAACTTTATGCAAACGTATTATTGAACAGTATCACAAAGGAGAATTATTTGTAAAGAATTCAGAGCCCGGAAAAGGAACTACGTTTAGAGTTGTATTGAAGAAGTAGCTGCAAGCTCTAAGCCACAAGGGGACTATCTTATTTATCAGAAGCTTTTATTTTTTTTATGCTCCTTTAAACTTTTACATTTGCAAACTTATTGCCCGGGTGGCGAAATTGGTAGACGCACCACCTTGAGGTGGTGGCACTGGAAACGGTGTGCTGGTTCGAATCCAGTCTCGGGCACAAAGGCCCCGACAAATGTCGGGGCCTTTTATTTAAAAGCGTTTCAAAATATTATTGCTTTCATCTTATTGTATTAATGAAGATGAATGGCAGGATTGGTCGGGTTAAAGACCCCGTTTGGATTATAAGCCCACACCCATGCATGAAGCAACCAGAGATTAAAATTAGCATTGCCATCCCATACATCATTACTGCCGGTAAACCCTTCGGGCCTTGGCCTGTCGAGCGGAACAGCATATTCCACCGCTACCAGGTAAGCATTCCCATTCGCATCACGGTTATATACCAGGAGTTCGGGTTGAGTCAGGTCAAACACGCTGTCTACTAAACCCGCTTTCATGTAATGATGCCCCATTTCTTCCACATCAACCCCGATATCGTGGTAGCCACGAGCGATCGCAGTGTCTACACTTTGGTAATACTGTGTGGCTGTCCGGGCATTTCGCAGTTCTTCCATAGTAGCGTTGCTGAGCCCTGTGTAGTGATCCAGGGCGGTGGTATTTTTATTTTCTGCATCCTGTTTTTTACAGCTGAATAGAAATACACCGATAAAGAGCGATAAAGCAAAAGATTTCATTTTTAAGAATTGATTTGGTTAATGAATGATTTGATACTGCAAAACTGCATCTTGCCCACTGCAGAGGGTTAAGGGGTCTTCCCTATTTTAAGGATTTACATACCCTATTTTATATGACTACTACGGAGTTAATGACAGAGGGGCTCCCTATATTCATTGCATATATGCTTACAGCTGTTTACGATGAGAAGGTCATAAACCAGTGACTGAAAAGTTTTACTTTAAACTAAAGCAATTCCAGATCCTATTATTTCTTCGAAAACGGATTTTTATTAATTAATTTGTAGCCCGTATTAAAATAGAAGAAGATGCCGAACGAAATAACATGCCCCAACTGCGGTCACCAGTTTGAACTGAACGAAAGCCTCAAAAATGAGGTGGAGAAGGAACTGCGTGGCAAAATGCTGAACTGGCAGAAGAAAAAAGAGGAGGAATTTGAAAAACAAAAGACCGCCATAGAGACCTCCGCCCACAAAAAGGCAGGTGAAGAGATAGCTGCCAAACTGAAAGTAATGGAAGACGACGCCAGGGTAAAGACACAGCAACTGCAGGAACTGCAGAAAAAAGAACTGGAATTACTTAGAGATAAATCTGCACTGGAAGAAAAACAGAAGAATTTTGAAATGGAACTGGAGAAGCGTTTTTTGGAAAAACGAAAAGAGATTGAAGACAGCACCATTAAAAGAGAACAGGAATTATTTGACCTGAAGACAAAAGAATTCAAACTGCAGATGGAGCAGCAGCAAAAGTTAATTGAAGAGTTGAAGCGAAAAAGCGAACAGGGTAGTATGCAGCTGCAAGGTGAGAGCCAGGAGGTTTTACTGGAAGAAATTCTGAAAGAAAATTTTCCTTTTGATCTCATTGAAGAAGTTGGTAAGGGTGTGGAAGGTGCCGATTGTATTCAAACAGTGAGAAATAATAGTGGCACTATCTGCGGAAAAATCATTTATGAAAGCAAACGTACAAAGGGCTGGAGTAATAACTGGGTAGATAAATTAAAAGCAGATAAAAGAAATACAGGAGCTGATGTGGCTATATTGGTAACACAAACTTTTCCAAAAGACATGGATCGTTTTGGAGAAAAAGAAGGAATATGGATCTGCAATTTTAATGAAGCAGGCAGTGTTGCTCACTTACTTCGAAATGGTATCATTAAAGTATATGAAATACAAAAAGCACAGGAAGGCAAGGGCGATAAAATGCAAATGCTTTATGATTTTCTCACAGGCAATGAATTTCGTGGACAAATTGAAGCGATAGCCGAAGGTTTTATGGCGATGAAACAATCCATTACTAAAGAAAGAATACAGATGGAAAAGATATGGAAGGAAAGAGAGAAACAACTGGAAAAAGTTTTGATAAGCACCAGCGGTATGTATGGTTCTGTAAAAGGAATTGCCGGAGCATCAATTAGTGATATTCCGCTGCTGGATGGAACAGATGAAGGAACTTTAACATCCGAAAACTGAAATGAATGAATACAACCAGGATAAAGGTCTTATCTGTTTTCGGCATTTCTCTTTTACTAAGCCTGTATTACGCAGTATGGCCTGCAGCAATTGTGTTTGGGTTTCTTACGATACTTGGATTTTTCACCACATCAAAAGAAAGTAATAAGGAATGGGAAGACCAGATAGCTCATGGTAATGCGGATATTGAAGAGCATTGCTATTATGGTGATGAACTAAAGATCAACGATGAAAAAATTATAAGTATCCTCGATAAACGTTTTCCCTTTTATACCTCTTTAAACCCGCCACAAAAAGATAAATTCCTGCAACGGATCAAGGCGTTTATGAAAACAAAAGCCTTTAAAACCCATGACATCAGGGGTTTTACTGAAATGCCTGTGCTTATCAGCGCCGCTGCCATTCAATTCTCCTTTGGCCTCAAAGAATTTCTTTTACCACAATTCGAATTCATACATTTCTATCCTGAAGAGTTTGTGCATTCCAACTCCCCTACCGGTTTCCTGGAAGGCAATGTATCGGGCCGCAGCATTAATATTTCATGGAAACATTTTTTAGAGGGGTTCCTTTATCCTGATGACGGACAGAATGTTGGCCTGCACGAAATGGCCCATGCCTATTATTACCAGAACTTCATCAGCAAAGAAAATATTGACAAAGGTTTTCTGACGGATTTCCCCCGGTATAACATGACGGCCAATAAGATTTTTGAACAGGAGAAAAAACCTGGCTATGATCTGTTCTCTGAATATGGACTGAAAAACACCCAGGAGTTCTGGGCGGAGAGTGCGGAAATGTTTTTTGAAAAACCTGCAGATATGAACCAGTCATACCCGGAACTCTATTCCGCAATGAGGGATCTGCTCAACCAGGATCCATTAAACAGAACCATTCAATGATCCGTTAATACCCAGGTAAGAAAATTATTATTGAAAAATAAATAATGAATAGACAGATCTGTTTCGTTTTTAAAAAGACAGTGAACCACTCCCTCTGTTTTATCACCTGTGATTGATTT
>JBDTUK010000029.1:0-19230 GCA_040007795.1 Ferruginibacter sp.
ATCCGGTACGGTCATGCAGTACCATCTTGATGGGGAATATGGCGAAGCACAAAAATTGGAAATTGAAATACTGCCTGCTCATTTATTATTCCTGTGTTAGTTGCTATAAGAAAAACCGAAAAAAAACTAATAAGGATAATCAGAGAATTCTACCACAGTTTTGCCACCACAATCATCAGTAACTTCTCCCCTGAAAAGATAATAGCCGGGATGAGTTTGATTCCTGTAAAAAGTTAAAGTGCCAAAGCCCTTACACCACTTGAGTCCGTTAGGCAATGGATCGGCGCTGGTTGTACTGCCGTCTTTAATATAAACAGACCAGGTGGACGGATAGAAAGTACCCGATATCTCGTTGCTGTTGGAATAGCAAACACCATCCAGTGTCATTTTGGTGGTAGAGGTTCCATAAACAGTGTTATCGCTGTTAAGCGTAAGCTTCATCGTTTGCTTCAACTGAATTTTGCCGCTTTTGGTAAAGTTAGCATCCTGTTCAGAGAGCCCGATCCAGTATTTTTCTACCAGGTCCCGGGGTTTTGGATCCTGTGCTTTTACAACCATCGCAAAGAATAAAAAACATATAATGAACCATACATTCTTTTTCATACTTATTTTTTTGAAAGATAGGAGATTGTATTTTTTCGGAAATATCGTGAAGAGGGTATTTTTTCGGTAACTTCATTAACCCGGTTACCTTCCTTTTTACAATTTTAAAATTAACAGCAATGAAGTTTATCAATACACTTCCATTAACAATCGCTGTTTTATCAGCTATTAATGTTTACTCCCAAACTGATAAGGTGGTTAACACAGAAAAATCAAACACATCAACAAAGCATGATATTTCTCAGCCACTTTCTTTGTTAAATACAATTCCTGCACAACAGCCTTCCGAAGTTTTAAAAACTTCGGAAGGCTTGCTAATAAAAAAAACTGCTGCTGAAAAAAAACAATCATCTTTTAATTCAATTGAACAAACTTATTTTGGTGATAAGCCTGCGGCAAAGCTTGTTGAAAGTTTTGATGGGTTGGGTGTTGGATTTACAGGGCCGCAGGGAGTTACTACCCTGCGTAACCCATCAGATAATTCATTGGCCGTTGGCCCTGATCATATTGTTCAAACAGTTAACTCCATGATGGCCATCTTTACAAAAAAAGGAAAACGCTTTGATAGTAGTGGTGGCGTGCTTTACGGGCCAGTGCGTACAGCTAATTTTTTTCGTGGCTTTGGCGGGCCCTGCGAAAAAATAAATAATGGCGATGCTGTTGTGCGGTATGATCAACTTGCTGACCGCTGGCTGATAGTGATGCCTACTTTTCGTAAAGCAGCATTACGCAATGATAGCTTAACAGAAAAATTAGTACAACCCGGAGATGCTGTTGCACTTTTTCAACCACCTTATGTTCCACCCGATACAAGTCGTAATGCAGGTGCAAGGCAAGCCCGTGGAAGAGATACAACAGGGAGTTTTTGTATGTGTTATGCCATAAGCACAAGTGCTGATCCATTTGGCCCGTATTATCGTTATGAATTTAAAAGGGATTTATTTCCTGATTATCCACGCCCGGCAGTTTGGCCCGACGGATACTATACAACTACCAGTACCGGCGATGAAGTAACCGAACGTCATGCTTATGTAGTTGACCGAAATAAAATGTTGAAAGGAGAAGATGCCACAGAACAATCTTTTATTGTTAAAGATGTAAACTTTATCATCAATGCCGACCTGGATGGAAAACAATTACCCCCAGCAGGCGCACCAAATATTATGATGGCTACCGGCGGCTGGCAATTAAAAAAGATATTTGAAGACGATGGCATCTATGTTTGGAAATATCATGTTGACTGGCAGGATCCATCCAAAACAAAATTAGAAGGCCCAATAAAAATTCAGGTTGAACCTTATCATTATTTAAGTGATGGACAGTTGACTAAGTCTGTTCCCCAGCCTGGAACAGAACAAAGATTAGATGCACAGGGAGATAAGATAATGGCACGTTTGGTTTACCGGAGAATAGGAGACAGGGAATCAATTGTTGCGGTACATTCAGTTAATACAACTGCCAGAGGAGGTGGAGTGAGATGGTATGAGTTCCGTGTAAATAAAACAGGCGATGTAAATTTATTTCAGCAAGGCACTTATGCACCTGAAGGCAATTACCGCTGGATGGCAAGTCCGGCCATTGATAAGAAAGGGAATATTGGTATTGGTTATTCTTTTGGGGGGCCGAATGATTTTCCGGGCCAACGTTTTGCAGGCAGGCTTTCAAAAGATAAATTAGGTATGCTTACATTGAATGAAACTATTTTAGTTAAAGGAGAAGCGGCACAAGCAAATACACTTCGTTGGGAGGATTATACACAAACGGCTATAGACCCCGGTGATGATTGCACTATCTGGTATGTAGGTGATTATTTAAAAAAAGAAGCAAAGAGTTATTCAACTAAGATTGGTGCATTTCGAATGAAGGGTTGTAAGTAAGTTGTATTTTGTTATCATTAAAAATATTTCATGCTCATCAAAAAAATAAAACCAACCAGCATTGAAGAATATATTGATGCAGCACCAATTGATACGCAAAAGAAATTGCTGCAACTACATGCCTGTATCCGCAAAGCAGCACCGGGTGCAACTGAAAGCCTGAAGTGGAGAATGCCTGCTTATTCTTATCAAAAAATACTGGTAACCTTTGCCGTGTTCAAACAGCATATCGGATTCTATCCCATGCCTTCGGCAATAAAAGATTTTGCAAAAGATCTATCAAAATATAAAACGGCTTCAGGGTCTGTTCAGTTTCCATTGAATAAGCCATTGCCATTAGCCCTTATCACTAAGATCGTAAAATTTCGTGTTAAAGAGAGTGAAGAAGGAAGTATAAAATGGAGATCGTAATAAAAACAGGCAGGGTTAAATCCTGCCTGTTAATTATTTAATTTCTGTGCTAAAATTTTATTTCTTTATCTCCTCAGCCACCAGCCCAGCCATAGGCCGGTAACACCCCAGCTTACCAAGGCATCTGTAAAGTGAGCCATCAGATCGAAACTACCATACCATATATGCATGGTATATGGCGCATGAAGAAATACAATCAGGCCTGTACCAAGAGTACCAATAAAAACTGTAGCGAACGATGGTGAAGGTATTTTAACAAGCAACCAACAAAGCAGCCATATAATGAAAATATTAACCAGCAGGCTGCGGCCCATGTTCATATACATCTTGTTCATACCCTCCATACTTTTATGATAAACTACCTGTGCCCAGGGCTTGCCTACCATGTCTTTCATTTGCTTTTCCATCTCATCCCTTGAAGTGCCTGGTGCGAAGCCTGGCATAAAATAAGCGCCATCTTCGCTGAACTGGGTTCCCAGGTAAGAAAGGATGCTGTCATGTTTAGGAGTATACTTTTGCTGTGCCTCGTGAAGGTTTAATGGGCCCCATGTGAGGAATTGCCAGGCAAAAAGAATAATGCCACCTACCAGGGCGCCAATGATCATTTTTTTCATACAATAAGTTTTGGTTTAGATGAACAAAATAAAAAATAAAATCGGTATTTGAAATAGCATTCTTTCAACAGAGAACAGATCTTAAAAATAACAGCCTTATAACCTAATAAAAATCATCTGAAGCAGTAATATGTGTCATCTTTTTTTAAAGCTCCCCAACTTATTTTTAAAAGAACAAATAATTAATCTCATCAAAAATATTTTGTTATGAAAAATTTATGCCTTCTCCTCTTTGTATTTCCGGCATTGGGGCTTCAGGCTCAAAAATGGGAAAAGAATTATGATTTTGTTGACGAGTGCATTTGCGGACTTTCAAAAGTAGGTAAGAGTGGAAAAATTGGATACGCAGATAAAAAAGGAAACGAGATCATCAAATTGGAATACAATGATGGTCTTACTTTCAACGAAGGGCTGGTAGCTGTTAAAAAAGAGAATAAGTGGATGTACTTTGACAGTACAGGTAAAGCCATTACTGAAGCAATTTTTGAAGATGCATCAAGCTTTTCCAATGGCTTTGCAGCGGTTTCACAAGGTGGTTCTTATGGATATATTGACCATAACGGAGCACTTGTGATCAAATACCAGTTTTCCAATGCAAGGAATTTTACCGAAGGGATGGCTCCTGCGGCCAATTCCAAAGGATACTGGGGATATATTGATAAACAAGCCAATTGGGTAATTAATCCGCAATATGATTTTACAGATAATTTTATTGATAATGAAGCAAGGGTTATAAAAGGCGATAAAGTATTTTATATCAATAAAGAAAATAAAATACTTCATAACTAAACCCTTTCGGAAGGGCCTTTGCGGTTTAAAGAACTGCAAAGGAAAGTGGAAGGCATTACACCCAAGATACTTTCCAAAGAATTGAAAGACCTGGAGATGAACGAATTTGTAAAACGTACGGTGTATGCTACTTCACCGGTTAGTGTAGAATACGAACTTACGCCTTACAGCAGCACACTTGAACATGTAATTACTGAACTGCGTAACTGGGGCGTAAAGCACCGGGAATATATTTTCGCTAAATCAAGAAAGAGAAAAAAAGCAAAGGATTCTGTTTAAAAATAATGATTCCGGTTCATATTAGTATGAACCGGAATCATGCCAAACAGCATCTCAAATTTTATCTTGCAATTGTAAATCGTTTTGTTTCAGAAAAACTACCGGACTCCAGCTTATAAAAATATGCTCCTGATGGTAAATTACCGGTTGCAAAACTTACCTGGTAAATTCCTTCTTCTTTATTTTCACTTACAAGCCTCTTTATAAGTTTACCTGCATGATCAAAGATCCCGAGTTGAACGAAATTATTTTCCGGTATCCTGTACTTAATGTTCACCACATCACTCACCGGGTTCGGATAGCAGGCGTATAACTCATAAGCAAGGTCTTTAAAAACAACAAGCCGGGTATCACTATACTTGAAGTTTTCGTCAAAGTCAATTTGCTTTAAGCGATAAACAAATCTTTTGCCTCCTGTTGGTTCATCATCATAAGAATAACGTGTAGTTGTATTTGAATTTATAGTGCCTTTCACAAATCCTATATTTTTCCATGTATAATTACCATTGGCCACATCTACTGCCCGTTCTACCTGGAATCCTTTATTATTATTTTCACTTGACGTAAACCATTCTAAGTACGCTTTCCCTTTTTCTTTTGCAGTTGCCGTAAATGAAGTGAGCAGCACAGGTAGCGGGAGCGGAGGTAAAATAATGGTTGTGGTATCTGAAAAATTTATTCTCACACTTGATGCATTGAATAAACTACTCCTCATATCTACATGAGCTACATCCTGCAACAGAATATCATCTACATACCAACCCACTGCATTAACGCTTGCATCGGATCCAAAACGGAAACGGAATTTTATGTTTGAAAGGCCGGCATAAGATGCCAGGTTAATTGTTGTTTGTACAAATCCGGCGCTGTTACCTGTAAATGCTGATCTTCCTGATAAAGGATTGCTGCTGGTACCTAAAGTACCATTGTATTTACCGGATGTAATATAAGTACCAAGATCGCTCCAGTTAGTACCACCATTGGTACTTATCTCTACCACACCACCATCCCAGCCTGATTCTGAATTGATATATCCCCAGAAGGTTAATTTCAACGGTGAAGCAGGCAGGGTCATTGAATTGGTTGTTGCCAGCAACTGGTCATTAACTGTAATGAGATTTGATGTAAAGAATGAGTTTGGTGCACTATGGCTTTGTACAGCAGATACCGTCCACAAATTACTGGTTGGTGTGGCTGTTGTTGTCCATGATGCAGGTATAGTAGCACCGGCAACAGTTTCATTAATATAATTTACAGGCACATAATATGCTCCTGAATTTATTTTTACTACAAAATTATAATTAACTGTAGTATTTGCTGACTGGTTAACTACCCAGCTCACAACCCTGTTTCCGCTATTATAAGTACCACCATTTGTTGCACTTACAAAAGATACATTAGTGGGTAATGTATCAGTCAGTATATAATTGGTTAAAGCTGTTGTACATAATGTACTTACTGTTTTAGTATAAGATATATTCTGTGCTTCAGGAACCTGGGTAACACCACCTACTGTTAATGCAACTGAAGGGTTAAGCACAAAGCTGGTCACCTGGTCCGATATACTATTTGATGAACCCTGGGAAGCACCATCACCCATACCTCTTCTTCTGAATGCTTCTTTGATAGCACATTGATAAGCTCCGCCATACAGGTTAAGGTCAGCTTGCAAAATTGCATTTCTGCCATCAATAAAACCTGGACTACAGGGCTGTAGTCTCATACCCTCCATGACCAGCTTCCATGCAATATTATTACCACCGCCCCCGGCCGCATCATAAATATTTGGATTGATAGTACCTACCTGGTTAATGATATTCCAGGTCATATCCCATAAAACTGTACACCAGACAAAACCTACTCCATGCGGAATAGCCATCGACGGCAAATTTGTATACGTATAATTATTTACTGCAAGATCAGTAGAATATTTGGCTGGCCTTATACCTAGGCCTGAGGTTGGCTGGTTAAGTGCATAAGTTCCTATTCCTCTGGGACTGTTAAAACCTGTGCTTAAAGTTGCAGTTGACCAATCCTGGGTAAACATTAAAGCCTGGTAGTCGCTCCATCCTTCGCCCATTTGCTCATTATTACCGAGGCAACTTGCGTTAGCCGGCCCACCGGTCAACCGGTTACTTACTCCATGTCCATATTCATGAGCAATAATACCATTGTCCACATCACCATCCCTATCCGGAGTAGGCGTAACCCAAAGATACATTTGCATTCTTCCGCTACTGCCATCAGCAGGAGTAGAAAAATTTGCATTGTCGGTACCACTTCCATCCTGTGCTTCGGCTAAAACATGATCGTTACCGGCACCACCACGCCCTAAGTTGTTAGTTTGGAAATTACCACCCACTTCATCAAACCCATAATTATATAAAACATCATGAATAATATTGTTCCAGTAAAACAGGTTAGTAATATTAAACTGTTGATTAGGGGGTGGTGTAGTTACTGTTGGCTCCTGTGTGTAATCAGGTGTAAAATCAAAAGTAAGATTTGGTAAGATAGTGGTTGAGGAAGCTGATTTAGCAATGGTGCCTGTGTTATTACTTGTTCTGTCCTGGTAAGCCCAAACATTATTACCACGTGTATAATTATAATCAGTTCCCACAGCATCAGTACTATGCCATTTTAAAGTGGTGGCATTGGCTGAACCTGCGGTCCAGGGATTAGTACGGATAGCATGCCAGGTTGTTGATGCACCGGGCATAAAAGATGGCGCTTCGTATGGCAGTGGAATAACACGGTAATTTGAATTATCAGCTAAGGATGGACTTACTGATGACTGGTAAATATCTTTAACTACTTTTTTAAATTCAAATAAATTATTTGAACCAAAAGATGATCCTGCAATTTCATTGGTACGATTGTAATGGCTTCCGAATTGATATATTTGATTCGGATCATCCCAGCTACAGTAAACAGTTAAATTATCAACGCCTAATGAACTGCTGTTGTTTGCATCGATCTTTACCAGCCAGTAATCAGAACTTGTATTTGGAATGATATAGATCTGCCACGTCAAATTAACAGCTTTGCCTTGAGTAGCAGGAACCCACATTAATTGGGCAGTGATATTCTCACGGGAAACACCCATATTATTAAACTCAATTTTGCGGCCATTGTCTTTAGTACTTATAATAACAGGTGTTTGGTTTGAATTCAGGTTCCTGTCTGCAATTGCAGCCACTAAAGCATTGGCAGCAGAAACGGGTGGAACCCCATCAGGCACATTTGCTTTTTGATCTATTGCAGTTATTCTGCCGCCTGCCTTTGAAAGTAATTTATCATTCCGGAATGTTAGTACCTGCATTTGGTTATAAACCGGAATGTCGAGATATGTTTGAATGAGATACACATACCGTATACCGGAGTTACGGTCAACATAAGAACTGGAAACCGCAAGATTATTAAGATCATCAGCACTTAAGCCAATGGCTGCCCGGTTTGCACTTACTAATTGCAGTGCTGCAATTTTATCTGCATCGCCGGTTTGAGCTTTACTAATATAAAAAGTGCAAAGAGTAAAAATGAAAAGAAGAATTTTTCTCATAAAATAATTAATTGGTACTGTTAATATAAATGTCTCAGGAAAAAATCTAAAGATTTTTTCAATAAAGTAAAGGGACAAATTAAAGGGGATTCTTATAGAGGATATAAGGAAAAACGGATCAATGTTTTGGTCAGATCAAATACCTAAATGACTCCTGACAAGGCTTGAAATGTTGGCAACAAAATTATGTTATTAAACAGACCAATCCAAATCGTTTTATTTCCACCAGGTAAAGCTATGCAGGGCTGTAAATGAGTTTCGGCTTACCTCCATTTAAATGCAAAATAGGAGCATGGCTTATCTGATGCATTTGAAACGCCGTGCATTTTACCGCTTGCAGCAATGAACATATCGCCTGGAGTACCCTGGTATGTTTTGCCATCGATCACCATTCCAACCTCACCTTCAATAACAAGGATAATTTCTGTATCAACGTGTTGGTGTGGTGCATGGCTGGGCCCTTTGGTTTTTAAGTACGTGATGTGCATTTCATAGTTTTCGCACATGGCAGTAGGGCGATCAAAATATTTGCGGGTGCCTTTATTATCTTTTTCAGTGTAGGCTAATGAATCCTTATTAAGCAATAAGGTACTACCTGCCTTTGTGCTTCTTTCCATATCCATTGGTTTTTTTGAGCGAAACATAAATACGTAATAGGTGACCGGGCCATCACCGGTATTTTCAAAAGTTTGCATTTCATGAGGCGGTATAAGCAGTACACTGCCGGGCCCCAATTCGGCTGTTTTGCTACCTATAGTACATTTAAGCCTGCCTTCTTTTATTATAATTAATTCCTCAATACTATCCTGTGCATGCGGTGGCCTAGACACAGCTCCTTTCTGTTGTGTGGTTGCATGTATTTCAAAGTATCCAAACTCATTGGTAGTTCCTTCTGCCAGTTTACGGCTTTCCCGCAGGCCATCTTTTTTAACCGGCAGCTCAGCCCAATGAAAAACACCTGAACCAACGGACTGCAGTTGTGCAAATGCATTCATAATAGTTATTTGGAGTAAGAAGAGTAATGTGATCTTCATAATAATGAATTGGCTGGTTAATTAAAACTAAAGATATTTTTTTCTTGCCGGGGTACTGCTCCGGTAATGATATGTAAAGCGTGAGAAAATTCATATAAACCAAAAAATGTGTGAAATATATAATCACTTTTTAAAATTATGTAACAATTGCCGGAAAAATATACTCAATTTTATAAAAGTAAACAATCAGTTTCTCATATACAGTTAGTTTTAGGTTTAGCCCCTTTGTAAAAAGGGGCTTTCTTTTATTTATAAGTGTTTCCCTGCGGAATCATTTAATATAAATACATGCTGTCTTTGTGTGGATAGGTGCAGTTGTGCTGATAACAAAAACCCGGGAAGGTTTTAAGCCTTCCCGGGTTTTCAATTATTACCGGTCCGTTAATTTGCTTTGATCACCTCGTACCATATCTCACCATTCTCCACAACCACTGGTTTGTATTGGGCTCCATCCACCGTATAATAGGTCTCCCCATCAATTACTACTGTTTCATACCCGTCAGGAATGCTTTCCACAATGGCTCCAACCGGTGGAGATACTACATAATAGTCGCTTCCTCTTTGATCATAAAATGTTCCATTGTAGTAATAATATGGATAATCATGTACATAGATCCTTCTATAACCCACAGGCAGGATATTAATATAGATACCTATTGGTGGTGCACAAACGGTAAACAGGTTATTGTAAGGGCGGTAAAAAACACCATCCCAATACCGATACCCAAAGCCACCAAAGCTGATGCTGAAATAAGTTGATGGCAGGTTAGAAAAATAGCTGTTACGGCGTGGCAGGTAACCATATCTCCAGCTGGGTTCATAACGATTATAAACGGGCCTCCTGTTATACCCGTAATCCGGGCGATAACCCGGCCTGTCACGGGTATACATATCACGACGGTAATTATTTCCACGACCGGCATTATCATTATTGCCACGCCTCTCCATATTGCGATCGCCATTTCTGTCACGATTGCTGTTCGCATTACCGGAGTTGTTGTTTCTATCCCGGGTAATATCACGAGTATTGTTATTATTATTCCTGTCACGATCGCTGTTCGCATTACCAGAGTTATTATTTCTATCCCTGGCAACATCAGGTGTATTGTTATTATTGTTCCTCTCCCGGTTGCGGTTACTATTCACATTACCGGAGTTGTCGTTTCTATCCCGGGCAACATCAGGCGTATTGTTATTATTGTTCCTCTCCCGGTTGCGGTTACTATTCACATTACCGGAGTTGTCGTTTCTTTCCCTGTTGATGTTTGGTGTAGTATTGTTATTCCTGTCCCTGTTAAAATCTCTTGACCGGTTGGGCCTGTCAACCGCCACATCACTTGGCCTGTTGGTTTCCCTTACCCGGTTAGGTTGTTCATTTCTGTTGCCGTTACGTTCACCGCCATGCCTGTTGCCCTGGGCACTGGCCGGTCCGGCATACAATCCACCAAGCATTATTACAGCAATAACTGCAGTTATGTAACGATGGTTAAAAGCAATGTCTTTAATTCGGTCGCCTGTTTTCATGTGATTTTTTTTAATTGTAAAAAATAGATTCATAGATACTTTAAGGTGAGACGATAAACAGGTACAATAATCTTACCACAATGGTTGCTTTCACACAATTATAACCTTTGCAAAAGACATGTTAACAACAAAAGGGAAATTGATTGGTGAAATTGTGGTGAGTAAAAAGTTATCAAAACATCTATAACTATAGGGTGCTGTATCAAAATAAAAACTGTGTTCCGCTTTTAACGAAACACAGCCCACATATTAATAGAACCTTTTGGTTTTTACTTAAGATATAGTCAATTAATGTTTTTTCACTTTAAAATATTGTACCTCTATATTAGGATGATTGCTAATCTCAAAGGTGAATGTGCTGAACGTATAATTGTTACACTCTGCTGGATAAAACTTACATCATTCACACATTTCCGGGAAGAAAACTGCCGGTAATTTTTAATTTGTTCCATCTATAACAGGGCTAAATGAAAAATCGCTGCCGGATCTTACCAACAACGATCTGGGAAATGAATCATCTTTTCCAACTGGGTCATTATCTTTTTTACCTGATCACATTCTTTTTCACCCCTTCTTTAGTTATGATAACCGGCTTAATGAAGCCGTTCTTATCAAAATACATTTGTTCAATACAGGTCTCTCTTGAATTACCATCTGTTTCTGTTAACGGGCGGCGATGGTATACGATATACCATTTATCCTGCTTTGGAATTTTTATTATTGAATGATGCCCGGCGCCGGTAGCAATTTTTGGATCCTGTTGTAATATTTTGCCAATACGTTTGAATGGCCCCAAAGGATTATCTGCAACAGCATAAGCCACGCTGTAATCAGGCCCTGTCCATCCGCCTTCGCTCCACATAAAATAGTATTTTCCATTTCGGATGAACATAAACGGCCCTTCCACGTATCCCTGGGGAGTTATTTCTTTAAAAGCCGTTCCATCAGTAAAAGGAATGATAGCTGTAAAATCGTTATTAAGTTTTGCGATATTACAATGCTGCCATCCGCCGTATATAATGTAATACTGCTCATCTGCATCCTTGAAAATAAAAGGGTCGATCGGTTGTGCCCCGTTATGAAATTTATCAACCAGCGGTTTTTCCAAATGATCTTTAAACGGCCCTCCGGGGTTATCAGCAACGGCAACACCAATGCCACCATATTCTTTGTCGTTTTGAATATCATTGGCAGCAAAAAATAAATAATACCTTCCTTTTTTCTCAATTATAGATGGTGCCCACACAGCCCGTCTTGCCCATTTGATGGATGCCGTATCCAGGATGTGTTCATGCTTTGTCCAGTAAATAAGATCGGGAGAAGAAAATGCATCGAAGAAAACCTGCTTATTGTATGGTGCAGAGTAAGTAGGGTATATCCAATAATTTTTTTGGAAAATAATTGCTTCCGGATCGGCATACCATCCGGGGAAAACGGGGTTGCCTGCTTTTACCGTATCTGTATTTTTTTGTGCATGACCAGCATTAATAAAAATCAGTCCGGCACAAACTATGACCAGTTTTTTCATTGTAGTGCTAAACTAACTTTTTTATTTAATTCTCCCTTTACAAAAGGCAACACATATTTTACCTACGGAGCTTTCTTAACGATATATTTTCAGTCTAGTATTAGGGGTAAAATAGAAACAAAAATGTAATTTTGAAATAAAAACTATGAGCAAGTATAACACATTCCTCGCCGTTTTTATTATTTCAGTTGTTGCACTTATTTTTTTCCTGGTAGTTTACCTGAATGGAATTTTTGCTTTTGCATTTCATACACATGAATATGAAAAAGCCAATCCTTTAGAAATATTTAGCACCATCTTCAGCCCTGCTGTTATTATTTCGGGTTTGATACTGGGTATTACAAGCCTGGTGTACCGCATACTTGGAATTGTACATGTGGCTAAGAACAAGACAGTAACTGACGGAGAAAAAGCATTATGGATAATTGGATTTATAATCATGGGATTTGTAGCGGCGATTGTTTTTTTAATTATGGCAAAGGGCAGAAAGTTTGTTGACTGATCTTTCTTTTATTTTTTACCGATACTTTTTATTCTGATGACACTTGTATTTTCCAATCCAGACATTGCGATTGCAACAGAGGCAGATATTGCTGCCATTAAAGACCTTTTAAACAGTGCATACCGTGGAGAAAGTTCCAAACAGGGCTGGACAACTGAGGCAGACCTTATAGCCGGCGATGCCCGTACAGATGAAACTATAGTACTGGAAGTAATGCAGAGACCCGGTAGTGTATTTTTAAAATATACCGGCGAGAAACTACAAATTACCGGATGTGTAAATCTGCAGCAACACGATCATAAAATATACCTCGGTATGTTCAGCGTGTTGCCACAAGTGCAGGGTGGTGGCATTGGTAAGCATTTATTAAAAGCAGCAGAAGAGTACGCACAGCATTTGCAATGCAATGCTATTTATATGTCTGTTATATCTGTTCGTACAGAACTGATCAACTGGTACAAACGCCACGGATATGCAGAGACAGGAGAAAAAAGACCTTTTGAAGAGGATGGTAAATCCGGCAAACACCTGCAGGTTTTGGAATTCATAATACTGGAAAAGCCTTTGGCCTGATATCTATAATTATTTATTCTGCCACAAATGCTATTAGCTTTACCAAATACAAACAGTCGGTAAAAAATGATTACACCCGAACAAATAATTGATGAAACAAAAAAATGGATCAATGATGTTGTGGTGGGTTGTAACTTTTGTCCTTTTGCAGCCAACGTGTTAAAACAACAAACCGTTCATTACCAGGTAGAGACCGGTACCAGTTTAAATATATGCCTGGAATCTTCTGTAACAGAAACAACCCGGCTGGAGAATGAAATAAATATTGAGACCAGTTTTCTCATCTTTCCAAATGCATTCGAAAAATTTGATGATTATCTTGATATGATTTCGCTTGCAGAAAAATTGCTGAAGCAAAACGGGTATGAAGGTATCTATCAGTTGGCAGGTTTTCATCCCTTGTACCTGTTTGCCAGCTCAACAGAAAAAGATGCAGCTAATTACACCAACAGGTCTGTTTATCCCATGTTGCATTTCCTGCGTGAAGCAAGTATAGACAAGGCATTGGAACATTACAAAGACCCGCAGAATATCCCAGGCAGGAATATAAATTTTGCACGTGAAAAAGGCCTTACCTATATGAAGATGTTACGGGATGCCTGTTTAAAATATTAAATCTCCCTTTATGGTTTACATGATCATTGAAAGATTTTATCCTAATAAAGTGAGAGAGCTTTATAAAAGATTTGAAGAAAAAGGCAGAATGATGCCCGATGGAGTGAATTATATCAATAGCTGGATTGATGAACAGGTAAGTACCTGCTACCAGGTAATGGAAAGCCCTTCAGCAGAAAAAATTCAGGAATGGATAAGTAACTGGAATGACCTAGCTGATTTTGAAGTGATACCGGTTATTACATCGGCAGAAGCAAAAGAAAAAGTCTTTACATCCTGAAAAATATGTCATTCATCTTCATACATACCCAACCTGTTGGAAAGACGGATGATCTCCTGTTGCTGTTCATTCATGCGTTGCAATAAATAGGTTATGGTTTCTATACCTTCCAGGTTAATGTCCATTTCGTAATACAACCGTACCAGCTTTTCCAAATGGCCAAGCTGGTCAACCGGTAAAAATTTCTTTTCTTCAAAGCTTACAATTTGTATCAGGCCCGAATCCTTTAAAGCGTAAACAAAGGACAGGTCAATTTTGTGGTGAATACAAAATTCATCAGCAGGTATCATTTCTTCCGTTTGCATACAAAGCTTTTATTTAAGTTTACTCAATTCGGTGAATAATGCTTTTTGTTGTTCCGTGAGGTTAGTGGGTAGTTTTATTTCATAAGTAACATACAAGTCACCCGTTTCACCTTCTTTTTTATATACCGGAACGCCTTTTCCCCTCAGCCGTATTTTAGTACCATTCTGTGTTTCAGGATTTACTTTCAATTTTACTTTTCCCTTGAGTGTATCTATCGTCGTTTCTCCGCCCAGCAATGCTGTGTACAGGTCAATAGAAGCTGTTGTGTGGAGATCATTCCCCGAACGTTTGAACCGTGGATGATTTGCGATGGAAAAAGTTATATACAGGTCACCCGCCGGTCCTCCGTTAATACCAACCGCTCCATACCCTTTTAATTTAATGACCTGTCCGTTTTCAATTCCTGCCGGTATGGTAATACGGATGTTCTTTGCATTTACTGTAAGAGTTTGTTGATGCGTTTCCATCACATCAGTAAGATTAAGTGCAAGTGAAGCGTTGTAATCCTGTCCCCTGAACTTTGTCTGACTGCTGCGGCCCGATCCACCAAACATCGATTCAAAGAAACTTGAAAAATCACTATCATTGCCATCTGAAAATTGACCGGCATTTGCATATTGCGATTGTTGTTGCGACTGGCGCTGTTGTTGAAACTGATCAGCATGTTGCCAATCCTTTCCATACTGATCGTATTTTTTTCTTTTTTCGGGATCGCTTAATACTTCGTTGGCTTCATTAACCTGCTGAAATTTTTGGTGGGCATCTCTATCGTTTGGGTTAAGATCGGGGTGCAGTTTCCTGGCTAATTTCCGATAAGCTTTTTTTATATCTGCATCAGTTGCTTTTTTATCGATCCCCAAAACTTTGTAGTAGTCTATAAATTCCATGTAGTAGGCTTTTTTGTTACCTGTTATATAAAGATACGGACATAATTTGCTGATGTTTACGAAGTAGAATTACTATTCCCTATAAATAAGTATTGCGATTAGTTTCATTGGCTTAATTTTTGAGTCAGTTATGCTGACAAAATCCAATACTATGAGAGCTAAATTCTCCACACTTATTTATTTTCTGGTCGTTATTATAATTATTCTGATCACTGCATCATGCAGCAAGAACACGGAAGATGTTAAAGCACAGGTAACAACAGGTGGCGGTGGTGGAACTGGTGGAGGGGGTACCGTTTGTTCCGCAACAAAACCATCAGCAGAAAACATCCAGGTCTTTCCTTCAGATAATCCCTGGAATAAGGATATATCAGCATCACCCATTGACCCATACAATACACAGATCATTGCGGCCATTTCTTCGCCGGTAATAAAAGCCGATTTTGGAAGTGGCTTATGGCTGGGTGCGCCAATTGGTATTCCTTATATAGTGGTATGTGGCAATCAACCGAAGATCGCTATTAATTATACTGATTATGGAGATGAAAGTGATCCGGGACCTTATCCAATTCCATTGAATGCACCAATAGAAGGTAATGGCAGCGGCGACTCACATGTTATTGCGGTAGATATAGAAAATAAAATGTTGTACGAACTTTTTAATGCACATGTAAACGGTAATCATTGGGATGCATCTTCAGGAGCTATTTTTAATTTGGCTTCAAATCAAATGCGGCCGGATGGATGGACATCTGCTGACGCAGCAGGTTTACCAATATTTCCAGGATTAGTTCGGTACGATGAAATTGTAAAAGGAGAGATAGATCACCCGATACGTTTTACATTAACGAGTAATAATGTAAAGCCTGCTTATATCTATCCTGCACGACATAAAGTAAGCAGTACAGGCGGACAATATTCTTTACCTTTTGGTGCAAGGATCAGGCTGAAAGCAAATTTTGATATCAGTGGTTATTCAGCAACCAATCAAATTATTTTACGGGCAATGAAAAAGTATGGATTGATATTAGCCGACATCGGCAGCAACCTATATATAAGTGGTGCACCAGATGAAAGATGGAATAACGATGACCTGAGGAAATTCAACCAAATACACGGGAGCGATTTTGAGGTCGTTAAATTCAATTAAGATCTTATCACGGGATCAAATTCATGCCAGTT
Source organism: Ferruginibacter sp. (assembly GCA_040007795.1). GTDB lineage: Bacteria > Bacteroidota > Bacteroidia > Chitinophagales > Chitinophagaceae > Ferruginibacter. The sequence continues at coordinate 16,567 of JBDTUK010000029.1, forward strand.
CAGTAAGTGCCTTTACTAATTGATCAAGTTCATTGGGTGTTGTGTACACGTTGGGTGATATGCGGCATCCCTGCACACCGGCATAATCAATTGCCACAGTATAAATTTTATATTTTTTCATCAATGTTTCTGCAAGGTCAGCAGGCTTCATACCACGAATACCAACATTTGCAATTCCGCAGGAACGCCCTGTTTCCGCAGGCGTGTTCACCATAACATTTTTAATGTTCCTTACTTTGTCGCTCCAGTAATGTTGCAGGTACCTTAACCTGGCTTCTTTTCTTTCTGCACCAATTTTATTATAATAATCTATGGCATTGGCAATGGCGAGGTCGGTATGTACAGGATGTGTTCCGATATGATTTAGCCTTGAAATATCATCTGGTTTTTTTTCAGATTCGGCAAACAGCGGCCACAGCTTTGAAATGTTTTCTTTTTTTACATATAAAAAACCAGCGCCAAGCGGAACGCTCAGCCATTTGTGCAAACTGGTACCATAATAATCGCAATGCAGATCAGGTATTGAATACTGGAAATGAGCAAAAGCATGAGCGCCGTCTACCATTACCTGCACGCCCTTGCTGTGGGCCATATCACATATCTTTTGAACAGGTAAAATATGCCCGGTAATATTCACCATATGGCAAACCATCAGCAATTTTGTTTTGGACGTGATGGCATTGGCATAAAGATTTACGATCTCTTCATCGGAAGCAGGATGATTGGGTACTGAAACAATTTTATTTACAACGCCATATTTTTTAGACACCTGTTTGAACATTTCCAGCATGGCACCGTAATCCTGCTCTGCCATCACGGCCTCATCACCAGTCTTCCAGTCCATGCCACCGATGATCATGTCAAGTGATTCAGTAGTATTCCTGGTAATAATTAATTCTTCTGTTGTACAACCGGCAAGGGCAGCCAGTTTAGCTGCCATTGCTTTTTTATTATCCCATTGTACCGTACGCATATAATGGGAACCCTCGTAATTTACTTCCCGTATATGATTAATAAAATTCTCCAGTGTTTCCTGCGGAAGAAAACAGTAGTACCCGTTTTCAAGGTTTATATAATCCGGCTTAAGCCTGTAATCTTTCCTGATGCCTTCCCAGAAACTTTCATCTGATGCCAGTTCAGCAGGTGCCATGTTTTTATATTTTTCAATCCACTTATCAAAACTGCTGAGAACGGGGATGGCCCCCAACAGTGAAATGTTTTTTATAAAGGTTCGCTTGTTCATATTTGAAGTTACAAAAATAAAAGCTATATGATAGATATTACCCGGAAAGAGAAATAATCATTAATTTGAAGAAAAAAAATGAAATCAATAGAAGAACTTCAAAAGGATAGATCCACTTTTTCAATCGGTGAAGCCATTTCAGATGGATGGAGTTTAGTTTCAAAACACCTGGGCTATTACATTGCAGGAGGGATAATAGCAGTTCTTATTGGCGGAGCAGCTGGCCTGATCCCTTATGTGGGCAGTTTGGCCAACAGCCTGATCATCAGCCCATGCTTTATGGCGGCTGCTATTTTTATAACCTGGCGTATCTCTAAAGGTATTGACTGGACAGATTTTGGAGATATGTTCAAGGGATTTAACTACCTGCCAAAAATTATGGTGAGTTCTTTAATTGAATCTGCATTAATGGCCCTTCTTGTAGTACTGTTCTTTTTTAATCTTTTACCACAAATTATTGACCTGGTCACTTTAGCACAAGGCGATGGTATTTATAAGAACCAGGCAGAAATGGAAGCACTGGCAAGAGAGTTCTTTAATACAAAAACAATTGTATTGTTTATATTTCTAATGATCGCTATTTTACTGATAGCAGTGATCTGGGCATTTAAAATACATTTTATCGTTATCTACAACATGGAGGCCTGGCCCGCTATGGAGCTATCGAGGAAAATATGTACACACAACCTGTTCCAGTTAATAGGATTATTCCTCTTACTGGGTATTATTATTGTGATCAGTGCGATACCCTGCGGAATAGGGTTATTATTTAGTTTGCCATTATCCATTGGTGCTATATACAATGCCTTTGCACAAATTACGCATTGTAACCAGTTGGATGATATCCAATTTGATTATACGGGAGAAGAAAAAATATAAAATATGATTTTTAACCCCGCAACGGGTCATCCAAATATCCTTTGTCTTACTCATCACTTAAATGAAGTAAAAGTTTTTGTTTTAACTTTAAAAGAAAACGATCATGGACCAGAATATCATTAATCTTTACGACGATTATACACATACCCCTTTATCGAGAAGCGAATTTATAAGAAGACTGGTTTTACTCACCGGCAGTCTTACTGCTGCTATGTCGATACTTCCTTTAATTGAAGTGAATGCGGCCAATATGAAAATTACCAGCGATGAAGACCTGTTTACAGAAAGGATCAGCTATCCCGGAGTACCCGGAAATATGGAAGCTTATGTAGCACGGCCTAAAGAAGAAAAAAAATATCCTGCTGTTATTATCATTCATGAGAACAGGGGATTGAATGCACATATAGAAGATGTGGCACGCCGTGCAGCCAGGGAAGGTTTTTTAGCCATTGCACCCAATGCATTATCTGCAATAGGAGCAGCCCCTGCCAATGAAGATGAGGCCCGTCAGAAATTCCAGGAATTAAAAGCAGAAAATAACC
>JBDTUK010000030.1:0-7182 GCA_040007795.1 Ferruginibacter sp.
AGTTAGCCTGGACATTTCGATTTAATGGTTAGTTCCTGCAAAAATAATGTGTTTGAGCATTAGCCGTTAACAAAAAGCTTCCACATATGTGGATACATTGACCGACGGGGAGAAACCTGATAACTCTTAATATAAATAGGATTACCTTACTAATAAAAAATGCTCCGCTATTTATTTTTTTATTTCATTTTTTTTAATGCACTTGTTTCCATTGCTGCAGCCCAGCAATCAAGGCCTAATATAATTTATATTATGGCTGATGATATGGGTTATGCCGACCTTAGCTGTTATGGGCGTAAAGATTATCAAACACCCCACCTGGATAAACTGGCATCGCAGGGTGTAAAATTTATGAATGCCTATGCCGCTGCAGCGCTATGTACACCATCCCGTACTTCTTTTATGACGGGCCGTTACCCGGCACGTACACCGGTTGGCTTAATGGAACCGCTGAGGGGAACACATAAGGATAGTATTGTTGGCCTCACACCGGAGTATACTTCTATCGCTACACTGCTTAAAAGAAATGGTTACGAAACATCCCTCGTGGGTAAATGGCATTTAGGTTATGGTCCTCAATACAGTCCTAATAAAAATGGTTTTGATTATTTTTTTGGATTCAATTCAGGCGGTACTGATTATATATCGCACACAAACCGGAAAGGCATCAGCGATCTGTATGAAAATGAAACGCCTGTCAAAAGAGAAGGATACCTTACAGATATATGGATGGAAAAAGCGATTGAAATAATTAAACATAAACACGACAAGCCTTTTTTTCTTAGCCTGATGTTTAATGCACCACACTGGCCCATACAGGCACCGGAAGATAAAGCATATCCCAAAGGCACAGATTGGCAGACAACAGGAACTGCAGAGAAGTATGCAGCTATGATTAAAAGTATGGATGACGCTGTTGGAAGGATCATGCAGGTGATAGATGATGAAAAACTAACGAATAATACACTTATAATTTTTACCAGTGATAATGGTGGTGAAAAATTTGCTGACATGGGAATGTATTCAGGAGGTAAAGATGAATTGCTGGAAGGAGGGATCAGGGAGCCTGCTTTTATCCGTTGGCCGGGTGTGATCCCTGCGAACATTGTTACGCAGCAGGTAGCCATTACCATGGATTGGACAGCTACTATACTGGCGGTTGCCGGAGCAAAACCTGATCGGGCGTTTCCGCTGGATGGAATTGATCTATTGCCGGTTTGTATGGGGCAGCAAAAAACAGTTGACAGAACATTATACTGGCGCCTGTTCCAGGATACAAAACAAAAAGCCATGCGGCAGGGGAACTGGAAATACCTGCAGGATGAAAAAGGAGAATTTCTTTTTGATCTTGCAAAAGACCCGGGAGAAAAAAACGATCTGAAAGAAAAATACCCGGCAATATTCGGTCAGCTAAAATTGAAATACAGCAAATGGGAGTCTACTGTTTTGATACCGGTGCCATTGTGATCTTTTTAGATAAATACGACAAAACTATTTCAGGCTATCAGGCGAGTAAGCTGACTTTGGATCTGCCAGTTTTTTATCCAGCATTTTAGTGCTGTCTCTTATTTCCTTCTCCCTTTGTTGCGCTTCTGTAGTAATTGAACTGTCGGTAGTAGTTGTTCCTGTTGTTTCTTTTGTGCTGCTATTATTACATGCAGATATTAATAACAGGATAATACCTGCTGTAGTTAATGATTTTTTCATTAAATTATTTTTTATTGATTTTACAAAGGTGAATCATTATCCAGACCGGCATCTTACACAATGATCTTATTGTTTTACATTATTCACAGTAAAAGCATGTATGAATTTAGATGATCATATTTTTAATGATACATCATCACCGTAAAATCATCTTCCCAATATGCATCAACAAATTTTATGTTGTTACTTAGTTTGTTACAAAAAGCTATTATCTCAGCAGGGAGGTAGGAGGTAATGATACCACCCGGAATTTCAGTTTTGCTTAAAAGGTTAAAGGCAAAACCTTTGGTACAGGAATTGAATAATTTTTCGATCATTTTAAAAATATAAAAGGGATCGCTGTTCCGGTAACTTAAAGCACCGCAGGCAATCACGTAATCGGCTACGGGTAATTGGGCAATTGAAAAATCGCCTTCAAAGAAAAGTGTTTCGGGTAAATGGCCGTAACGTTTAATAGCTATGTCTAACAATGCCGGTACCTGTTCTATCCCCAGGTAATGGAGGTTGGGATAATGTTTACCAAGGAAAGGCCGTAGATCGCCATGGCCACAACCTACATCCAGCACAGTACGATCATTAAGATCAGCAATACCAACTAATATTTTATAACGGGCCAGTTGTGCGTCCCTGCTTTTCCATCCAAGCGCAGCAATATCTGCAACGCCATATTCTTGTATCAGGGCATTATGAAACCTGAAAATGGAAGCCTTATCCCGAAGGTTCATTCTTTTTTTGTAAAAGGTAGAATTATTTGGTTAATTTAACTTTGGATTTAGCCGATCATTATTTATCATTCTTAAAAATATTTTATGGCAGACGAAACAGGTAAAGAACAATCCAAAACAACATGGCCCCTGGTTAAATTCGCTTTCAGGGTAACGATAGGTGATGCCGAAATTTTGTTCCAGGAAGTAACAGGCCTTAATTCGGAAACACAGGCAATAGAATACCGGGCCGGCAACAGCAAAGTATTCTCAACGGTGAAAATGCCAGGGATAAAAAAATACGGGAATATTACATTGAAGAAGGGCATTTTTAAAGATGATAAGGCGCTTTGGGATATGTACAACCTTGTTACCATGAATACATTTGAAAGAAAAAAAATTTCCATCAGTTTATTGGATGAAGCAAATAAAGAAGCAATGAGCTGGGAATTGACCAATGCCTTTCCCTGTAAGATGACTGTTACCGATATGAAATCAGATGATAATAATGCTGCAGTGGAAACCATGGAGCTGGCGCATGAGGGATTGAACATTGCAAAATGATCTTTTCGCCTGGGTTATCTGCAGGGTGGCCTTCCGGGTTGTGTGAGTCCCAGTTAATAGTAAAAAAACTACAGTAGTTTAGCAGTATTATTTACAAATTTGTTTCTAATAAGTCTGCATCTTTGTGCTGTTAAAAAAATCCAAACATCCCACAAAACTAACTGTGCCCGGGGAAACCCAATTTATCTTATGAAAGCCGGTGAACCATTAACATGAGTCACAACCTAAATTAGAACCTATGAAAGACCTTCAGCAATGAAGGTTTTTTATTTTCTGCTACCGGCGCAGGTACGCCAACACCTGAATTTTTCTAATAATATTATACCATATGGTTCATAGAAACCCGTGCAGGTGGGGAGATTTGTAATTAAAACTAAATTTGCATATTTACAAAATGGATTTGTGCGGTTTGTAAGTTGTAAACTGAATTTAAAACTGTTTTATAATGGCCTGTCAATTTATATGAAAAAAACAATCTTCTTACTTTGCTGCTTTTGCATTTTAATTTCTGTTATTTGCAAAAGCCAGTCCTATAAATTTATTTATTACCTGGATGCAGACCTTGCTACAGTTGCCAAAAGCAAAGCAACGATAATGGGCAAGGGGTTCAATGAAGAAAAGCTGTTCAGGCTGGATTGCTTTGCCATAAACGGGAGTGATGTGTTGATCACATTGCACTTTACCGATTCAAGCCTTGCCCACCTGGAAGGGCCGTACAAAAATTATCACACAAATAGAAGTACTGAAAGGGAAGGCATCTTTATAAATGATGCCGAAGAAGGAACCTGGTATAATTATGATACACTGGGCAGGAAAACGGATTCGGTCTTTTATAAAAACGGGCTTGCTTATGCAACGGCAACTTACAGTTATCATAAAGACGGCAGCCTGAGTTATTATACCCTTAAAGACAGCCTGCAGGATACTTACCAAACGGTTTCGTATGATGAAAAGAATAAAGTGGAAGGAGAAGTATTTTTTAAAGGACAAAAGGGTATTTTAAAAACCTACAATGAAACCGGCGTGGGAACAGATTCGTTGTTTACCAGGGAAGAAAGCGAAGCTTCATTCCCGGGAGGTGATATTGGCTGGCGGCAGTACCTTCAAAAAAACCTGGATGCAAACGTACCGCTTGATAACAAAGCTTCGGCCGGTAAATACACGGTGATCATAAAATTCGTAGTAACAAAAGATGGCACCTTAAAAGATATCTATGCAGAAACTTATCATGGGCATGGTATGGAACTGGAAGTGATCCGCATAATTAAGAACGGCCCCAAATGGATACCGGCTGTTCAATATGGGCGCAAGGTAAATGCATACCGGAGGCAGCCGGTAACGTTTCTTGTGGAATAATAAAACTTTCCATCTGGGTAAATGTTTGGCAAGTGTTTCCACCTCCATCATCAGGTAAAAAAATATTTAACGCTGAAATACGATAGAAGGATTTTACGATCATTATGATTGGCTTACCCAATAAGCGTAGACAATAGTGCAACTGATAACTGTTAAAAGTACGGCATGCCTTAATTCAATTTCTTTCTTACATTTAATAGTATAAAATAACAGTACAAGGCAGGTAAGTAGTGGAAATAAAGTGAGGGCCAGCCCAAATAGCCATCCAAAAATAGGTCCTGTTTTTATATAGTATTGGTTCCCGTCTTCTTTATAAAATGAAATACCATTGGCTTTGTGCAGCAAACCCGTACGGTGAACAATGAAAGTATCTGCTTCATGAATTGAATGATAAACTCTCTCTGGTATTTGATAAGTAATACCTGAAGTTGATGTTATCAGCCAGTCGTCTCTCCGGGAAGTGCGGCTTCGCCTTGATACGATCTCTTTTTTACTGCATATTTCATCTTCAGTATATGTGCCGGCAAAATACGTGTCAAATAAAATAACCAGGCAGATAATAATATTCAAAAGGTAAAGGGCCGTATTATATTTTCGTACTGATGCCATAAAATAATTGATTCAAAAAAAAGTACAATGTAGTTTAATGCACAATGGCACAGAGTTCAGCAATTGAATATTATTTATTGAATCTTATCCCAATCCAGTTCAAAGTTCATGGTTACAATATCACCTTCTTTTAATTCCGTGGCTTCGGCCTGGTATACGGCATATTTAATTTCTCTTACCGGTACAGTTTCGGTTTGCCCTTTTTTATTTTCATTATATCTTTTAGCTGTTGGTGCAGATATCTGTAATTCTTTACAATGCGGTATTGATGACAGGTCAATGATAAGTCTTACATTGCCTATTTCCTTGTCGGCCCTTGTTTGATAAAAGGTTTTACCTTTCTGAAAAGCATTAATAAAACTGGTTACGGAAAAAAATACATTGGATTTCATGTCCACAATTTGTTTCAGGGTATCATTCATGGTATCGTCTTCATGAAGCATATTGTTGTTTGTATTTTCTTCCTGTTTGGGAACAATGATATTCATATCAATGGTGCCACGGGAATGCGAATAATTGTAGATAAAGTTGGTATCCGGAACACCGGAATAGATGACCAGTTCGCTAAACTGGGCCTCATCATAAATGTCTTCTTCTTTTTGTAACCGGTCAATAAATTTTTTGTAAACAGGTTCTCTTTTATTTTCTTTGTTAGCAAGATAATGCAGTTTTATATACTGTACTTTTTCAATAATGCGTGGTTTATTATCAGGGAAAGAGAAATAAGGATTTGTATTAGCCAGGTCGTTCAATTGTTCAAAAAATACTTTACTTACTTCAGCAAAACTGTTATAAATGCCCGGGTAATGTTTTAATTTGTTCAGGTATTTTATAAAATTATTGGTGTTTAGGTCTGTATCCGTCTTTGCCTCACTTTTAATATAATAAGTATAGATCCTCGGAATATCTTTTGGCGATTCTTTAAAGGCAGCATAAGCACAATCAAATTCTTCTTTTGAATATTTGCCTACTTTATCTGAAAATAATAATACAAAAATATCGCAGCCTGCAATTGACTGGTCGTATTCATTTTGCTTTCCTTTTTTTGACATAGACTCCTGGAAATCTTCCCAAATGATCAAATCAAGAAATATACCTTTTGGAACCCAGTCTTTATTCCGCCTGTTAATATCAATCTCAAAAAGCTTACGGCTGTCAGCCATTTTAACTGATGATGCCAGGAATATCTTTATAATTTTCATACCTGTATTTTAAGTTGATATAAAAGTATTGATTTACCCCGGAATATTTTTTAGCCGGTGCAGGTGCGCCGGTTAAGCCAGAAAAGCCGCAAACCAGGACAAAAAAGGTACTTTTAACTGAAAAAAAAGCACTGTCTTTTCAAATAAACTATAGCTAAAACACGTTTTAAGCAGAACCTAATACCTAAACCTATGAAACACCTGATATTAGCTATAGTAGCCTTTTGTTCCCCTGTAATAGTTTTTTGCCAGGATATTACCGGCTTTTGGACCGGGACCCTTTATAATGATGCTACCCAACAATCTTTACCATATGAGGTTTATATAAGTAAAACCAATGGAAAGTATAGCGGCTTTTCTCAAACCTGGTTTTTGATAAATGAAAAAAAATATTACGGCATTAAAAAGATAAATGTGCGTATTGCAAAGGACGGTAAGATAGTTATCCAGGATGCATCAATGGTTGAAAACAATTACCCTGCCGAACAGAATAAAAATATAATTCAGTTAAATGTGCTGGATCTTGTAAATAATAATAATGAGACCGTGCTGGATGGCCTTTTTGTTACCAACCGCACCAGGTCCATTGGTGAACTTACCGGGCATATCAATTTAAAAAGGGTAAGTGCTTCAAATGAAAGTGGCCTGATGCAATACCTGCAAAAAAATAACAGCGGCGCAGAGATCACTGCAGCAAAATAAAATGTTCGCTGTTTATTTGTGGATTAAATAAAAGTATTTTTTTGTCCCGGCCAATCTCTGTATACTCCATATTGTTTGTACGCAGGCCAAACAAAGTAATTATTACTTTTGTGTCATTAATATCAACTATCTAAAAGATAAGTTATGAGTGACACTCCCAAAACATTCTTTGCTCCCCAACTTTACATACCTAACGGGGTTACCGATACCAGTTTTTATGAAAAAGCATTTGGCGCTGTTGAGCTAAGGCGCTTTACAAATGATGATAGCAGCATTCATGTTGTTGAATTTTCGATAGATGGTAATCTCTTTCATCTTCATGAACAATCATTTCAGAA
>JBDTUK010000031.1:0-19691 GCA_040007795.1 Ferruginibacter sp.
TTCCGCCCTTTCTATCTTGCCGTGATAAAACGACCTTTTTATCTGTTGTATTACATCATTGTTGAAAATATTTTGCTTTTCAATGAATTGTTCATCAAAATATCTGTCAACAAAGGGTTTTAGGTCATTCTGTAACCAATTGGAAATAGGAATACCAAAACCCATTTTTGGTCTGTCCATCATGGCTGCAGGTATATATTTATGTACGATCTGTTTTAAGATGAATTTTTTATTGCCTTTGTTGTATTTATATTCCATAGGCAACTGGGCAGCCCATTCAATAATACGCTGGTCTAAAAATGGCTCCCTTCCTTCAAGGCTTACACTCATACCTGCCCGGTCAACCTTTTGCAAAATATCATCCAGCAGGTAGGTTTGATAATCTACGGCCATCATGTAAGACAAAATAGAATAATTGTCAGGTTTCAGTTCTTTACTGTCAAAGAGGGATGGTATTTTTTTGATGTTATTTATAAAGAGCCCGGTTAAGTCTTTTTCATTCATCTGCTGTGTTAAGCTCATTAAAACATTTTTAGCCGACGGTTCTTTTAAAAGCGATTTCACTTTTTCGTACCGGCTGTGAAAAAGATACTTTTTATTAAGTACCGGTATATTATCTGCCGGAATAACATCCATTAAAGCAGCAGCACCCCTGCGAACAAAGCCCGGTATTTTCTTAATTGAGTTACCATACTTCATCATATAATCATAGCGGTTGTAACCGGCAAATATCTCATCTCCGGCATCAGCCGATAAAGCAACGATGACTTTCTCCCTCGCAATACGGCTAACCAGTGTGGTAGGTATGGCACTGCTGTCGGCAAAAGGTTCATCATAAAAAAACGGAAGCTGGGGAACAATATCCAGCGCTTCCTTTTGTGTACAATAATATTCGGTATGATCGGTTCCTAAATAAGCCGCTGTTTCTTTGGCATGAGGTGCTTCGTTTAAACCTGCATCCGGCACACCTATAGTAAATGTTTTTATTTTCTCAGTGCTGTTCTTTTGAAGAATTGCAGTTACACAGGCACTATCATAACCCCCGCTTAAAAATACCCCCACAGGTACATCGCTTACCATGCGATATTGAAATGCGCTGGTCAATAATTTTTCAGTTTCTTCAATGGCTTCGGGAAGTCCTATTTTTAATATGGGCTTATTATAAGCATCATATACATTCCAGTACTGCTTTGTTTCCACAGTCCTGGTTTTAATATCTACCGTTAAAAAGTGACCGGGTTTTAGTTTATGGGCATCATGAAATATACAATTGGGTGTTGGTACATATCCAAACTGAAGGAAAGCAGCTACAGCATCTGTATCAATCTTTTTTACGAAATCAGGATGTTGCATAAGTGCCTTTAATTCCGATCCAAAAAGAAACAAGCCATCTTTCCAGTAATAAAAAAAAGGTTTTACTCCGGCTCTGTCCCTGCAGGCAAATAGTTTTTGTTTGCTTTCGTCATAAATAACAAAAGCAAACATGCCAATGAATTGTTGTAATGCTTCGGCGCCCCACTCTTTATACGCATGTAAAATAACTTCGCTATCGCTATGGCTGTCAAACTGGTGGCCTTTTTCTTCCAGTTTAATTTTTATTTCGGCGTAATTATAAATTTCGCCGTTAAAAGAAAGCTGTAAAGTTTCAAAGGTTTTGGGCTGTTTACCTCCTTCGGTAAGATCTATAATACTCAAACGCCTGTGGCCAAGTCCAACAATTGCAGCATCTGTATTATAAATTCCATATCCCTCTCCATCGGGGCCACGATGAGTCATTGTCCGGTTCATTTTCTCTAAAACCTGAAGGGTAGTCTTTTTATTGAAATCTATAAAGCCAGATATACCACACATGGTTAAATTTTTAGGCGTAAAGGTAAGACCTGTACGGTTAACTATTTTTGATTAAAGCATTATTATAAATACTCCGCAGCCCCGCTATATGTTGAGGTAAAGTAAAATTATTGATGGCCCTTTGCCTTCCTGACTCTCCCTTTTCATATAATACATCTTTATCAGTATTGCTTAATAAAACAATTTTATCAGCCAGGTCTTTTACATTGCTCAAAGAAAAATACCAGGCATTATCTTCACATTGTTCCCTGAAAGAAACATTGTCACTCAATAATAAAGGCATCCGCATGGCCATAGCTTCTAATACACTTAAAGAAAATCCCTCAAAAGTGGATGCCATTACAAAAAGGTCATATTCAGGAATGACCTGCTGGATATTATTGACTTCTCCTTTTAAAAAAACCTTTGCTCCTGCAGTATCAATTTGCTTTTGCAGCTTGTCCTGCATATTTCCTATGCCATAAATATCCAGTTCAATATTTTTATCTTTTACCCGGGCCATAGCTTCAATGAGGTATGTATAATTCTTCTGAATGCGCAAAGCTCCTACTGCAAACAGTTTAAACACAGCCCTTGTTTGCTTTGCAGGAACAGTGTTTACATTAAAACGGTCAATATCAACAAAAGTATAAAGGGTATAAGCTTTGTAAGGTTTTATCTTCAGGAAGGAAAAATATTCTTCCATTGCGCCTTTGGCTACAACTATAATGATACTATTTCGGAATTTATAAGACAGCTTATCCAGGAAACGGATATACCAGTGTTTGTATTCAACAGAAGTAGCAATAAAAGCATGTATCGTGGTTATTAACGGGATCTTTTTAGGCAGGGATAGCCTTGCAACAAGCGTGGGCCAGAATAAGTGGGTATGCACCAGGTCTGGTTTTTCATTTTTAATAATACTTCGGAATTTAATGATACCAACGGGTAAAGAAAATAATGAACTAAGATTAAGGCAGATAAGTTTGCTGCATTGTAATTCATCGCCAAAATTATTGCCCGGAAAAAGGGTAACTACAACATGCTCATATTCCGGCAATTCTTTTATTACCCTTACCATCATGGTTTCGGCACCACCACGGCCCAGGTTAGAAATAAAATGAATAATTTTTTTTTTCATGCACAAAAGCAGTGTTTTGTAAACTTTACCGGATACAGGTCATCAATGCCTGAAATTATGTTATGGATCCAGGTTGAAGCGCTGCTGTGTTATTTCTTCATGCCTTTTACAACATAGGCCACACTATTGTCATAACGAACTTCACCTCCCCAAACTTTGTCCATTCCGTTTTGTTCAAACCATTTTTTTACTGTAGCTACTTTTTGAGGCTGGTCATACTCGGGGCTAAACATATCAAATGTATCCAGGATACACCATTCCCTGAGTTCTGTTTTAGAAAGGCCTTGCGGCATTGTGCCTTTAATATCGCAAATGGGTATAAATCTGTTTACAAATCTGCCAATACCTATTTTATTAAAAAAGCCGGTTACAGCCATCATCCAGTCAACATTCTTTTCAATTTTACCAAGCAGCTTTTCGTTATTCCATTTTTTTGTAACAGGCCTGAAAATATATTTAGCCTGCAGCTTTGTCCACCATCCGTTTACACAGTAAAAATCTACAATAACTTCTGCCCCGGGTTTTGCCATGGCAATTAAAGATTGTACCGTTTTTTCAACATCGGGTGTATGCTGTATCACTCCAAAGCAAAACACTTTATCAAACTGGGCTTTGGCAAAAGGCATCTCATATACACTGGCCTGGAAAAGTTGTAACCTGCCCTGGTGATGGCCATTATTTTTAAAGTTAGCTTCCACTGCATTGCTGTAATCAACACTATACAAATTTGCTTTGGTATGATCAAGTACAATTTGTGTGAAACGGCCGGCTCCACTACCCACTTCTAAAACATTTTTGTTTTCAAGATCTTCTTTGTCCCATCCTGTAACTGCAAAAAAGCGGGAATAGCTTAATTGGGAATTCTTTTGTTCCCTGTCTATTTGTGTTGCAGCAAACTTATTCCACTGGTAGCCGAAGTTTTGGGTGTAGTTTTTTTCCTGTACTATCCGGTATGCCCCGTTCCTGTAAGGAAAAACTGCAGACTGGTTGTCCATCAGTGCCTCCTGGCCCCTTTGCAAAGGAATATTAGTAAATGGATTTAACAGGACAATTTCTCCGCTCATGAGTTTTGGATAACTTGAAATTAAATATTTTTAAACGAATCCGGAATCTCTTTATTATAAAATCAGGCAATATTGACCTGTCTCTTTTTTTCTGTTTCATTAAACCACGCAATAAATTTATGGATGCCTATAGTTAAATTTGTAGCGGGCTTATACCCAAACAATTTTTCTGCTTTTGAAATATCGGCAAAAGTAATATCCACATCGCCGGGTTGCATCACATCGTACACAACATTTTTCTTCTTTCCCATACCATCATAAATAATTTCTACCAGTTCATTAAGTTTAACAGGTTTGTTATTCCCCAGGTTAGCGGTAATATACAAACCGGTATTCTGCAAACAATATTCCAGTGCATTAAAAATGCCCGACACCGTATCATCTATATACGTATAATCCCTGGCCGTTTGGCCATCGCCGAATAAAATGATCGGTTGGTTATTTGCTATACTTTTTACAAACTTGTGTATTGCCAGGTCGGGCCGCTGACCAGGCCCATACACCGTAAAAAAACGAAGGTTGATGACATCAATATTGTATAAATGATGAAAAGCATAATTCATCAGCTCACCCGCTTTTTTAGTAAAGGCATAAGGAGAAATGGGGTTATCTACATTATCATCTTCACTGAATGGTTTCTTTTCATTATTCCCATAAACAGAAGAGGACGATGCAAAGATCAGTTTACGGATCGACCTCGCCTGCATAAATTCATGTACTTTCTGTGTTCCTGAAATATTGGTTTTTAAGTACCCTTCAGGATCTTCAATAGAAGGCCTCACTCCTGCTTTTGCAGCCAGGTGCAGAACGGCTGTAATATTATCTTCTTTCACATTGTCGAAACCCCCAGTAATATCTATTTCGTAAAAACTAAAATTTGGATGATGCCTGAAATCCTCAAGATTGTGTTCTTTTACTGACCGGGCATAAAACGGATCAAAATTATCGACACCAATTACCTTGTACCCTTTTGACAAGAGCATTACGGCAACATGGCTTCCTATAAACCCTGCACAACCTGTAACTAAAATTGTATCCATATACTGTAAAAATAACGATAAAAAACAGGACTGGTCAATAAGTGTGCTGTAACATTACAAACACATTAAAATCTTTTCTTCCGTGCCAGGTTAAAAGGCAGGATTCCTTGTAGCAGAACTTTTTATCAACACAAATCTTTTTTTAAAATTCATAAAATACTTCTCAAAATAAGTAAAAGATAAATGAGCTGTTAAAATGGTGGTGGCGATTATTACAAAAAAGACAATAAAGTATTTGTAGAACGGTTGAACATTTAACTGAAAAAACAATTTGGAAAAAAGAAAGATCAATAAAGGGTGAATTACATATATCCCGTATGAGATTTTTCCTAAATAATCAAACAGGTTTTTTTCCAGGTTTATGATCCGGTTCTTAATATTTATTTGCCCGATTATTAAAAACAGCGATACAACAGATATTACCTCATTATCAATGACCGAAATAAAATGGAACCTGTTAATCGCTACTAACAAGATCACCCCCCAGCCCGCAATCTGAGTTATTTTATTATCAATTATTTTTAAAAACAGTTTATTATTTTGCCGGTAGAAAATTGCTCCTAATGCGCCTATCATCATACAATGAAACCGGGTGATGTGGATGACAGACTCCAAAAGAGAATCTGGATAATAGAAATGAAGAAGGGCCTTTACAACAATTAAAGTTATTATAGCTGTAAGGATGGGTAATACCGGATTATGGATCTTCTTAATTACCCAGGGCCAAAATAAATAGAATTGTTCCTCCACACCTAAAGACCAATAGTGCCCCAGCAAGGGCAAGCTGGTAACTAAAATGGACGGGATATTGGCAGCATAAAATATGTAGAAGAATAAAGATTCCCGGTTCAATCCCAGGTTAAAAACCAGTATGGTGATTATTGAAACTGCTAAATACAGATAATATAATGGCCATATTCTTAGTATCCTCCTGAAGTAAAATTTCTTAACACTTATTCCTGTTTGCGCCTTTTCCTCTGTAAGCAGATACGTTATCAAAAAACCACTTAACACAAAAAAAATAGTAACCCCATATGATCCAAGGTACACTCCTTTAGGTGTGCCGTCTTTATGCATACCAAAAATAAATGGATCCAGGCCAAACTCGTCAAGCTTCAATGTAATATGGGTCATAACAACAGCAATGGCAGCAATAGCTCTTAATCCATTTAGGCCGGGAAAATATATTGGCTTGTTGTTCATTTTGCTGGTATCAGGAGAATTTGTTTTATACAAGTGAAGAGGTAAATGAATTTTACCGTGTAATTCCCCTACTCATAAGATTTTGATAACTTAATTTTTTTCTTAACGAAGCGGTAACCTGTTTATTGCGCTTAAGTTACCAGGTTTAATCAGAGCGGGTAAATATGTAAATCGATCAATTCGGTATTTGCTAAAAGCTCTGATCTTGAAAAGTCTTTTTTATTGAGCATTATCCTATATTGCCGGCTAACTATAAAATCATAAATATCTTCAAGCCGGTCACCCTTTGCTTTTATTGGTTCAGGATGAATAGCTACAATACAAACGGGCCTCAGGTTTTGAAGGGTTTCGGCAGCTCCACGTAATGTATCATACTCAGCTCCTTCAACATCAATTTTAATAAAATCGAGTTTGTTTATTTTCCTTTCCTTTACAAAATCATCCACAGAAATAACTTCCACGTCAATACCATGCAACGTGCGGTCATCCTTATAATTCACCAGGCTGTTACTGTTATCCGCCTTATCATCAGAAACAAAAAAGCTGATCTTACCGGCCTCCTTTCCTACTGCTTTTTGAAAAGCCTCAATCACCAATTTATTATGATTAATAGAGAGGGTCTTTTGCAACAATTCAAAGGTGCTTGGGGCCGGTTCAAATGCATATACTTTTCCTGTGTTGCCTGTTACCTGCGACGCAATTATACTGAACAGGCCAATGTGTGCGCCAATATCAATAATAACTGCCCCCGGCTTGCAACTGCTGGTTAAGAATTCAAAGTTTTCCGCTTCATAGGTTGAAGGAAAATATTTAAAATACCGGGTTGGTAACCTTAACTGGTGTCCATTTATTGTTCGCTTTAATCCCCGGCCCATGGTAGCCATATCAAGCAAATTGTAAAGAAGCTCTTTCATTAGATGATATTGTTAGCTGTTACTCTTAGATTTATTAATACAAAGGTAAGTGTATAGAAGTAAAAATGTTTGCTTGCCGGGGGCACTCTATCCCCTTTGCGCTAGCTGTAAAAACCATTGAGTATATTGCAAGGGGTATAGCTTTAAATAAATTTTACTTTAGCACTTAAATATTTTTTATCAACCGCCTATTCATGTGGTAGATGCAGCATATAACTATATACGATTACATTTTATTACCCCTGTATTTGTTCCTTTTTTATTTCCTGGTAAAACGCAGATCTATCAGATTTGAGGATTCAAACTTAAAGAAGATATTCCTCATTGCCTTTGCCCTGCGCATGGTAGGCTCTATAGCTTATTCCCTACTTGTGCAGTATTGCAGCTGCATGGTTATATAATCCATAACATCCCCATCCGGGCCACGGTGGGAAAGGGTTTTGTTCATTTTTTCTAAGGTTGCAGGGTTAGTTCTATTATGAAAATCAATAAATTCTGATATACATACATGTACTAAACATTTAAAGTAAAGATAAGGTCTCTGTTGTTAACTATTTTAAGAAGAGCTATATTTTTCATTCTTTGATATAAGCAAAACAGTCCCAATTAAAATAAAGTTTAACTAAAGGGTAAATATCATTCTGTCTCTTGTTAACCAAAAATAAAAATTCAGGTCATTATGTCTGTATAACGGAAAGCCGGGTTAAATTTTAAAAACAACATACAGGATTTTAGTTCGTCTATTTTTTAGATATTAATCTTAAGTAGTTATACAATAAAATTAATGTAAACTATAAAAAATCAATCCTTAAATTTGAGAGCTGAAAACTAGCCTTCTTAATTAATTGCTAACAGAATTCTGCAATAATGGGAACCAGGGATGGTTTAATCAGGTTTTATAGTTTAAATAAAGATTTTACAATAGCTTGCTTATGATATTAAACAATAGATTTAACTTTTTTAAATGATTAATTTATTATCCGGTATAGATTATCTTTTATTGTTTATATACTCCATCGTTGTGTTTTATTGTTTAAAGAAATTTATTTTCAAAAATTTAAACCCGCTCCATACAAAAATCTTTCTGGCTTTTTTTATTTTAAAAATATTTGCTGTTTTATCCTATGTGCTCTTGGTTGTTTATTATTGGCAGCTTGCGGATTCTGTACATGTTTTTTCTGAATCAAAAAATCTTGTCAGTTTAATAACAAGTGATTTTTCAAATATAAAATACCTTTTTTTACCTGTTGAAAATTATAATTCTGTAATTAACCTTGATATGTCTTTGAAATCAATCCCCGGGGGTTCGGGCATTGAAAGCAACTACTTTTTAACACGGGTATGCACCATTTTTTACCCGGTATCACTGGGTAAATATCTGATAATTAATTTTTGGTTTGGTATTATTTCAGCCATTGCCCAATTCAAATTATACCTCGTTTTAATTAAAGTATACCCTAAAATAAAAGATAAAATTTCAATCTGCATTTTATTCATACCAACATTACTTTTTTATACTTCCCCGATTTATAAGGAAACACTTTGTCTTTCATTTTTATGCTTTACTATCGTACTTTTTTACAATATTGCTAACTCCGGCAGGCCTCTTTTTAAGTTTTTATTGATCCTGGTAAATCTTTTTTTCATTTTCCTTTTAAAATCTTATATTTTTTATGCTTTGTTAATCTCGTGTGCTTTTGTTTTACTTAGCAGGTTTCTCCGAAAGCTTTTCATCGCTTCGTTATTTGGGAAAATTTTTGTTTTTTTATTTATCGGCATTGTTTTTTACCTGATCAGTCAGAATTTGGATGTTTTTGATTCATATATGTATTCGTTGATAGATATTTCAAATATGAATCAGCAATTTTACGGGCCTGAATCCACCGACACAAGTGCTTTCGAATTTGGAGAAATAGAAACATCCTTTAGCGGGCTGCTTTCAAAAATACCATTTGGTTTATACACCTGTTATTTCAGACCATATCTATGGGAGATCAATAAGCCTATTATACTATTTAGTGCTATTGAATCTTTTCTTTGTTTTTTGATGCTGCTTGCCGCTATTGTAAAAAGAGGCAGAAATTTTACTACTGTTTTAAGAGAAAACACGATGACCTATATCATGTTCATCTTTGTTTTGATGCTTGGTATTATAATCGGAATAACTACATTTAATTTCGGCACACTGGTAAGGTATAAATCACCTGCTGTTCCTTTTTTGTGGCTCTTTATTTTCCTTTTACTTTATAGCAAGCCGAAGGAGAAAGCGCTGAACGATTAATAAAATAAAATTTTATTAATCGCCGGAATAACCTGCCCTTAAAATGTATCAAGTATGTTCATCTGTTTTACCCATAATTTTTGATACTTTGATTTCAAAAAATATTTTTAAGAAATCAAGAGCGCTGATATTGAAATCATTGATTTTAGGGGCGCTATCTATTTTTTTAATTAACCTCTCCCTTGTAGATTCTGTACTATATGAACCAGTAGAAAGAGAACATTTTTCACTTAACGCTGTTTTTTCGTTATCGTTTAGCTTATTATAATACAATAAAAGTCCGGATAATGTTTTTTCAAACCCGAATTTTGATTTATCCCCGAAAATCGGATTTATTTCCTGGTCGTAGTCAGATATGAATCCATAAGATATTTCCCGTTCTTCTTCCTGGATAGCAATAAGGCTTGGCACACCAGCTGAAGCGGCCAATATTAAAGCCCCCGCCATGCCAAAAAAAAGGTCGTATTGAATTACGGTCTGCAGATATTCTTCTTTGGGTACAAAGGAATGCAGTTTTATTTTGTCCTTTATGGGAGAAATAGTAATTCGCCTGCCCAGAATTTCCTGCGAAGGCCCGTTTCCATAAATATCATAAGTAATATCCAATCCTTCATTTGCAACTATCTTTTCAATGGCATTAATCATGGCTATGATTGTACATACTTTAAAATCAACCAGCCTTCCTATGGTAACAATTTTTATTCCCTTTCCATTCCGTACTTTTTTTACAAAGGGTAATATTTCAGCCGGGCCCTGCAGTATTGTGGGCGTACCCGTCTTTATATCACAATAGAACTCCGTTGAATCAACTCCTTCTTTTGAGCTATGGATTATACTGTCATGCGTAAGAACAGCGCCTAGTCTTTTAAAAACCCGGTGGCGTGTTTTAGAAACATGGTCACTTAGGTATATTTTCCATTGATTCGGATGGTACATACCAAGAACAACTGGAATATCTATAATTAATTTCTTTGTGAAATAAAGCGCTATAACAAAGTGCATGTTAGACAAAGTAAATATTGCCCTGATCTTATTCCTTTTAAACAGAAGTATAAAAAAGAAGTCAGAGTAACTTCTGACAGCTTTAAAATAATCAGGAATTTGCTCTTCAACTGTATCCCTTAATTTAGCAGTACCGTTCTTCTCTTTTGAGGTTGTAAATATTAGTATCTTCTGAGATGCACTGTTTTTCATATAATTTTTTAAGCACCAGAATATATTTACCCTTTTTCACACATCAAAAAAATACTTGAACAAAGGTCGGGATATACCTGGCCAAGTTCATAGCATCCATGTAGATATTCGTTTGATATGATATCAGTATTCAGCAGCCTGTCCCATTGAAAATTGGCCAGTGCCTTAAAAAATATACCTGAGCGATATACAACGTTTAAACCACCTGCTTTCGCATCCCTTTCCAATGTGTCAAGTGTATAGGTTATGGTATGTCCATGTTCTTTTTCAGCTGGTGTGATTGCAGAATTATGAGTAATCAAGCCCATTTTAACAGCAATCTGTCTTGATGGTGCATTTGCATTAGGGCATACCAGAAAGAATCTTCCCTTATCGCTAAGCCACTCATCATTAATCCTCCGGAGTATATTTACTGCATCATCCAGGTGTTCCAGTACATGCGTAAGAATTATGTTATCGTATTTCCGCGGCAGTTGAATATTCTCAAACAGACCATTAACAAAAGTCATACTGTCTCCGAAATCTTTTTCTGCTATAGCAATTGCTTTATCTGAAGCTTCAACGCATGTTATATCTTTAAAGTAAGGGATCAGTCTTTTTGTAAAATCCCCTTTAAAGCTACCCAGCTCCAGGCAGTTACCCTGAATAAAAAAAGGTTCAAAAGACTTTATCATAAACTTGTGCATTACATCAAAATCAAAATTGTATGCGTATTTATGGTCAGTGGTGTCTTTAAGTTCTTTGTTATAATCTCTCTGTGTATTCAATTTTTTTTATTTTAAATGATATATATAATGTCAGTTTACAAGTAAGCGGTATAACTGAAAATTTTCTTCTGTACCGTATTTAATAAACTTGTGCTTTTCATATAAGTTTATAGCATTTGAATTCCGGGAATGTACTTTTAGCCTGATTTCACTGAATTTATTTGCCAGTGCATATTGGATTACATTATTAAGCAGCCCTGTGGCTATCCCTTTACCCGCAAACTTCTCTTCCACACTAACACTGGTTATAAATCCAAATTCATTACCCGGATCATTAAAATAAGCAGCGATCAGTCCAATCAAATGCCCACCCTGCCAAGCTTCAAAGGTAACAGATTTTGAATTGATTTTTTGAGAATAACTACTGATATCAACTGTTTCCTGTAAGGGAGGTATAAAATTATTCTTACAAGTTTCCAGATGATTCAATATATCGGAATAGGCAGCCTGTGCTGTAGTGTATTGAATCATTCCAATATAAATTTAAATTTCCTGCAACTCAGCAATTCCGAATCCATATTTTCCAAACTGGTTGCCGTTATACAGTAAATATACTTTATCATTAAAACCGAATATGTGCGGATAACAATTCATTTCAGAATCCCAACCAGAAGATGAAATATGAAATCCCCCCTTTTCATCATCCCTTTTCCAGTCAACTAAGTCTTTAGAAGAAGCATATCCAATCCTGTAGCCCCTTAAAGGATTAGTTCTGAAGTCAGTCGCCTCCCTGAAACAAAAGTACATATGAAAAGTATCCCCGATTTTTATAACAGTGGGTAAAGCCTGGCATTCATTTTCATCGAGTGCATCCGGAATAATCTGTTTTGCCTCATCTTTTTTCCAATCAATTCCATTGGCCGAAATAGCATGTGCTATTTTATATACCCTGGCAGGAGGTTCATTCTGTGAAGCCAATATCCATTTTTTTCCAAAAATATACCACATGTGAAACTGGTTATTGTAAAATTGCACAAATGAGTCACCAACCAGCATGGGTTCATGCAAGGAATTGGACAGTACAGGTCCCGACCCGACCTTTTCAAAAGTTAAGCCCTCATCGTTACTTATTGCCAACCCGGTTGAGGTTTCTACAGGTACAGAAATTCTTCTGCTCCATCCGCAGGTATATGCATAAATTTTATTACCTACCCGTAAAGGATTAATAGGAAATATCCCATGTTCATCAAAGGCTCCCAACTCACCCAGGGGAATTACAGTATGTTTAGAAACCCGGATGATTTTTTTAAATCCCTTGTCTATTTCAAGAAAAGCGATATGGCTTAAAAATTTTCCATTAACATCTTTTTTTCTTGTAGAAAAATATATTCTCACAAAATCTTCGAATACCAATGTTTGTGGTGACTGAGCAAATTCAAAGCAATCGCCAGGTAAATCAAATTTTGTGGGGTCAAAAATTTTACCCAGTTTTTTCCATTTCATAATACTGTTAACTTATTGATTCATTTTGAAGTTCTGCTAACCCGAAACCAAATTTTCCTACCTGGTTACCAAGGTAAAACATGTATACCTTTCCATCCAGTTCAAAAACATGAGGATAACTGATCATTTCGCTGTCCCAGCCTTCTTCACTTATAGTTATTCCTGCTTTATCATCTTCCCTGATCCAATTTTCTAAATCAGTTGAACTGGCATAGCCGATACGATATCCGAAGTCCTTTCCCCTGTAATTTGTACTGCTCCTGTAGCAAAAAAACATATGATATTTCCCATTTAAGAAAATCACATCGGGGCTTGCCTGCGCTTCATTTGGTTCGATTTGCCAGGGGATCAGATCTTTATTGTGTTTGGTAAAATTTATACCATCTGCAGAAGTAGCCATTCTGATTGTATACACCGGCTCAGGTTTACCATTATCAAGTACCCATTTTTTTCCGGCAATATAGAAAAGGTAAAAAGTATTATTATACTTTCTTATTTTGGGGCCGCTAAGAATAAATGGTTCATCAACCGTATAAGAAAGCAACGGCCCATCTCCTATTTTAGTGAATGTCTTACCGCCATCTGTACTTTCGGCATAACCAATAGCCACATTAAATGGAACAGATTCACACCTGGTCCATCCACCGTAATACGCCATAAATTTATCATTATCCTTTATAACTGAAACCGGATAAGTTCCAAATTCATCAAAAGTACCCAAAGCACCTAGTTGCAGGATTGGCTGTTCAGACAGTCCTTCAACCTGGTGAAGGTTTTTTCTGTTAAGGTCTACGTAAGCAGAGTAGCTTACATACTGACCATTGGCATCAGCAGGGGGGCGGCAGGAAAAATAAACCCTTACAGTATCTTCAAATACCATTACCGACGGCGCCTGGGCAAATTCGTTAAGCCAAACCCCGTTTGCGTAATCTAAAGGGTTAAAAATTCTTCCAAACTTCTTCCACTGAAACATCTGGTATTATTTTAAATTAATTGATAAGCATTATTCAGATAATCCTTAATTGTATCCCTGTCGTTAAACATTATTACATCTAAAATTGAAAGCCACGGCACAAAGGTATTGCCGAACTGCATGTATTCAAAAGGCTTAGATAGTAAAAATTTCAACTCGAGGTTTTCTTTGCCAAAAATGGTTTTGTCATACAATTCCTGACCCCCGACAGGGTTAATGTATTTTCCGGCATTCAAAGATTTACAAATAGCCATTACCTTATCTGCTCCCTTTAATTGATGGTCAACTGGTATGGTTGAAGAAATAATGAGCTTTGTTTGAATATCCAGGTATTCATTTATCTGCTTAATGCTATGAAAAATAAAATTAAACAGGTTTCTCTCATTATTATTAAATATAGATTCAACAACTTCCAGTACGTTGCTTATCTGCGGAGCCTTTTTATATACTTCCTTTATTTTGCGGAGCGTTTTCTGATTTTCCTGCAAAAATATTTCCGCAAGCTGCCTTTCCACTACATTCAGAAAGTCGGAATCTTTTTGAAGTGGTACACTGAAATATTCATCCTTTCCATTTACCAGCATCCTGTTCCGGTTGATCCATCCTTTTTTGGTGTATTTGATATTATCATATATCACAAAGCTGTCAACCGAATTGATCAACTGAAAATAACCAATATAAGGCAAAAAGTATGGCTGCATTATTGCAATGGTCATATGCAACTATTAATGATTTCAGAAATTTTTTCTATCTCTTCTTCCTGTAATCCTACATATAGCGGCAGGCTCAATACACGCAGACTGAAATTTTCTGCAACGGGGCAAGGCTTTTTTTCTGTTAAATAAGAAAGGGTATTAAGGGAAGGATAAAAATACCTTCGGGGAAATATATCTGCCTTGTTTAATTTCAATACCACATTATTCAATACTTCTTCATTGGGTAAAATTACAGGATAATAGGCGTAATTGTAATCAGTACCAGGCAAAGCTACCGGCCTTTGCAACGAAGGGTGCAGTAAATGATTATAGTTGTTGGTGATTATTTTACGGCTATTGATTATTTCTTCTACATAATTAAAATTACAAAGCCCCATGGCGGCATGAAATTCTGAATTTTTACCGTTTATACCTACTGCAAAATGATCGTCGCCGAGATGGCCAAATGATCGTTGCAAAAAAATTTTATCCGCCAGCTCCTTGTCATGGCAGATAATTGCACCTCCCTCGGTAGTATGAAAAACCTTTGTTGCATGGAAACTACAGGTTGCTATATCGCCGTATGCCAGTAAGCTTTTACCATTAAAGACAGTTCCAAATGCGTGGGCGCCGTCATAAATGACTTTCAGGTTATATTTTTGGGCAAGTACTGAAATGGCATTTACATCGCAGGGGTTACCATATACATGAGTAGCCAGAATGGCTTCCGTATCGGCAGTAATTGCCTGTTCTATTTTATCAACATTTATGTTTAGATCACTTTCATTAATATCGGCAAATACCGGGGTACATCCTTCCCAAAGAATCGATGAAGTGGTGGCAACATAGCTGAATGGTGTTGTAATAACCTGCTTTTTAATCCCCAGGCTTTTTAATCCTATCTGAATAGCAACTGTTCCGTTCCCCATAAAAAAAATATGTTCAACGCCTAAATAGTCTCTCAATTTTTTTTCCAGTTGCTGTACCAATGGCCCATTGTTGGTCAGCCAGTTCCTGTCCCATATATCCGAAACATACTTTTGATATTCTTCAATTGGCGGTAAAAAAGGTTTAGTTACAGGTATCATTATTTTAAATGAATTTTAATTTTTTAAAAGATTGCTGCAGCAGTTTTTTAGCTGGTTCTATATCAAGAAAAAAGTAAGCTGAAACCCAAAACAGAACTGATACAATAGCCGAAATTAAACAAACGCTGATTATTGGCGTAAAATTTATGTATTGCTTTATTTGATAGGTTATGATTGAAGTAACCACTGTGATTAAAGACAGCTTATATAAATTCTTCAGTATGGAGCTATTGTCAATTAAAAAGCTTGCCTTTATTTTGATAATTAAAATAAAAGCTACTGAAACAAATAAATAGTTTCCAATTATCAACGACCAGAAATAACCTGTCAGCTTATAATAGGTAGTTAACATATAAGTAAGCAATGCAAATAAACTATGTGCTATAAATGCGAATAAAACAGCAACACTGTATAACTGAAGGGCGGTAAATAATCTGGAAAAAAGAATATCAGCCACTTTAAATGGAATAATTACAGCCAGGAATAAAAAACAATATGCAGTAAGTACTGTTGAGTCGTTATTAAAATTACCTCGTAAATAAGCTATTGAAATTAACTCTTTTGAGCATATGCAAAATACAATGGCTATGGGTATTATTACAGTCAGCAAAAAAGTAAATAAATAACTAAATAACCTGGCAATTGACTCATAGTCTTTTTTGGCGTTTAATTCTGAAAATTTTATACCTCCAATGGAAGCCACCTGTGTAAGAAAAAAGACCTCGGGGAGCAAGGCTATATTCTGTGCCAGGTTTAATGCCGTCAGAACACCTGCACCTAAACCTGTTAATAGAAAAATAACCAGGTAATTTTTTATCCAAACCGGCAAAATGTTTACCTGAATCAACCCGATATTCCTCCATACCCTTTTATCCTTCATTATTACTATATCAAAAAAATCCCATTTCAGTTTTTTTCTCATCACAAATACCAGTATTAAAAAATTGATAAGATAACCGACTAGTATACCAAACATGGTTGCCACTATTCCAAACCTGTGTTGAAATACTACGGTAAATAAAATTGCAAACAAACTGTTTATCAATCCTGCTGTGATGGATGCGGTAAAATATTTGTAAGAGGTAAGAATTGAAGTCAGCAACCCATTCAGCAATTGAAATATAATAATAACACCTCCGAAGTACAGCATTTGCTTATAGGCTATTAACTTTTCGGTATCAAATTTTGAAAATAGGCTATAAAAAGAAATAGGGCCTAATATTATTAAAATACTGAAAAAAATACCGAGGCCCAGGTAACCCCATAAAAAAAAATTACAGAATTGCGTTGCTTTTTTTTCACTCTCCTGCTCTTTAATCCGCATGGATTCAGGAATGAGAACCAATAAGTCGATTCCATTGATTGTAGAACATAACAGGGTAACAACTGCTATTATGTAGAAGTACACATCTGTTTGAAACTGGGCACCAAAATAAAAGGTAATGATCAGGGTGTTGAGAAAGGTTACTCCTTTGGCAACTATATTAAGCAGGGTAGAAACTACTATTCCCTTTTTATAAGATTCTGTTTTGAGCATACTCGACTATTTCTCCCTTTTATTTCAGCTTTTAAAAATTGATATACCATTTTTATCGGTCAAAAACTTAACTACCCGTAAAACCTGCTTTTGGTAAACAAATATTATTTTTCTGTAAAACAGGACCTTATTTGATGAACCAGGTCTATTGCAGCTCTGTTTTCATCAATACCAAATCCCCTGCCGGCAATAATCTCTTCATAGCTTTTGGTATGTAAATCCTGGAATCCTTCACTGAATTCAATAGGTTCATCATCAACAGTCAATTCCCTGAATGTATACCTGCCTGCAATCTTCACCTCTTCTGGTAATGAAGCGGTATCAATACTTAACATCCAGTTTACACTGGCTTTTTCGAACTCGAGCCTTCCCACTGCTTTTGTTTTATTATGTGTAATTACTTCGCTTTTTTTTACATCCCCAAAAATCCAGATCAGCATGTCAAAAAAATGGATGCCAATATTGGTAGCAATGCCGCCACTTTTTTGTATATCGCCTTTCCAGCTGCTATGATACCAATTACCCCTTTGGGTGATATATTTCAAATCCACCTTGTATTTTTTTCCGGCTGGTGCCAAAGCAATTTTTTCTTTTAAGGCTTTTATGGCCGGATGCAAACGCAACTGTAAAATAGTAAAAACCTTATGGCCGGTCTCTTTTTCAATCTCAGCCAATGCATCAATATTCCACGGATTCAATACAATGGGTTTTTCGCAGATCACATCGGCACCAATGCGTAAACCAAAACGGATATGGGCATCGTGTAAATAATTAGGGCTGCATACACTTAGAAAATCGGTTTTATGGCCAACCCTTTTTTGTTTCTCCAGGTGCCGGTCAAAGCGTTCAAACTCGGTAAAAAAATCTGCACCTGGAAAGTAACTGTCTAAGATACCCACCGAGTCATGTTTATCGAGAGCGGCTATTAAATTATTCCCGGTATCTTTAATGGCTTTCATGTGCCGGGGAGCTATGTATCCGCCGGCTCCTATTAATGCAAAATTTTTCATGTATTAATTAGTTTAGAGGTTTAGAAAGTTTAGGAGTTTAGATTAGCTCTTTTCTAATTCCTCAACTTTATTTTATTCTCCTCACCACATTATTTTCCAAAACATATTCCTGCCCACTTTCATCACAACTTGCTTTACCGTTTGTATCAAACTTCAATTTATGACCGTACTCACTCATCCAGCCCGTTTGCCTGCCGGGGTTTCCCATTATTAATGCATAAGCAGGAACATCTTTTGTAACTACTGCGCCGGCACCTATAAATGCAAATTCATTAATAGTATTGCCACAAATAATGGTAGCATTAGCGCCGATTGTTGCCCCCCTCTTTATGGGGGTTGTTTGATATTCCTTCTTACGGCTCACTGCACTACGTGGGTTAACCACGTTAGTTAATACCACACCTGGCCCCAGAAAAACATCATCTTCGCAGATCACGCCCTCGTAAATACTCACATTGTTTTGAACCTTTACATTATTGCCAAGTATTACATTAGATGCAACCATTACATTCTGCCCAAACGAACAATTATTACCAATAACCGCTCCGCTCATGACATGGCAGAAGTGCCAGATCTTAGTCCCTTCCCCTATCTGGCAACCTTCATCAATTACTGAGCTGGGATGTACATAATAGTTCATACGATGATTTTATTGGGATATCATTTTCAAATATTCCCCATAACCACTTTTTGCAAGTTCGCCGGCCAGTTTTAAGAGATGTTCCCTGTCAATAAAGCCCATACGGTAAGCTATTTCTTCAGGACAGCCTATTTTAAAACCCTGTCTTTTTTCCACCACCCGCACATATTCCCCTGCTTCATGCAGCGATTCAAAAGTACCGGTATCCAGCCAGGCAAAGCCTCTGCCTAAAACACCCACTTTCAATTTCTTTTGCTGAAGGTAATGATCATTCACAGTGGTTATTTCATATTCGCCCCGTCCACTCGGTTTTATTTTCTTAGCAATTTCTACAACTGCATTATCATAAAAATACAGGCCGGGTACGGCATAATTACTTTTAGGCTTTATCGGCTTTTCTTCTATGCTAAGGGCATTATAAGCAACATCAAATTCCACCACACCATACCGCTCCGGATCGCTGACCGGGTAGGCAAAAATAACTGCACCATCCGGATCAATGCTCGACTGCAGTAATTTACTGAACCCACTTCCATAAAAAATATTATCCCCTAATACCAGCGCCACACTGTCTTTCCCGATAAATTCTTCACCAATCACGAAAGCCTGTGCCAATCCATTGGGGATTTCCTGTTTGGCATATTGTATCATACAACCCCATTGGCTTCCATCACCTAATAAACGTTTAAATTGTTCCTGGTCTTCCGGCGTTGTTATCACCAGTATTTCTTTTATTCCGGCAAGCATTAATGTGCTGAGTGGATAATAAATCATTGGTTTATCGTAAATGGGCATGAGTTGCTTGCTGATTCCCTTTGTGATAGGATAAAGCCTTGTACCGGAGCCGCCTGCAAGAATGATTCCTTTCATT
>JBDTUK010000032.1:0-10693 GCA_040007795.1 Ferruginibacter sp.
AGCTTAATTTTATATTGATATATAAACACAATTTACCAAGTATAATTACGTTTATTTATAGTCTGCCTTTTAAAATCTATTACTAACCTGATGATATTATGAGAATTTACCTTTGTATATGTTTACAAGTCCTGTTACTTGCGCCAATTTGTAGCTTCTCTCAATTTCGAAAATATTCAAATGAATTTTTAAATATTGGAGCCGGTGCCAGGGGCCTTGCAATGGGTGGTGCACAGGTTGCTTCGGCAAAAGATGCTACCGCCGGATATTGGAACCCCGCCGGGTTAACAGGTATAAAGGATCATCCTAATGCAGGTATAATGCATGCTGAATATTTTGGCGGCATTGCCAAGTACGATTATTTATCGGTTGGTATTCCTGTTCAGGATAACAGGCGTGCACTGGGTATATCCATACTCAGGTTTGCCGTTGATGATATCCCAAATACCTTGTTTTTAGTGGAACCAGATGGAAGTATCAATTACGGAAATATTCAGACCTTTTCATCTGCTGATTATGCATTCCTTCTTTCCTTTGCCCAGAACATTAAACAAACAGAAACGCAGAATATCAGTTTTGGGTTAAATGCAAAAGTGATCTATCGTAAAGTGGGAAAATTTGCCTCTGCCTGGGGTTTTGGTTTGGATGCAGGTTTGCAAATGCACGGCGAAAAATGGCATGGTGGAATTGTGGCCCGTGACATCACAACTACGTTCAATGCCTGGTCGTTTAAGTTTACCGAAAAAGAAAAGGAAGTTTTATACCTGACTAAAAATGATATTCCTGTAAAATCAACCGAACTTACAGCACCCCGTCTAATCATTGGTGGTGGATATGATTTCAGGCTTGGTAAATCTGTAAACCTGATGGCCGAAGCAAATGTGGATGTTACGTTTGATGGAAAAAGGAATACAGTGCTTAGCGGTAACACGCTGAGTATAGATCCGCATGTGGGCCTGGAGGCCACAATAAAAGATGTATTTTTTGTAAGGGCAGGTATCACTAATTTTCAAAAGGCTTTGAAAGATGGTGATACAACCAATCAGAAAAAAGTATGGATTTATCAGCCCAGTGCAGGGGCAGGGTTTAAAATAAAAAATGTAATGATTGATTACGCATTTACAAACCTTGCCAATCAATCTAATCCTTTGTATACACACATATTTTCTATAAGGCTAAACATTGTAGGAAAAAAAGAAACTGAATAAATTATAACTTCAAATCAGTATGAAAAAAATTATATTAACGCCAATTGTTGTTTTGCTGGTACTCACCGGCTTTTCGCAATTAAATAATAGCTGGATCGATTATAGCAAGACTTATTATAAGTTTAAGATTGCAAAGGATAGCTTGTGCCGTATTTATCAACCTGTGTTAGCTGGCGCCGGTTTAGGAAGTGTTCCGGCACAAAATTTTCAGCTTTGGCGCAATGGAAAAGAAGTACGTATGTACACATCGGTACCATCGGGTACAATGGCTTCAACGGATTATTTAGAATTTTGGGGCGAAATGAATGATGGTAAGCCTGATAAAGATCTTTATCGCAATACCGATTACCAACTTTGTGACAAATACAGTTTAGAAACAGATACAGCTACTTATTTTTTAACTGTTAATCCGGCCGCTACCAACCTTCGGTATTTAGCAAGTGTGAATAATACTGCCGGTAATGTTTTACCCGCTGATCCTTATTTTATGCGCCGGATTGAAACGCATTATAAAGGACAGATCAACAAAGGATATGCGGCAGTCATCGGCGAATATGTTTATTCATCTTCTTATGATATTGGAGAAGGATGGACAAGTGCCGATGCTTTTCCATGCTGTGCCATTTCAAAAGACCTGCAGAATATGAACAGGTATGCAGCAGGTCCTGCCAACAGTGTTACGTTCACAGTAACTGCTGCAGGTAATGCATTATATCCCAGAGAGATGGTAGCAAGATTTTACAATACTGTGGTATCACAAAAAGCGATGCCATATTTTAATTATCTTAAAGATACGATCAGGAATTTACCATTAGCCCTTTTGGCAAGCCCATCTAATTTGCCGGTAAGTATAAATGGTAATTCAACCAATTCAAATGACCGGATTGTGGTAAGCTGTTTTTCAGTAACCTATCCGGCTACTTTTAATTTCAACAATGAAAAGAACTTTTATTTTGAGCTAAAGAATACTGCCCTGGGCAATTTTTTAGTTATTTCTAATTTTAACAGTAATGGAGTTGCCCCGATCCTGTACGACTATAATACGGCAAAAAGATATCTTGGCGACATCAGTACCCCGGGGCAGGTAAAGTTTGCATTGCCTGCATCAACAGATACCTTGCGTAAATTTAAC
This sequence comes from Ferruginibacter sp., assembly GCA_040007795.1. Classification (GTDB taxonomy): domain Bacteria; phylum Bacteroidota; class Bacteroidia; order Chitinophagales; family Chitinophagaceae; genus Ferruginibacter. The sequence goes on from JBDTUK010000032.1 coordinate 2,341, forward strand.
CTGATAAGCCAGGATGTATCTAATATCAACCTGGTTACTTCACTAACCAGTAAAACATTTATTAATTATGCAACTGCGGGCAACCAGGGAGATTATCTCATCATCAGCAACCCTGCATTATATAATAATGGAAGCGGTGTAAATAATGTAGATCTGTACCGCCAATACAGAAGTTCTATAACAGGTGGCAGTTTCAATGCCAAGATCTATAACATAGATGAATTAAACGATCAGTTTGGCTTTGGGATTAAAAAACACCCATCGGCCATTCGTGATTTTATCCGGTATGCCAGCCAGCAGTTTGCTGTGGCACCAAAATATGTGTTCATTATAGGCCGTGGGCTAAGTTATATTGATTATACAGCAAACCAGAGCAGCCCGCTGGCAGAGCAATTAGATCTTGTGCAAACTTTTGGATGGCCTGCGTCTGATGTTTTATTGTCCTGCTTGCCAGGTACAAATGTTCCATTGATACCCATCGGGCGGCTTGGTGCAATAAACGGAACCGAGGTTGGTACCTACTTAGATAAAATGAAACAGTATGAACAGGCTCAGCAAAACCCCAGCCAGACAATTGCAGATAAAGGTTGGATGAAGAATATGCTGCATACTGTTGGAGGCGCAGATAGTACAGAGTCGGCAGATTTTCTTATTTATGTAAATGGTTACAAAACCATTGCCGAGGATACATTGTTTGGCGCTCATGTTGAAACATTTATCAAAACTTCAGTTGCCACTATTGAACAACAACAAAGTCAGCGGATAGGGGAGTTGTTTCAGGAAGGGCTTAGCTATGTTAAATATTTCGGCCATTCCTCGGCCAATGAACTTGCTATCAACTTAAATTATCCTGAGACTTATCAAAACACCGGTAAGTATCCTTTCATGCATGTAAGTGGCTGTACCGTAGGTAATTTTTTTACTTTTAATGTTGAACGGGTTACCGGTTATGCAGGCATGTCGCTTTCAGAAAAATATGTATTGATTCCTGATAAGGGCAGTATAGGCTTTTTAGGAAGTACACACTTTGGTATTGCTCCGTTCTTAAATTTTTATAACAATAGTATTTATAATAATTTCTGCAAAGCAATGTATGGCAATACTATCGGTAATCAAATAAAAGGTAGTTTGCAAAGTTTGGGAAGTAATCCCGGTAGTCTTGATTTTTATACCAGAATTCACCTGGAAGAAGTAAACCTTCATGGGGACCCTGCTTTAAAGATCAATTCATTTGCCAAACCCGATTATGTGATAGAAGACCAACTGGTAAAGTTTACACCTAATATTATTTCAGTTGCTGATCAGACTTTTAAGGTAGATATTAAAATGATGAACATTGGCCAGGCTATCCGAGATTCTATCCGGGTATCTGTAAAACAAAAATTACCCAATGATTCTATACGTGTTTTATATAACCAGATGATTCCTGCTACTTTGTATCTTGATTCATTAAGCCTTATAGTCCCTATCGTCAATCCAGTAACTGATAAAGGGCTTAATAAATTAATTGTAACGCTTGATGTAGATAACCGGGTGAGTGAATTATCTGAATTGAATAATACTCTTACCAAAGATTTTTACATTTTTGAAGATGAATTACGTCCAATCTCGCCTTATAATTATTCCATAGTAAACCAGCAGAACATTAACTTTTATGCAAGTACAGCAAATCCACTAAGTGGGCAGCGCCAATATGTAATGGAAATGGATACCACAGAATTATTTAATTCAGCATTCAAAAAAACATATAATACAAGCGGAACCGGAGGCGTAATACAATTCAGTGCTTCAAACATTACATTTACAGATAGTACAGTTTATTACTGGAGAACATCAACCGTTCCAACTAACGGTAATAATTATATCTGGAATAATTTTTCATTTGTTTATCTGCCAAACAGTACCCCAGGATTTAACCAATCACATTATTACCAGTTTTTGAAAAATACATACAATTTTATAAAGCTGGATATAGACAGGAAATTAAAATACGCAACCAGGCCTCTTGAATTTAATGTACGGACTGCTATATATCCTTTTGCAGGCCAAACCAACGATTATTCACTTCGTAACGACGGGATAATTGAGCAGGCAGGCTTCTATGCTCCTGCAACTGCAAATGCCGATGTGCTGAGATTCTACGTTATTGATACTGTTACAAATAAAGCCTGGGTTGATATAGATAATGGTGTTACAGGTTTGTATGGAAGTGTTAGGCCGATTCCAATTAACCCAACAGTATTCCCTGGTTTCTTTCAATTTAAAATAACAACCCGTGCAGAACGCAATACGGTAATGGATTTCCTTAATAATATAGTGCCAACGGGCCATTATGTGGTAGTAACAAATCCACCTGTTCAGCCTTTTGTTTATTTCCCTTCTGTATGGCAGGCAGATACTTTACAAAACGGATCAGGCATTTCATTATATCATACATTAAAAACCGCAGGGTTCAGTTATATTGACTCTATTAAAACACATATTCCCTTTATTTTTGTTTACAAGAAGGGAACAGGGGTTGCGGTAAATCAAACTATAGCATTATTACAAAGTGATAAGCTGGATATTAGTTTTCATACGGTTGCCAATTACCTGTCAGGTGATATCACATCAGATAAATTTGGCCCGGCATTGCAATGGACTAATTTACATTGGCGTGGCACGGCTCTTGAAACCCCTTCAGCTGACTCAGTTGCAATTCAGGTATATGGTATCACTAATGCCGGTACAAGCGACCTCCTGGCAACGGTAAGACCTGCCGTTGATACTTCTTTAAGCTGGATCAATGCCCAGACCTATCCATATATAAGATTAAAAATGCTGAATACCGATTCAGTGACTGCCACACCATACCAGTTAAGGTACTGGAGGGTTAATGGTACATATATTCCGGAAGGTGCCGTTGCTCCAAACATACTTTTCGTTAGCAAGGATACTGCAGAGCAGGGAGAGATTGTTGACTTTAAACTGGCATTTAAAAATATCAGCCAAACATCTTTTGCTGACAGCATGAAATTTAATTTTGTCATCACCGACAGGAATAACAGTCCACATCCGATAAACTTATCTAAAGGTAAGGTGCTGGTTTCGGGAGATACATTGGTTATAAATTATAAGATTGATACTAAAAATTATCCCGGGGCAAATACTATTTTTGTTGATGTAAATCCAAATAATGCCCAGCCGGAGCAATATCATTTTAATAACATATTGTATAAAGACCTGTATGTAAAACCGGATAATTACAATCCTTTGCTGGATGTAACATTTGATGGAGTGCATATTCTTAACCAGGATATCGTATCGGCGAAACCTCATATTTTGGTCAACCTTAAAGATGAAAGCCGTTTCCTTGCATTGGCCGATACAGCGCTTATTAAAGTGCAGGTACGTTTTCCTGATCTGTCATTGCACAATTATAGTTTTGGGGATTCCATGCGGTTTACACCGGCAAATCTTTCCAGTGGTAACAACACTGCCACCATCGACTTTTTACCTTACTTCCCTGAAGAAGGGGATTATGAACTGATTGTTTCGGGCAAAGATGTGGTTGGAAATACAGCCGGTGCTTTGAATTATCATATATCGTTTAAGGTCATTTCAAAAGCAATGATCAGCAATCTGCTCAACTATCCGAATCCATTTACTACTTCTACTGCATTTGTATTTTATATTACCGGCAGCGAAGTACCGCAAAATATGCGGATACAGGTGTTAACCGTTACCGGAAAAGTAGTAAGAGAAATAACTACAGAAGAATTAGGCCCTTTACATATAGGAAGAAATATTACCGAATATAAATGGGATGGTACAGATATGTACGGTGCTAAATTAGCAAATGGTGTTTATTTATACAGGGTGCTAACCAATCTTAACGGGAAATCACTGGAAAAATATACAGGTAGCGGTGCTGATAAAACCGATAAGTTCTTTACCAAGGGATATGGGAAAATGGTTATCCTCAGGTAGGCGATATAATTATTTCAATAAATGGCCGTTGAATCTCAACGGCCATTTATTTTATACGGGAGTATTTTTTAAAATTATATTGCCTTGCCGGTAGTTTTAATTAATAAGCGCTGGTCTCTGGGAAATTTCATGATAACAAATACTATTTTCATTGAAATAGTGAAATACCATACTCTTTCTTGTTTTGGATCTATTAAGGTGAGGTTCGCCTCCGTGAAATAAATTGGCATGCCAGATAAGCAGGTCTCCTTTTTTTGCAGTAAACACTTTTTTTTGCATATTATGCTCAATTAATTTTTTTTCGATCATTTTTTCATATTCTCTGTAATCCTTATCTCCAATTAAAAAATAATTACCTTCATTATTATAGTCTGAGTTTAGATAATAGGGAAGCGTATGACTTTTTGGATAGTAATGCAGGGGCCCGTTATCCATATCTATGTCTTCCAAAGCTATCCATACCCCTAAAAGCCCACCCAAAGGAAAAGTAGTCATGTGAATACTGTCTGAATGTGTTTTTTGTTCACTCCCGTGTAAAAAATTTATACTTTGGAATAATTTAACTTTCCCGCCAAGCAATGATGATAATAATTCTGTTAATTTATGGTCATTACCAATTTGCTTTAGAAGGGCCGATTTATGTATTGCAAACACGATCTTATTACCGTACTTTAATTTTACTTTTTTTGTCTCAATCAAAGATTCTATCTCATTATTGATCTCAGCTATTGTATCATTGTCTAGATATTTACTTATGATCGCATAACCTTCGGTATCAAAATTTGAAATACTGTTTTGTGAATTGCTGTCTGATTCTTTAAATAACGTTGTTTGTTGGGTCACAATAAAGTTTTCATTGGTCTTGAGCAATTTTTTATTGGCCGAAATAAAATCTTTACTGGAGATTGATGAGAAATACCATTTTCGTAATCCCAGTGATTTATAGAATCTGGCATTATGGATAAGCTTTCTCTTATTAAAAAGATTAAATAACATATATGCCATCTTCAATCGTCTGATCATAAACTATAGTAGTTATTTGTTGTCAAGAACTTGTAATAAAGTTACCTTAAAAACAAACACTGCATTTTTATTTCTTTTGATAAACACCAAACATAAAATCAGAATATTTTTTTTCGAAAATATATTCATCTTCAATCTCAAAAAGGCTATGGAGAGTGGAAGCAGCCTGATGGTCAAGGGATAAAAAATTATGTGCTATATCTTTGAGAAGGAAGTGTAAAATATCACCGCCAATTTTTTCTTCTTCAATAACATTAAACTGGCGATTCAGGCTTTCCATAATAGCAGAAGAACTGCAGGCTTCTGAGGGATCGGCTATGTACATTCTTAAAATCCCGGGTTCATAAACTGTTTTTTTTACTCTTTTGGAATTTAGTCTGCGTTTCAGGTTTGCAGGGATGGATTTAAAAATCTTGTTTAAAAGGTCTTTTCGTTGTTTTCCAAATTGAAACATATCCGGCCCTGTATATTCATGTATAATTACCAGGCCATTATCAGAAAGCATATTGTTTGCTTTTAGTAAAGTGGCTGGTATGTTTTTAAAATGGTGAAGACTTGAATGAAACAGGATCAAGTCAAAAGATTCATTTGAAATAAACTTTTCAAATGAAGTATTTTCAAAAATAATCTTTTCTAAATTGAGCCGGGCTGCTTTTTGTCTTGCCGTGTTTAATGGGCTGGCAGCAATGTCAATCCCTTTGATACTTGTTATATTCGTGTATTTGCCGAATGCAATTTCATGTCCCCCTTCTCCACACCCAACAGATAGAATCGAAACATTTTTCTTGCCATCCAGGTATTTGACAGCTATATAATCTTCATAGTCGATATCTTCATTCCCGGTGATCAATTTGTTCCATCTTTTTCTGACAGCTTCAAGTATCCACCAATTGGAGGAATCATTATTAATATTGTTCCATGTGCTTTTGGTACGTTTTTCAGAATGGAAGGACATTTTACCTAAAATAAATTTTATACCTCTTCCTTTAGCTTTATAAAACAGGTCAATGAAATCACCCAATGAAATAAATCCCATCCGTAAAGCTTTTTAATAGCTAAAATGAAATTAAGGATATATTTGCAATTGAAAAAAAATGCTGATCGCTTCAGCAAAGCATAATAATGACTTATGGCTAAAATAGCTATCAACATAGCAACAGGTAGTTTGCAAAAAGAAGAAATTATTGTAGGTATTGACCTGGGGACAACCAACAGCCTGATTGCTATCATTCATCCCGAAAGTAAAAAACCTGTTGCTTTAAAAGAACATAATAGTAGTTCACTGGTACCATCTGTTATTCATTTTGGCGAGAAAATAAATATTACAGTTGGAGAAGAAGCTAAAAAATATTTAACATCAGATGCTGCCAATACTGTTTTTTCTGCAAAGCGGTTAATGGGTAAAACCTATACCGATGTAAAAAATAATTCCGGTTCCCTGGCCTATAAGATCATAGATGATGAGAACAAACTGGTGAAGGTGCAGGTAGGTAATACTTTTTATTCGCCTGTTGATCTTTCCTCACTTATTCTTAAGGAACTTAAAAAACAGGCCGAACACATTTTAAAAACGCCAGTAAGCAAAGCAGTGATTACCGTACCGGCTTATTTTAATGATGCTCAACGGCAGGCAACAAGGGACGCCGGTAAATTAGCAGGATTAGATGTATTAAGGATCATTAATGAGCCTACTGCAGCCAGCCTTGCTTATGGATTTGGCCTGCAGAAAGAAGAAGCTAAAACCATCGCTGTCTACGACCTGGGCGGAGGTACTTTTGATATTTCGATACTAAACATATCAAATGGTGTATTCGAAGTGCTTTCTACAAACGGAGATACTTTTTTAGGTGGGGATGATCTTGATGCTGCAATTGCAGATTATTGGGTAACCGAACTTGGTTTGAATGATATTGATAAAGACAAACTCAGGCAATTACTTCGTTTAAAAGCAGAAGAAGCAAAAAAATATCTATCTGCAAATGATATTTTTAAAACTACTTATGAAGGCAGGGCCCTGTCAATAACAAAGAATAAATTTGAAGAGATCATCAGACCGATCCTTGATAAAACAATTGTATCCTGTACAAATGCACTCAAAGATGCAAGACTGAATAAAAAAGAGATAGACGAAATTGTAATGGTTGGCGGAAGCACAAGGGTGCCACTGGTGAAACAAATGGTAAGTACTTTTTTTGGTAAGGGCTTAAATGATACCGTTGACCCGGATGAGGTTGTTGCACTTGGTGCCGCCATTCAGGCTGATATCCTATCAGGGAATACAAGAGATCTTTTGTTACTTGATATAACCCCGCTTTCACTGGGGCTTGAAACAATGGGAGGATTAATGGATGTGTTGTTACCCCGCAATTCAAAGATACCAACTAAGGCATCAAGGCAATATACCACATATAAAGATGGCCAGAGTGGTATGAAGATCGCAGTCTTCCAGGGTGAAAGAGACCTTGTGAAAGATAACCGCCGGCTTGCTGAATTTAATTTAACGGGAATACCTGCCATGCCCGCCGGTTTACCAAAAGTAGAAGTGAGCTTTTTAATAAATGCTGATGGTATCCTGGTAGTTAATGCGAGGGAATTAAGAAGTGGGATTGAGCAAACAATTGAAGTGAAACCCCAGTACGGATTGACCGATGATGAGGTAGAGAAAATGCTTCTTGATTCTATTCAACATGCAAATGATGACATTCATGCCCGTGCTTTTATAGAAGCTAAAACTGAAGCTGAGCAATTATTACAAACCACTGAGAAATTTATTCAAAAAAATTTTGACCGGTTAACGGAACAGGAGATTACGGAAACTTCATTGGCGATCCAGGCGCTGCAATTATCCCTCAGCATGGATGATAAGAACCTGGTACAAACCAAGACAGAAGAGCTTAATACTGTATCAAGGCCCTATGCAGAGAGAATAATGGATGAGACCATACAAAAAACAATGAAGGGAAATAAAATTGACTCGGTTTAATGAGTATCAGGTCAAAATATTATTTTCCACAACTTGATGCAGTCAGGGGTTTATCATTTTTGGCTGTTTATATTTATCATGTTTTCCATCCGCAGTTTGGTGCCGGTTTTTTTAACAGCCTGCTGCAGTATTTTTATTATGACCTTTCTTTATCTATTGATGTATTTTTTATCCTGTCCTCATTCCTGCTTACCTGGCTGGGAATAAATGAGTATAAAACGAAAGGTAATTTTTCTTTTATTAATTATTTTGTCCGCAGGATGTTGCGTATTTGGCCGTTGTATTATATTATCATGATCTTTTCCTTCGTATTGTTGCCATATGCATCAACATATTTTAATACGCCGGTAACATTACCACCTGCTTATTATTATTTAT
>JBDTUK010000033.1:0-2685 GCA_040007795.1 Ferruginibacter sp.
TAGAAAATTTTCTCCAAGTATTTTCCGGATATCTTTTTTGCTATACCCTCTTTCCATTAATGATTTTGTAATAAGCGGAAAACAGGTTACATCATCCAACTGTTGCGGTAAAGAATTTACGCCATCAAAATCGCTGCCCAATCCTACATGATCTACACCAATCAATTTTACAATGTAATCCAAATGATCGAGCAACATCGAAAGCGGCGGACGTAATGATCTTACTTCATCAGGATATTTTTCAAATAAATAGACCTGCATAAAATAAGGCTCCGGATTTGCCTTCAGCAAAGAATCCATTTCTGTTTTATGTTTTGCGGTAAAGGCATCACTTCTTTTTTCAAATGTTGAATCAACAAAACCGCTGTAAAAATTCAAATGAATAACGCCGCCGTTCTTACCAACGGCTTTTATTTGGTCGTCTTTTAAATTACGCCTGTGCGGACATAAAGCATATGCACAACTATGAGACACAAGAACGGGCTTTGTTGTTGTGTTGATAGCATCCCAAAAAGTTTGTTCACCAACATGGCTCAGATCTACCAGCATTCCCAACTCATTCATTCGCTTTACCACCTGCTTTCCAAAATCAGTAAGCCCTTTATGTTTTAATGAATCTGCTTTGGTGGTTTCGTCCAGTGCAGAAGTTGCCCAGTCGGTTGAATTATTCCAGGTGAGTGTCATGTACCGAACGCCTCTTTTATATAAGGCATCTAATTTATTTAGGTCATTCTCGATCATGTGCCCGCCTTCCACGCCAAACATGACAGCCAGTTTTTTTTCTTTTACAGCGGCATAAATTTCTTTAGAGTTAAAAGTCTGTACCATGTCTTGTGGGTTTCGATTGGTCCATGCCAAAACGGTATCAATCTCCCTGTTTGCCCAGGCATAGGGATGTTCTTTTAATCCATCGCACCAGATAGAAAATAATTGTACATCCACACCACCTGCTTTCATGCGTTGCAGGTCAGAGTGTGTTTTATTTTTCAGGTCCTGGTCAAAACTCACACCCTTATCAATAGCGGTAGTAGGGATATCGTTATGTGTATCTACCAGGATGGATTTGAAATGAAGTTTTTTATAAGATTGTGCTGTAGCAAATAAGCAACAAACAATAAGCAGCAAGCAAAAAAATATTTTTCTATACATGGAGAATGTTTAAAATGAGATGAACTATTCTTAAATATAAGCAGAGTTTATGAAAAATTTTACCCGATCAATTTCTTCGCCGTTTCCAGGTCAATTTCTTTTTCCCATTTTGCAATCACGATGGTTGCCACTGTATTGCCAATAATATTGGTAAGCGCCCTGCCCTCGCTCATAAAGCGGTCAATGCCGAATATTAAAGCAATAGCGGCAACGGGGATATGACCTACTGTTGGCAATGTTGCAGCCAGTACAATAAAGCCACTGCCCGTAACACCTGCAGCACCTTTTGAAGTAAGTAATAAAACCAATAATAAACTAACCTGGTGTGTAATATCCATTGCTGTATTGGTTGCCTGTGCTAGAAACACGGCTGCCATAGTTAAATAAATAGAAGTTCCATCCAGGTTGAAAGAATAACCTGTTGGAATAACCAGCCCTACTACCGGTTCGGAACAGCCGGCCTTTTCCAGTTTATTCATCAGGCTGGGCAATGCCGCTTCGGAGGATGATGTACCCAATACGATCAATAATTCTTCCTTTATATAAGCCAGTAAACGGAATAGATTAAAACCGGCATATTTTAAAATGCCTCCCAATACCAATACAATAAATAAAATGCAGGTAATATAAAATGAACCCATCAACTGGCCAAGTTGTGTGAGTGAACCCAAACCATATTTGCCAATAGTAAAAGCCATGGCACCCAATGCACCCAGCGGCGCCACCTTCATAATTATTTTAATGATCGTAAACAATCCGGCCTCCAGCGATTGAATACCTTTCAAAAGTGGCGTTGCTTTTTCTCCAATTTTTGATAAGGCAAATCCAAGTAAGATGGCAAAAAACAAAACCTGTAAAATACTCCCGGTTGATAAAGCATTTACAATATTATCCGGGATGATGTGCAATAAAAAATCTCCAACAGACTGGCTCTTGCTTTCGGTAATAAAATTTTCAACAGACTTTGTATCCAGTGATGCAGGATCAACATTCATACCTACACCCGGCTTCAATACATTAATTACAATTAACCCAATAATTAAAGCAAGGGTAGTAACCACTTCAAAATAAAGAATAGCTTTTAAACCAACACGGCCTACTTTTTTTGTGTTTTGCATGCCGGCAATACCTGTAACAATGGTACAAAAAATGATAGGAGCGATCATCATTTTGATGAGCTTGATAAAACCATCACCCAATGGTTTTAACTGTATAGCAAAAGAAGGATAGTAATGCCCTACAATAATTCCGATGAGAATGGCAATGATGACCTGGAAGTAAAGGCTTTTAAAAAGTTTTGGCATTATATCTTTTAAGTTGACAAAAACTTACACAAAGTTTCACAAAGCTTTTTTTCACAGAAAACACAAAGCTATCGTTACGAATTTTACTTCTTTGTGAACCTTTGTGTCTCCTTTGTGCATCTCTGTGGAATTCCTTCTAATCTTCTTTACCTCCCTTATCGCCCACAAACCACTGTTCTTTATTTTTAAACAACACATTAAATGTAGTAAGCGAACCATAGCAACGGGTAAT
>JBDTUK010000034.1:0-6304 GCA_040007795.1 Ferruginibacter sp.
CGATAGAACTTTTCAAATTCAATGTAGCCGCATTCCCTGAATCGTCAGCCGTATACGGGAGTTTAGCCGATGGTTATGAAATAAAGGGAAATAAAGAATTGGCGATCAAAAATTATGAAAAGGCTCTTCAATTAAATCCTGATGATAAGGATGCAAAAAATAATCTGGAAAGACTAAAACAATAAGATAGTTATGAATTTATGATAATGACTTTGTAAACTGAAACGGCATACATATGGACAGCGCAGCACGAACGCACAAAATGGGGTTTCTATGTACATAGGCCTTAGAGAGATAATATTTATCATTAATACCTAAGAAATAGACATTTTGGTAAAATGTCAAAAGATAATCTGGCAGGCTGAGTATGATTTAGCGTATAAGAAATAATACCAAAGTAAATACTCCCAAAAAATTAATTATATGAAACTAATAATACAAGCCCTATTACTATTAGCTCTCACAATACCTTTTATTGGGCTATCGCAAAACATAACTCCTCCACTCAGTGATTTAGATACACTGTATCAAACTCTTATTCAAAAGCATCCTAAACTAATTGGTGGAAAAGCCAGGGAACAATTTGATTCTTTATATAAAAAAATCAGGTCGAAATATTCTTCCTATACAAGGAATCAAAGAATATTTAAAATGACAGAACTTGTTGCAAGCATGCATGATGGACATTCAGCAATGGGCATCAGGTATGACACTGCGTATCATTTTCATGAGTTGCCGGTAAATCTTTACGTTTTCCAGGATGGCATATTTATCCGAAGAGCCGCTGAACCATACGGCAAATATGCAGGTATGAAAGTTTTGAAAATTGGCACGCTTCCTGTCGATACTGTTGTAAAAAGGTTACTGCCTCTTATACATGGCGAAAATGCCAGTGCAGTAAAAGATATTCTGCCGTCAAGGTTAATTATTCCTGAATTATTGCAATACATAGGTGCTATTACATCGACTGATGTTGTTCCATATTTGCTGGAAGATTCAATGAAGGTTCAATATACTGTTATATTAAAAACAGTTTCCTTTAACGAGAATCTTAAATGGGTTTCTGCACAAAATAGTACGACCCCAATGCCATTATACCTGCAAAATACAGACAAAAATTATTGGTATGCGTATATTGATTCAATTCAACTATTTTATTTTCATTTTAGTGCAGTAAAGGACATGGATGATATTTCTTTCGAAAAATTTGTTGAACAGATGTTTAAAAAAATAGACTCCCTGCCAATTCGCAAAATGGTTATTGATATCAGAAGAAATAATGGTGGGGATAATACTTTGAATAAACCGTTGATTCATGCTTTAATTCGTAGCGATAAAGTTAATCAAAAAGGAAAATTATTTGTAATAATCGGGCGCAACACATTTTCTGCTGCTGTTAATCTAGCCACTGATTTAGAGAATCATACTAATGCTGTTTTTGTAGGTGAACCAACTGCCGCAGGGCCTAATCATTTTGGTGAGACAACTGTTTTTCACTTGCCTGTATCAAAGCTGCTTGTTTTGCATTCATCACTTTTTTGGCAGTTTTCTTCACCAAAAGACAAAAGGAATTCTATTGAGCCTGGTGTCCCAATCAATTTGACATGGCGTGATTATAAAAATAATTTGGACCCATGTTTATTAGCGGTAATAAAATTAAAGTAGATAGAAGAAGGCTAAAGAAATGAATCTTTTAAAGCAATTTTTAGAAACTTATTTTCATAAAACAAGCCACAAGAAAGTAAGGCAGGCGGGAGAACTATCAAAAGATAATGGTGCAATCTGGCAGACTGAGTATGATTTATCTATAAAAAATAATTGGCATAATAATTTTTAAAATTATAAATTATGATAGAACAACTTATTGAAACATGGGAAATTAGTAACCGAATCAATTTGTACTTATTAGATGCTATTGATGAACCCTGGTTGCAGGATATCACATCTTCAAAAGGCAGAAATATTGAAGAACAATTTGCACACATTCATAATGTAAGACTTATGTGGATAAAAGAGGCTGCTCCAAAATTATCTGAACAGCTCGATAAATTAGAAAAAGGAATTTCTAAAAAAACAATTGCTACAAGTTTTAAAAAAAGTAACGAATCTATTTCAACACTCATTGCTGAATCTTTAGTTTCAGGAAAAATAAAAGGTTTCAAACCTCACCCGGTAGCATTTGTAGGTTATTTAATTGCACATGAAGCACATCATCGCGGTCAAATAATGATGTGTCTAAAAGAAAATAAACATCTTACGAGTAAGAGTTTAAGTTTTGCTTTATGGCAATGGGGAACCAGGTAATTTATTTTTTATGAAAGGGGATTTATATAGGGTAAAATAATATTTAAAATGAAAAAAGTAATTCTATCTTTTTTAGTTTTCTTCATGGCTCATTCCGTAGTAGGTCAGGTAAAAACCGTTCATGGCCAATGGATAGGTAAAATAATTAAAGATGGAAAAGAATGGAGTACAGAGTTAAATTTTTATTCAAACGGGCATGAACTTACAGGTGATTTTGACCTCCCGGATTACGGGTTACATCATTTAGTATTCAACCTGGTTCAAATTAGAGATACCATTGTTCATTGTGAATACAGTGATAAAAACTCAAAAGCTTTTTTTAATGGTACTCTAAAAGGCAACCAAATTTCCGGTGGATGGGAAGGGCTTAGCATGAAAGCTGTTTTTTCTAAAAAAAAATACAGCAATACAGCCATCCGGTTCCGTTCCGAAGATGTAGTGTTTTCTAACGGGGATGCAAAACTTGCCGGAACATTGATACTTCCTTATGGCAAGGGCCCTTTTCCCGCAATCGTTCAGGTACATGGTTCGGGCAATCAAACAAGAACTGAAGATTTTTACAGATCAAGGGCTTATTTGTTTGCCCGTAATGGTATTGCTGTTTTAATCTATGACCGCAGGGGAAAAGGAATCGTTGATACCGCTGCGAAAGACCGGTCCCAAGTAGCTGACGATGCTATTGCCGGTGTTCATTTTTTACAGCAACATACTGCTATCAAAAAAAATAAAGTTGGTATTATGGGCTTTAGCCAGGGAGGATATGTTGGCCCACTTGCTGCCAGCCGGTCAGATGACATTGCCTTTGTTATTGCTGGTTCTGCGCCTGGAATTACACCAGATGAGCAAAATGATTTTGATGTTGAAAATGGGTTGAGAAACAGAAGAGTAAGTGAAGATTCTATTACCTATGTTTTAAATTTTAGAAAAGACCTGCGAAATTATCAATATAATAATATCGGCAGCAAAGAAGAATTAGAAAATAAGTTATCAGCTCTTCGTACTAAATCCTGGTTCCGGAATACATTATTGACAGATGCTTCAGTTAGCCCTGTTAGTCAGAGAGTAAAAGAATGGCTGACCTTTAATCCCTTACCTGTATGGAAAAAAGTAAAAGAACCTAAATTGCTAATATGGGGCGAACTTGATAATGTAGCACCGGTTTCAAAAAGTAAAGAATTGATAGATGCATCATTGAAACAGGCAGGTTACAAAAATTATTTATTAAAAGTTTATAAAAATGCCAGTCATGGAATTGCTGTTATTAACAATGGGAAAGAATGGGATTGGCCAAGGCTTGCAGAAGGCTACCATCAACTGATGGTAAATTGGGTAAAACAAGTTGTAAAAAATTGATAAATACTAGATATAAGAATTAGTATATGTGCCGGTTCACTTTTTAATAAATAAGCGATAAAGAAGTTAGACAGTTAGGTGGAATGTCAAAAGATAATGGTGCAAGCTGGCAGGCTGAGTATGATTTGATGTATAGAAAATAAGACGGTAGAAACAATAAGACCAAATATATAATTACTCAAAATAAATTTAATGCGATGTGCCTTAAAATTCTGAAAATCACAAAAATTTTCATCTTTTTATTTTGTTGCTTTAGTGATGGCTTATTTGCACAACAGCTTACACCCAAACAATGGAACGAAGACCTCAATTATTTAGTTGAGCATTTGCAGGCAATGCACCCTAATCTTTATGCCGCAACCACGAAGGAAGAATTTGAAATAAAAACCAAAACCCTTCGAAGTACGTTTGGGAAAAAACCAGATGCTGACATTTGGTGTGGGCTTATCGAATTAATTTCTTGTATAAAAGACGGTCACACTGTTATGTCAAACAACGTAATAAACAGGTATTTCCCTGTTCGGTTTTATCAGTTTGAGGATGGTATATTCATTACAGCAATTGACTCTGCTAATAAAGATTATGCAGGCGCAAAAGTGCTAAAGATAGGTAATACTGATATTGCGACAGCCCTGCAAAAAGTTATGGTTATGGTAAGTGCTGAAAATGAAATGACAGCAGCAGAAAGGTGCGTAATGCAATTATCAAATGCTCATATTTTAAAATACATTGGCATTAATAAGGATACTGCCAGCCTTAATTTATTTATTCAGAAAAAAGATGGCACGACAAAAGAAATTATTTTAAAATCGCAACAGGCTACTCCCTCCAACTGGATGCAGTGGGGTGAAATGTTTGGCCCTTTTCGTTCTTTGTACACAGGATTTAAAAATTATACTTCTTTCGACCACCGTAAAGGATATAAGGATCTTGCCCTGTTTATGCGGGAACGGATGCCTTATTGGTACGAGTACATGCCGGGTGAAAAAACAATTTATTTTCAATTAAATTTTGTACAAGATTATGCTGGTAGAGACAATATGAAAATATTTGTAGCGAAATTATTTGCATCCATTGATTCAATAAAACCAGATAAATTTATTATCGACCTTCGATTTAATAGTGGTGGCGATGGTAGCCGCATCAATAATATACTACACCAAATAATTAAACGGGATGATATTAATCAGCCTGATAAGCTCTATGTACTTAGCGGACGCAAAAGCTTCAGTGCAGCAATCATGCTTTTGGCAGCGTTAAAAGAACACACGAATGCGACTTTTGTTGGTGAACCTGCAGGTGCAGGGTTTAACCATTATGGGGATGCCCAGGAAATTGAATTACCAAATAGTAAGGCAAGTTGCAATATAAGTACATTGTATCATCAATGTGGCAAGGCAGGAAATAAGGATAGACTTGAAAAAAATATTGATATTCCCTCAAGGTTTTCTTCAGCAGCTTACTTTAATGGAAAAGACCCTGCTCTTGACTATATTTTTAATACCAGATTTCAGCGTGTAACAACATTATTGTCTGAAGGTAAAATACAGGAGGCTTTGGCCGCTTATAAGCAACGGGAAAAAGAGTGGGGCAATTTTAAGTGGTACCAGGTATTTGGCGAAAATGATATGAACACTATTGGGTATAATTTAATTGAACAACATAAATTAAATGAAGCAATAACAGCTTTTGAATTAAATACAAAGGAATACCCCGAATCATTTAATGTTTGGGATAGCCTGGGTGAAGCCTATGTGCTAGCTGGCAATAAGGAGGAGGCAATAAAAAGCTACAAAAAGGTTATAGAACTAAACCCAGGCTCTGTTAGTGCGAAGCAAGCAGTTGAAAAATTACAAAAGCAATAATTTTTCTAATGAACACTATTTTTTATACTAAAGTAGCTAGACGAAGTATCAAAATATATTGGCGCAAGCTGGCAAAAAAGGAGAATTTTGATTTTGTTCAATCCACTAAAATCTCATGGATGAGCCAGGTTGCGGAAGAACAGTTTACTAAATTAAAGCTGGCTGCTTTAAAAGCATTGGGGAAATAACGTTAATGCTTTTAAAAATTAATAAATTATTTTAATAAAAATTTGACAATGCAAAAGAATAAATTATCAGTATTTTTTTTGATGGCTGCAATTATTTTTTCAAACAATGTAAATGCACAAACAGATTCTATCCCCAAAGTCTTTCAACCGGGTATAGTTTCAGCAGGGTATAATGAAAGAGATATGGCTATTTCGCCAGATGAGAAAGAAATGTTTTATACTATACTTGCCCCCCGCAATGCTTTTAGTGTAATCGTACATCGCAAACTGGTTAATGGTAAATGGACTGATGCAAAGGTTGCAACTTTTTCAGGGCAATATCCTGATTTAGAACCTGCCTTTTCACCTGATGGGAAAAAAGTATTTTTTGTATCAAAGAGGCCTGTTAAAAAAGATACCCAAAAAAATGATTATGATATATGGTATGTAGAGAAAAATAAAGAAACCTGGTCTGCACCCATACATGCAGGCAATATTATTAACTCCGATGATGATGAATACTATCCTTCTGTTACCAATGATGGCTCAGTTTACTTTACTTCAGCCCGGAAAGACGCAGCAGGCGAAGAAGATATTTATAAATCACAATTTACC
>JBDTUK010000035.1:0-7327 GCA_040007795.1 Ferruginibacter sp.
CTATAACGCATCCATGTACAATTGCATTGTGTCCAATACTCACATTATTTCCAATAATGGTGCCTGCTTTTTTATAGGTGCAGTGAATTATAGCCCCATCCTGCACATTTACCTTATTGCCCATGCGGATAATGTTCACATCTCCCCTTAAAACAGCATTAAACCAGACACTGCAATTATCACCCATCACCACATCGCCAACTATGGTGGCATTGGGAGCAATATAGCAGTCATTTCCAAAGGTTGGCAGTACTCCTTTTACGGGCAGAATTACAGGCATGATCTTGATTTTATTCTAAAAAGTGTAATGCTAAATTAACGCAGAATTAATCAAAAAGAAATTCCAAACAGTACATAGGACTGTAACTTTTTGCTCTGGTCGCTATACATGGCGCTTAATTCCAACGGGCCAATAGGAGTTCTATAAGCAAAGGTTAACGCATAACCACTCAGCGCTGTGATATTAGATGTAGTATTGTTATTAGTGGCAAAGTCCTTCACTAAACCGTTAATACGCCCGATAACATAAATATTATTTAAGGGGTTGTAGCGTAAACCCATTTGTAATGATACAACACTGGAAGAATTTACAGTGGCTTCCTCTAAACCGGCAAATCTTACCTGGTTGCGAAAACTGCCATTAATGCCGCCGATCAAAAAATTATTAAGCTCATTGGGTTTGTTAGTAAAATTAATGCCGGCCTGTAATTCAGAAAAGTATGCAAATTTTGAATTCAGCGAAGTGAACAGGGAACCATCAAAAACAAAACGGCTGTAATTTTCGAAATTCAAATTAGAAGGAATTATTGCAACTCCATTTTGAAATTGAGTAAGATTAGACTTCTGATTATACACCTGGCCTAATTCTGTATTTATTTTAACGCCCTTTGTGGGATAAAATATCTGGTTAAGGCTATTGTATTTCAGATAGACATAACTCTTTATTGCGGTAAACCGCCCCTTTACTTCCGATACGGAATGTATAGAAGGGCTATAATGCATATATTCAAAAGCAGTACCTATGCCAGCGGCAACTTTGTTATTTCCGCTATTTTGGAAGTTTATAAATATTTTGGAATAATTCTGTTTGTAAGAGCCGTCCACTTTAAACTTCTGGTATGAATTTAACTCGAAATTATCAAGCCGGAAACCTGATATAAAAGCAATATTTTTTATACGGCCCAGGTATTGAAAATGTTCTGCTTCTACCTGGATACTTTCGCCTAAAGAAAGAGAAACCAGGCTGCGTGAGTTTGGAATGATAAAATCACGGCTGGTTAAATTAAGATTTACATTAATTCCCCTGAAACGGGTATAATAAAGGCCAGCTTTTAAATAAGTGCTTGGGTTTTCGTCAACATTAAAAATGATCCTGGCCGTATCTTTTGTAATTGGATCAAGGGTATAAGTAATGTTTCCGTAATAACGTGAACCAAATGCCCTGCGGACTCTTTTGGTAATTTGGGCAACAGTGTAAAGCTTATTATCATTAAAGTTCATCAGGTGAGCAAAAAATGGAGCTGAAGTTTTGCGCAAGCCATTTACTTTATACTCATTAATAAAAACCGTACTGGCCTTATTTTCTTTTTCTTTTTTACCAGTTTGTATATCCAATGCTTTTATACTGTCTGCCAGTTTTTTAAATACCGGGTAATACAATCGTCCTCTTTCCATGCCTGAGTCCAAAATTTCTTTAGTGCTTCCAAAACTACTGCTATTGTATTTTTCAAGAGGCATATGAATGTAGATATTGGTCAGGGGTAATTCTTCTTTAAAATCACCAATTTCTTTAAAAAAAGCCATCTGCAACAATACATCTACCGGGGTTTTAATTTTATCAATTTTAGAAAGGCCATTGGTTACATTGCTGCCAATCACAATATCGGCGCCCATTTCTTTTACGTTCTTCACCGGAAAATTTCTTACCAGGCCGCCATCAACCAGTTTTTTATTATCCCTTTTTACTGCAGTAAAAACTGAGGGTATTGCCATCGTGGCCCTTAAGGCAGAAATCAGGTTACCGGTATCCATTACAACCAGGTCGCCTGTTTCCAGGTCAGTTGCCATACATTTAAAAGGGATAGGGAAATGATCAAAGTTGTTGATATCATAAACATGAAAAAACAGTTCGGAAAATTTCATATCCAGTTCCTGTCCGTTTATTAAGCCTGTTTGCAGGCGTATCTTATTATTGATAAAGGGTAATTCTATTGCAAAGCGGCTGTATTGTTCTTTTTCCTCCATTGAAAGCGCCTGTAGCGGAATATTATTTGAAAACAGAACATCCCAGTCAATATGCCTTACCAGTTCTTCAATTTCTTTACCGCTGTATCCAACTGCATATAAAGCGCCGATGATGGCTCCCATACTGGTTCCGGTAATGTAGTCAACTTTCAGCCCGGCACTGTCAATTGCTTTTAGTATCCCAATATGAGCAAGCCCTTTTGCGCCACCGCCACTTAATGTAAGGCCAATTTTTGGGCGTGAATTTTTCTCCTGGGCTGATAAATGCAGGGTTAAACAAAAACAAAAAAAGAGGGTAAGAAAAAATTTCATCAATGTATTGATTATAAAATATGCCGGTTGATATTAATTGTACAAGTTACGTACAAACTGCTTTTATATTTACTGGTAAAGGTTAATTATTTGTTTTAGAACGACAGGGCAAATCGAAAAGTATGATTTCCGGGTGTAATTATTATATACAGTTACCTTTATTTTGTAATAATTTTAAATGAATATGACCAACCGCCAGCTTTTTTTGAATCATGTAGGCCAAACTTCAGGCTCACCGCTTTGCCTTGAAATTGTGAAGGCCGATGGGTGTAAACTGTATGATGTAAACGGCAAAGAATATATTGATCTGATCGGTGGCATCAGTGTTTGCAATGTTGGCCATCGCCATCCAAAAGTTATTGAAGCCATAAAAAAACAATTGGATGAATATCTCCACATCATGGTGTATGGTGAACTGGTACAAAGCCCGCAGGTACAATATGCCAAATTACTGGCCGATCATTTACCAGCATCACTCAATTCGGTTTTCTTTACTGCATCGGGCAGCGAAGCAACTGAAGGAGCCATGAAACTTGCAAAGAGATATTCAAACCGTACACAGATCATTTCTTTTAAAAATTCTTATCACGGCAGTACACAAGGAGCATTGAGTGTTATGGGCAGCGAATACTGGCAGCAGGCGTTTCGCCCTTTACTGCCGGATGTGCTTCAGCTTCATTATAATTCATTTGAGGAACTGGAAAATATTACAGAACGAACAGCTTGTGTAATTGCCGAAACCATACAGGCAGAGGCAGGTGTTTTGGTTCCGCAAAACGATTGGCTGAAAGCGCTGAGAAAAAAATGTGATGAAACCGGCGCTTTACTAATACTGGATGAGATACAATGTGGCTTTGGCCGCAATGGAACCCTGTGGGCATTTGAACAGTTTGGTATTGTGCCCGATATTTTATTATTGGGCAAAGCATTGGGCGGTGGGATGCCGTTGGGAGCATTTATTGCTGATAAAAAAATAATGGATTCCCTCACACATGACCCAGTATTAGGGCATATCAATACTTTTGGTGGGCACCCTGTTTGTTGTACGGCCGGTTTAGCGGCTTTCAAAGTTCTGCTGGAAGAAAAATTAATAGATCCGGTTGCCGAAAAAGAAAAATTATTTATTTCACTATTAAACCATCCCCAAATTAAAACTGTAAGAAGTTGTGGTTTGATGATCGCTATAGAGTTTGATGATTTTGAGACCAATAAAAAAATAATTGATTCTCTGATAGAGGCAGGTGTATTCACGGACTGGTTTTTATTTGCATCAAACTGCCTGCGCATTGTACCGCCATTGACGATTACTGAAGATGAAATTAAAATAGCTTGTGGTACTATCCTTAAAGTATTAAATTCCCTTTAATATATTTTAATGAAAAAAATGCTGAAAAGGATACTATATGCCATAACAGGATTAGCTGTGCTTTACCTGCTTTTATTAATCCCGGATGCAAAAGAAATAAATCCCGGAGAGGTTACCGGCAATAAACCTTTCGCCTGGAACAGAGATAGCTTATGGTTACAGATGGAAAATTTATTTAAAAATGCCAGGCAAATGGAAAATGGGAAACTGGATTCAATTATAATTGTTCATAAAAAAATTGCAGAAAATGAATTGAACCTGCTGCAGCAACAAAATAAGGGAGTAACGGATACAGGGTGGAATTGTGTAGAGAATAATTTTTTTGTTCTATCCTCTTTTATTGCTGTGCAAGAGTCGCAGGCTACCTGGCTTGTTGATTACTATAACCGGGTTCGTAACCTGGTAAAGCTTCAATCTCAACAATGGGATATGAGCAAAGTAGAAGTAAGAAATAAAATATACACTTTATTGTATGGAATGCGTGCCGCAGTTGAAGAAGTGTTGCTGCAAATGGATAATTCAAAAATTTCACCGGCGATGATGGTAAAAAAAGAAAACACAGTAACTCCAGCTGTTTCTATTTTTGGTATTGAAGTGCATAGTGGTGATCTGTTGGTTTCAAGAGGTGGTGCTGAGGTTTCGGCGCTGATCTCAAGAGGAAATGATTATCCCGGAAATTTTTCCCATGTAGCTTTAATTTATATTGATGATAGATCAAATCAACCCTATTTGATTGAAGCACATATCGAAAAAGGGGTTGCTGTTGCATCCATTGCACAATATGAAAATGACAAGAAACTGAGATTTATGGTAATGCGGCCAAGAGCAGACCTACCTCAAATACTTGCCGATCCGTTACTGCCGCAAAAAGCTGCAAAGAAAATGTTTGATGAAGCCGGTAAACGTCATATCCCTTATGATTTTAAAATGAATTTCCACGATTCTTCAGCATTGTTTTGTTCTGAAGTGGCTTCCTATGCTTACCGGAAATATGGTATTCAGATCTGGGAATATCCTTCCACCATTTCTTCACAGGGTGTTGTTAACTGGCTGCATGATTTTGGAGTGGAAAATTTTATTACACAAATGCCTTCTGATCTGGAGTATGATCCGCAGCTTGCTGTGGTGGCCGAGTGGCGTGACCCTGAAACTTTATTTAAAGATCATCTTGATAATGCAGTGATGGATGCACTTTTGGAAAAGGCAAATAAGGGAGAAGCCATACGCTATAATATCTGGAAACTTCCGGTAGTACGTATTTTGAAGGGGTATTGCATGATAAAAAATATTTTAGGTAAAGTTGGAATTATACCGGAGGGAATGAGTGCAACAAAAGCTTTAAAAAACCAAACACTTGTTACTATGCATGCTTCCCTTAAAAGTAAAACACAGCAACTGGCAGATGATTTTATAAAACAAAATGGTTACCGGCCGCCTTACTGGCAACTGATAAAATTTGCTGAGGCAGCAGCTAAAGAAGAATAGTCTTTAATTTACTTTTTGCTGTGGGTGATAAACCCTTTCTGCATTTTTATACACCGTAGCTTTATCCAGCGTCATTGTTTTTGTTTTTTGGTGCAGGTACATTTCTACCTGGTCATCAAAGTGTTTATTGCCGGGTTTTGCACTGGCTCCATACATATTGATGGTTTCAATTTTAGGCAAAGTATTTTTTTCAAACCTTACAAACATGATCAATCCGTCTCCACCAATTGATTTTAGCTTGCCGTTTTCATAAGGTTCTGTCCATTGCGGTGATAACAGGTCAGGAAAACCACCCAACGGCCATTCTTTAGCTCCTCTTACTAACTTTTGCAGGTCACCTAATGTAATATCTGTTTTACCGAAATTGGTTTGCATGTAGTTATTTACATAAGTAAAGGTTTCTACAGCCTCCTGCCTGGTAATTGAGCGTGGGGCCTGCCCCAGCAAAGTTTTTTTCAGGTGTTCATAGGTCAATAAAAAAATTGCAGCGCCTTTACTTGTTGCGTCACCACGTTTGTCCCAATTCTTAAAAATGGT
This sequence comes from Ferruginibacter sp., assembly GCA_040007795.1. Lineage (GTDB taxonomy): Bacteria > Bacteroidota > Bacteroidia > Chitinophagales > Chitinophagaceae > Ferruginibacter. Next base: position 5,945 of record JBDTUK010000035.1, read on the forward strand.
TATTAGTGGGGCTAATGTTGGGTATTCGTTTTCATTTAATGAGAACATTGAGTCCAGCTTGTATGGATATTGCATAACTGCCGGAAGCTGTTTATCAAATTTTATCTGTTTGAATTTTTCATAACCTAATTTTTGATCCTGCGGAAATAATTCCAAAAAACGAACACTCCTGTTAAGGTGATATAATTCCCAGCCATCTGTCTTTGCAAAGGCAGATGGGTTTAAATTATCTGCAGCAGCTGTAGCAAAAAAAGAGGAGTGGTTGGTATTGAATAAAAATCCACTTTTGGGATTGATATACTGTGGTAATTCTTTTTCGGCCCGGAATTGTGTCCACAAAGTTTTGGAAGTATTACCCGGTACTGTTTTTTTCCAATTATAATTGGATGCTGAATCTCTTACAGGCATTAAAGCATTATTGATGTAAAAGATCGTGTCATACCTGTCGGAATACATAATATTGAACATGCTCAGCTCCTGCCTGTTTATTGCGGTATAAAACTCGGTAAAGTTTTTTGCTTTGTTCATCTGGTACCATTGGTCGAGTACGCCAATTTTCATGTTAGCGCCAAGGCGCATGGAAAAAAAACCCTGTTCATTCTTCATGGTAGCGCCATATTTACTCCAGTATATTTTTCTTTTTACATTAATAGGGATACCTTTTATTTTTAGCTTAATGGTCTTTACTTCCAGGTCAATCCATTGCCCGTCAAATTTATATTGTAATGGATTAGCAGGATTCATTTCCAACTGGTATTCATCCAGTCGGTCGCAATAATTTACAGTATGAGCCCACCCTAAATTTTCATTAACGCCATGTAAAATGCATGGGCCACCGGCAAGCAGGCCACCTGTTACATTCAGCCCTTCTTCGCTACAAATATGAGCTTCGTAAAATGCCTGTGGGCCGGTATTAGGCTGGTGTGCATTGATCAAAAGAAATGCTTCTCCGGTAGTTGTTTTGGATGAACTGACAGCAGCAGAGTTACTACCCTTCATATTTAATTCAGATGCTTGCCATTCATTATTATTAAATATCCTGAATAGCGTCTGGTCGGCGCCATTAAAAATAGTAAGTGCAAAAACAGAAGAGGAAACATATTCTTTTACCGTTACAGGAAATATTTTTTTGTGAAGCACTTCTTCCCGATGTTTTTTTGCATAGGCATTGAACCCTTGCACATAACCATCAATTAATTTTAAAAATGCGGGAGTAAGTGTATTCCATTTTTCTTCGGTTATTTCTTTGCAGCGAAAGAGTGCAAAAGCATAATCACCCGCTGCTCCTTTTTTGCCCTGCACACTTGCCATCAGGTTTTTGGCAGGCAATATCACTTCCTGCATACTTCTAAAATCATCTTCTGCTTCAGCCCAGGCAAGGCC
>JBDTUK010000036.1:0-33255 GCA_040007795.1 Ferruginibacter sp.
TTCACCCCTTCGGGGTTTAGCTTTCGGGTAAATTCATTAGCTACAATCATAGCACTCTTTCAGGGTTTTAATTCCTGGATTATGTTTACTCTATAATCATTTCACCCCTTCGGGGTTTAGCTTTCGGGTAAATTCATTTGCTATAATCATAGCGCCCTTTCAGGGTTTTAATTCCTGGATTATAATTACCCTATAATCATTTCACCCCTTCGGGGTTTGGTCTCCTTCCTGGTAAATTAATTTGCTACAATCATAGCACCCCTTTGGGGTTATAAAACACGAACTATATTTCACTGCAATCATTATACCCCACCGGGATTTTAAACACAAAATATCATTTTGCTATAATAATTGCAACCCTGCCCGTTCCGTTCAGGCTGGCCCTTCGGTTTTTCTATTTTTTACATCCTAACTGTTAATAATAGTTAATACGCACAAAACAAAAAACCCAATATCACTATTGGGTTTTTATATTCAACATATTTAATTAACTATTAAACATCAGTCGGTTCCACATCATCAGCTTCTTCACTTGCCGGTGCTTCTAAATCTGTTTCTGCTACATCAACAATTGGCTCAATACCATCTTCTGTTTCTTCTTCTTTTTCATCTAACTGAGTAATGGCTGCAATCTCATCGCCTTCATCAACCCTTATCAGTTTTACACCCTGGGTAGCCCTTCCCTGTTCACTTATCTGGTTAACCGGCATACGAATGGTAATACCGCTTACACAGGTAATCATCAGGTCTTCTTTTTCTGTTACATCAAGCAAGCCAACCAATGCACCGGTCTTATCGGTCACATTAATGGTCTTAACGCCTTTACCGCCACGGTTGGTAACCCGGTATTCTTCCACAGCGGTGCGTTTGCCATAACCTTTTTCGCTAACCACCAAAACAGTACGGGTCTTATCTTCCTTGCTTACGCAGGATAATCCAACCACTTCATCTTTTTCATCATCCACTTCAATACCGGCAACGCCCTGTCCGCCACGGCCGGTGCTGCGTACTTTTTCTTCGGAGAAACGGATGGCACGGCCACTCTTAACTGCCATCATAATTTCGCAATTACCATCAGTTAGTTTAGCAGCCAGTAACTGGTCGCCATCTAAAATATTAATAGCATTGATACCATTTTGTCTTGGCCTGCTGAAATCTTCCAGGTCGGTTTTCTTTATCAATCCTTTTTTAGTGCATAGAAGGATATAATGTTTGCTCACGAAATCCTTGTCTTCAAAATTCTTCACATCAATGATGGCCCTTACTTTATCATCGGGTGGTATCTGGATCATGTTTTGTATTGCCCTTCCCTTACTGGTCTTATCTCCTTCAGGAATTTGATAAACCGGCAACCAGAAGCATCTTCCTTTTTCGGTAAAGAATAATAAAGTATGGTGTGTGCTGGCTACAAACAAATGTTCAATATAATCTTCCTGCCTGGTGCTGCTGCCTTTGGCACCACGTCCGCCACGGCGTTGCTGGCGATACTCCGTAGCTGATGTACGCTTGATATAACCGAGGTGAGAAATGGTAACCACCACATCCTCCTCCTCTATCAGGTCTATCATTTTTATCTCATCATCCAGGTAAGTTATTTCTGTACGGCGTTCATCACCAAACTTATTTTTAATTTCTGTAAGTTCTGTCTTGATGATATCAAAGCGCATGCTTTCATTGGCAAGTATCTCCTTCAGGCTTTCTATCAGTTTCATTATTTCGGCATGTTCTTCCCTTATCTTTTCTATCTCCATCCCGGTAAGGCGTTGCAAACGCAGTTCCAATACAGCTTTAGACTGTATCTCACTCATACCAAATTGAGTTATCAAACCTTCCTGCGCAATGGCAGGTGTTGCTGAATTCCTGATCAACGCAATTACTGCATCCAGGTTATTCAATGCAATGATATAGCCTTCTAAAATATGTGCTCTTTCCTCTGCTTTGCGTAAATCATATTTCGTCCTTCTTACCACCACTTCATGCCTGAAATCAACAAACTCTTTAATGATGTCTTTCAGGTTAAGTGTATAAGGCCTTCCTCTTACAATAGCAACATTGTTTATACCATAAGATGTTTGCAGTTCGGTGTGTTTATACAATTGGTTTATCACCACCTGCGCTACAGCATCTTTTTTCAGGTCCACTACAATACGGGTGCCTTCCTTATTATTACTTTCATCATTTACATTGGCAATGCCTTCCACGATCTTATCAGAAGTTATTTCCCCGATCTTGGCGGCAAGGTTATCAATGTTTACCTGGTAAGGCACTTCGTAAATGATCAGTTTTTCACGGCCATGGGCGCCGGTCTCAATATTTACTTTACCTCTTAGTACCAGCCTTCCCCTTCCGGTATGCATGGCTGCTCTTACGCCTTCAAAGCCATAAATAATTCCACCTGTTGGAAAATCAGGCGCTTTAACATGCTTTATCAGGTCCTCGATAGAAATATTATTATCATCAACATAAGCTATGCAGGCATCAATCACTTCAGAGAGATTGTGCGGCATCATATTGGTGGCCATACCCACGGCAATACCACTGCTACCATTGATGAGCAATTGCGGTACCCTTGTTGGCAATACGGTTGGTTCCTGTAAACTATCATCAAAATTCAGTTGGAAATTCACCGTATCTTTTTCAATATCCTGCGACATGGCTTCGGCCAGTTTTTCCATGCGTATTTCAGTATACCGCATAGCAGCCGGAGGATCGCCACCCTGGCTACCAAAATTTCCCTGTCCGTCAACCAATTTATAGCGCATGTTCCATTGCTGTGCCAGGCGAACAATGGTATCATAAATGGCACTATCGCCATGCGGATGATACTTACCCATTACATCTCCCACAATACGGGCACTTTTTTTATAAGGCTTATTGCTGTTATTGCCCATTTCATTCATGCCGTATAAAACACGGCGGTGAACGGGTTTCAGGCCATCTCTTACATCGGGCAGGGCACGGCCAACGATCACACTCATTGAATAATCAATGTATGAAGTCTTCATTTGCTCCTCAATATTAACCGGGATTATGCGGCCACGGTTGTTGCGATCACCTCCATCCAATGGCAGGTTTTCTCCGTTTAAATTCTCGTTATTTTCCATATAATTTTATAGGTGGCGAAGATACCAAAATAAGCCCGGTTTTGAGCTTTAAAATGAAGGTTTTTAACGGTTATTTTCACACATATTTTGGAAGGTTGTGGACAAGATTTAATAGAGACACGGATGACACGGAAGATGCTGATTTTCGCTGATAAATATCCGTTTTCGATCCGTACAAATCTGCGTCATCCGTGTTTCTATTCTCATTTCATTTAACTTGCAAAAAATATTTTTTATTTGAAAACGATTGTATTGATTGGCGCCGGAAAATCGGCCACGGTTTTAATTGACTATTTAATTGCTGAAGCAGAAACCAATAACTGGAAATTCATTGTTGCAGATTCCAACCGGGATCAGGTACTCTTAAAAACAAAGAACTCCCCTTTTGCAGAAGCCGTACAATTAGATGTAACGGATGAAAAGCAAAGAGGTGATCTAATCCAAAAAGCACATGTCGTTATTTCGATGATGCCTCCTGCCCTGCATTTTTTAGTAGCCAAAGATTGTGTAGAGTACCGCAAACATTTGTTAACTGCATCTTACTTAGATGATAAAATGAAAAGCCTGCAGGACGAGATCAGCAATAAAAAATTATTGTTCTTATGCGAAATGGGATTGGATCCCGGTATTGACCACATGAGCGCCATGAAGATCATTGATGAGATAAAAGCAAAAGGCGGCAGTATCACTTCTTTTAAAAGCCATTGTGGTGGTTTAATTGCACCGGAGAGTGATAATAACCCCTGGCATTATAAAATAAGCTGGAACCCGAGGAATATTGTTATGGCGGGGCAATCAGGTGCCGTGTATAAACAAAATAATGAAATAAAAACAGTAAAATACTTTGACCTGTTTGATTCTTCCAACAAAATTATTTTTGATGGATTAGAAGATCTTGCCTTCTACCCTAACCGGGATTCGCTGAGTTATATACCTACTTATAAATTACCGGATGCCGCAACTTTTATAAGAACCACTTTGCGCCATGTAGATTTTTTTAAAGGATGGAATGCAGTTGTTCATGCAGGGCTAACAAATGAAACAGATTCAATTGATGTGACTGGGTTGACCTTTTCAAAGTGGTCTGCTGCTATTTTACCTTTTATCAATGAAGAAAATAAATTGATGTTGGAATACCTTGGATTATTTGAAGATGCTTTGGTTCCTGCCACTGCAAAAACTTCTGCGGATATTTTACAATGGCTTGTTGAAACAAAATTAGCTATGCAGCCAACAGATAAAGACATGATCGTTATGCTGCATGAGTTTGAATATGTGTTGGATGGAAAAAATAAAAGTTTAAAAAGTTGCCTTGTTGTAAAAGGCGAAGACAGTCTTCGTACAGCAATGGCAAAAACGGTAGGGCTGCCATTGGGTATTGCAGCTAAACTGATCTTAAACGAAACGATTCAATTGAAAGGGTTACACATTCCTACGGCGAAAGAAATATATGATCCGGTGTTAAAGGAACTGGAATCATCCGGAATAAAGTTTACAGAAACTAATTAATGATGAAAGACTCCCTGCTCTGCATCTAAAATAACATTATCCCTGTTGGCGATGATGAGGTTTTTATATTCGTTTACTTTTATCCAGTGTAATATCCAGCAAACTACAAAACCGAGATTTGCTATTATACCTAAAAATGGTATAAAAGAACAAAGGCGTAATATATTCTTAGTTGTACCGATTCCCCGGCTGGGTCTTGCTTCTGTTGTAACAATATTCAGCCGGTAACATTCCAGCCTGAATGAATCGGCGATTTTATTAACTACAAAAAACATCCATACAAAATTAAAAATGGGTATCAGCGATAACCACACCTGTCCCGGCGGCATTTGCCTGTTCTCAACACTTACCGCTTCCAGCGCTTTTTGCAAACTGATAAAATAAAAAATGGTAGGTATTAAAAATAGCACTACTAATAAAATGGTGATTGAAGAAGCCCCTCCATAGTTTTCAAAAACTGAGAACATCTTATTAATTTTGTTATCAAAGAAAGTAAAAATCAGGCAGGGGATAAAATTCTTTTTAACTCCCCCACTCCTTCTGTTGCAGGCATTTCAATGCAATGCAGGTTGTTTTGTTTTTCTGTAGCCGGTATTTTTTTATCAATAATAAATTTGGGTAAATATGGCGGCGCATAATATAAAAGAGATGCCGCCGGATAAACCTGCAGCGATGTGCCCACCACCACCAGATAATCACAGTCCTGAACAATGGCCGCAGCTTTTTCCATCATAGGCACAGCCTCCCCAAACCAAACTATATGTGGACGAAGCTGGTGGCCGTCTTCAGCTTTATCACCTAATATTATATCGCCTCTTATATCAAAAAACTTATTTTCATTTGCAACACTCCGCATCTTAAAAATTTCTCCATGCAAATGAAGTACTTTGGTTGAACGGGCACGTTCATGCAGGTCATCTATATTTTGAGTGATGATGGTTACATCAAAATCATTTTCCAACTCCGCCAATCCGATATGTGCAGCATTGGGCAAAGCAGCAGCTACATCTTTTCTTCTTGCATTATAAAAGTCCAATACCAGTTGTGGATTTTTATGCCAGCCTTGCGGAGATGCTACTTCATATACATCATAGCCCATCCACAAGCCATCGCTGTCACGAAAGGTTTTTAATCCGCTTTCGGCACTGATACCGGCACCTGACAAAACAACGATATGTTTTTTTGTTTTCATAATTGAAAATAAATCTATGGCTCTTAAAAGTGTTTTACAGTGATTTATTTAAATGGGATGAATGCAGGAGGTATTCCAAAAACTTTATAGCTCATTAAAGTTCTTTTTTTGAGCAGTCAGTTTTTCCATGGTTGTTTCCAGCCGCCGCTTTTTTGTTTCGTCTTTTTTTGCACTGATGATCCACTCTACATATTCTCTCCTATGCGTGAATGCCAATGAATCAAAAAAAGAAGCAGCCAGGGTATTCTTATAAAATAATTGCTGCAGTTCGGGTGGAACCACTATGGTGCGGTTTTTATAATCTACGCCGGGTGCAGGATTAGTGCTGCAGAAAGAGGCTTTTTTTTTAATTGTCCCTCAGGTTTTATAAAACGTGCAGCACTCCATACGTTGTCGAGTGCAATCATGCAAACAGCCTCAAAACCATGGTCGGAAATAAAATCCCAGTTTTTATCCCTGCAAAGATCACTGGAAATTTTTGAAGCAAGTTTTGGGTAAGCGATCCATAATTTGGCATCAGGCTGTAAAACAGGTACAATATCATTTAAAATGGCAACCAGTTGTTTTTGACTGACAGCAAACACCAGTGCAAAATCTATTTTCCTGCTTTTCAGCAATGGGGTTACATTTTTTGAAAATGACAGCTTTATAAATTGCTTTTCAATAGATGAGGGTAAACCCTGTATAAGCAGGTTCTTTTCATCACTCAATTGCAATTTTTCTAATAATGACTGAGAAGACATAAGCAGTGTATTAATGATAAAAAAGAAAAACCAATCCCTAAAAAGAGTCGCTTGGTTTTCGTATGAAAAAAGGATTAGAAGCTTTTCTCATAGCTGCTTCCGAGTTACAAAATTAAAGATAATGTTTGGCAGATAAAAGTTTTGGGCATAAAAAACTCCATAAATATGGAGTCATTCCGGAATTAATTGGTTCAATATCTTTATTTACCAACTGGTTTGTAATAAGTTAAGGCCTCATCCATATAACCTTGTAATCTTGTAATACGGTTCTCATCTGAAGGATGGGTAGATAAAAACTCAGGTGGCTTACCACTGCCTGCTGCGGCACCCATTCTTTGCCAGAATGGAATTGCCTCCCTTGGATTATAACCCGCCATAGCAGCAAAATTCAACCCGAAATGATCGGCTTCATATTCCTGGTTCCTTGAATTTGGTAACAAAACAGTTATTTGTGCTGCCGGTGCAAATACATTATTGAACAATGTATTGTATTTAGAATTACCCGAGGTGGCAATATTTCCAACTATCTCAAGCCCCTGTGCCAATGCTCCCTGGCTCATACGTTCATTACCATGGTGAGCCACAGCATGTGTGATCTCATGCCCCATAACAACAGCCAATGCAGCTTCATTCTGTGTGATACCTAATAAGCCTGAATACACCACAACTTTCCCTCCGGGCATACACCATGCATTCACTTCCTTGGATTCCACCAGGTTGAATTCCCATTTATATCCGTTCAGCTCACTTGCCAGACCTTTTTGAGTATAGTAATCCGTTATGGCTTTTGAAATTCTTGTACCTACCCTTTTTACCATTTCCGCATCTTTATTCACTGATATGCTCAATACCTTATTTTGAGAAAGGAAGGATTGGTATTCCGTTAAAGCCTGCTGCTGTAAGGTTTCTTCAGCAAATAATGCCAGTTGCTTACGCCCGGTAACAGAATTTGTACTGCAGGATATAAAAAATGATACCGACAGCATTAATAAAAAAATTCTTTTCATTTTAATTTGAGTTTTATAATCTTATCTAATCAATTGGCGTACCAACTTTCATTTGGTGGACTTTTCATTATAAAAATACAAAATTAAGTTACGGTGAAAATGATCCGGAGAGAAAACCGGTTTAATGAATTAATCCTGCCTGCGGCGTGACTTTCTTTTATCACGATGTTTTAAAATGGGCATCCTGCTTTCAACGCCACGGAGAATGCGGCCTATATTTTTTTGATGGGTAATTACAACCAGGATGGCTACTAATAAAGCAAATACCCGGTAGAGTACTTCATGCTCATTCCATATCCACAGTACACAAATGGGGAGTGATATAGCAGCTAAAATTGAACTTAAGGATACATACCGGGTAAAATAAAGTACCAGGATGAATACACCTATACAACTAATGGCTATTATCGGTTGAACAGCTAATACCATTCCCAATAAAGTGGCTACACCCTTTCCACCTTTAAATCCTGCAAATATGGGGAAAATATGCCCGACTACTGCGGCTAAACCAAGGCCCAACATAAAATTGGTACGCTCAAGATCGTTATGCAAATAGTAGGGTATGAAATTGAATAAGGCAACTGCGGCCATCCCTTTTAAAATATCGAAAGCCATCACCATAGTTCCATAGCGTGAGCCCAGCACCCTGAAAGTATTGGTAGCACCCATGTTACCGCTTCCGTAATCACGGATGTCAATCCCAAAAAAACGTTTACTGATAATTAAAGCCGTTGGAATAGAACCAATTAAGTATGAAAATAGAATAAGCAGAAGTTCTTTCATTCGTTTCCTAAGCTTGAGTTGAAGAATACAAAAATAACGATTAATCGTGTTACTTAGTACTTATTAATACCCTTAGTCTATAATAATGTTAATATTTGCCTGAAAATACTCTTTACGAGCATTTTAGATATACACTATGAAAATCAATTTACTTGGCAAAGAAGACAGATCCATTCTCCTTTTTGCAAAGTGCCGGAATGAGAAACTCCAATTTTAGATAATTCTCCTGGCAAGACCTTTTCATCTGCTTTTAGAAAACCACTTAATAAGATCACTGTACCTTTTTTACTTACCCCAGCAATCGCCGGGAGGTTTGACAATATCACATTAAGATTAATATTGGCAAGAATGATATCATATTTTTTTGATGAAGATATCGTATCAGCCTTTTTAAGCTTTATTTTAGTAGAGTTATTTGCGGCCAAATTTTCTATCGAATTTTCAATACTCCAGTCATCGTTATCAATGGCATCAATCTCTGCAGCTCCCATTTTTTCTGCCAGGATGGATAAGACAGCAGTACCGGTTCCGAAATCAAGAACTCTTTTATGTGTAAAATCCAAAGCAGCCATTTGCTCTATCATTAAATAAGTAGTAGCATGATGACCTGTACCAAAACTCATTTTCGGCGTAATGATAATCTCATGCTTTACATTTTTAATGGGTTGATGAAAAGCTGCACGAATGGCTACAAAGTCATCTACCACAATTGGCTCAAAACTGCTCTCCCACTGTGCATTCCAGTTTTGTGATTGAATTACATTTGTTGTGTATTTAGCTGGAATAATTTTTAAAATGTCTGCAAGGGAGTCTTCAATAAATTCATCCTTTTTAATAAATGCTTTGAGGATATTTTCTTCTTCTTCAAAACTTTCAAAACCCGATTGAGATAGCAATGCTATCAATATTTCTTTTGATGCAGCCTCTTCTATTTCAAATTCAACTTGTATATAATTCATGATATTCAATGTAAAAAGAAAAAGCCGTTCCGCTAAGGCGGAACGGCTCACTATTTAAAAATATTTATTAAGCCGGTTGTTCACCTTGTTATGGCTTAGGCAGTGCCTCTGGCTTTGGTATTAATGCTTTACGACTTAATTTAAACTTGCCTGTTTTTTGATCTACATCAAGCAATTTAACTTTCACTTTATCGCCTTCTTTAAAAATACCATCCATAGTTTCCAGGCGCTTCCAGCTTATTTCACTAATGTGTAACAAACCTTCTTTCTTTGGTAAGAACTCAACAAAAGCGCCAAATTCTTTAATACTTTTAACGGTTCCTTCATAAGTATCGCCAACAACTGGTACGGCAACCAATCCGTTGATCCATGCCAATGCTCTTTCAAGGCTTGCTTTTTCTTTAGAGAAAATACTTACTTCACCCCTGTTATCAACTTCTTCAATATTAATGGTAGCACCGGTTTCACGCTGAATTTCCTGGATCACTTTCCCACCTGGCCCTATCACGGCACCAATGTATTCTTTATCAATAATGATCTTAACCATGCGTGGAGCATGTGGTTTTACCTCAGCTCTTGCAGCCGGTGTACAAGCATACATGGCTTCCAGAATATGCATACGTCCTTTTTTAGCCTGAGCTAAAGCCTGGCGCATAACATCCATACTTAAACCATCTACTTTAATATCCATTTGCACACCGCAGATACCATCACGTGTTCCGGTAACTTTAAAATCCATATCACCCAAATGATCTTCATCACCAAGAATATCGGTTAAAATTGCAAAATCATCGCCCTTTTTAATTAAACCCATCGCAACACCACTAACGTGTTTTGTCAACGGCACACCTGCATCCATCAACGCAAGTGAACCGGCACAAACAGTTGCCATAGATGATGAACCATTGCTTTCCAGGATATCACTTACCACCCTTACGGTATAAGGATAATCACTGCCTGGCATCATTTTCTTCAGAGAACGCATGGCCAGGTTACCATGACCAACTTCTCTACGACCAACGCCTCTCATCATTTTAACCTCACCGGTTGAAAACGGCGGAAAATTATAGTGCAAGAAGAAGTTGGTATAATCTGATTTGTTGGCACTTTCTACCAATAATTCATCTAACGGAGTTCCTAAAGTAACGGTTGTAAGTGATTGAGTTTCACCACGGGTAAACAAAGCAGAACCGTGTGGAGTTGGTAAATTATCTATCTCCATTTCCAATTGGCGGATGTCTTCTGTACCACGGCCATCCAAACGTTTCCTGCTGTTGAGAACCATATCTCTAACAACATAATATTGCAGGTCTCCAAAATAATGGCCAATCAAATCTTTATCTTCCTGAGGCATTTCCGGCATTTGTTCGCCTAAAAATGTTTTAACTTCTTCCTTAAGTGCAGCGTATGCATCACTTCTTTCGTGCTTTGCAGATGCAGAAGCAGAAATAGCAAGCATTTTATCTTTTGCAAAAGCAGTGATCTTTTCGTTTAATTCTTCGTTGCGGTAAGGTTTGGTGTAATCTCTTTTTGTTGCGCTTCCCACCAAATCTCTTAATTCTTCCTGTGCTTTTACCTGCAAACGAATAGCATCATGGCCAGTTTCAATTGCTTTGATCAGGTCTTCTTCCTGGCACTCATTACTTTCGCCTTCCACCATCATAATGTTCTTATCAGTTGCAGCAATAAGAAATTCAAAATCAGATACTGCAAGTTGGCTACGGGTTGGGTTAATGATCAATTCGCCATTGATCCGTCCTACACGAACTTCCGAAATAATTTCCTGGATGGGAATATCTGAAACAGCCAATGCAGCTGAAGCAGCTAAACAGGCTAATGAATCAGGCATTACTTCATCATCAGAAGAAATAAGCGATACCAAAACCTGCACTTCACATAAGTAATCTTCAGGAAACAAAGGCCTGAGTGCTCTATCTATCAATCTTGAAGTAAGAATTTCGTAATCGTTTAGACGGGCTTCTCTTTTAAAGAAAGAGCCGGGGATACGGCCTGCAGAACCAAACTTCTCCTGGTAATCTACCGATAATGGAAAGAAACCTTGTCCGGGTTTAGGCTCTTTATTGGCAACAACGGTTGCCAGTAAAATACAGTTTCCCTGACGCACGGTAACGGATCCATCAGCCTGGCGTGCCATTTTTCCGGTTTCAATGGTTACCATACGGCCACCACCAATATCAAACGTAACTGATTTCGGGTTTAATAAAGACATATAAATGTTTAGTGTTTATGTTTTGCTGTTTTACAACCACCATTCATCTTCAAATGAACAGTATAACTGTCAAAAGCAAATCTTGTTTAAAAAGAACAATTCCCAACCAGATAATTGTAGTTGGGAATTATTCATATTACATAGTTGGAACAGTTTATTTACGCAGACCTAATTTCTCAATTAAAGCCCTGTAACCGGTAAGGTCGTGTTTGCTGAGGTAAGTTAGTAAACGCTTGCGTTGACCTACCATCATCATTAAACCCCTTTGCGTTGAGAAATCTTTTTTGTTTGTCTTCAGGTGGTCTGAAATGTGGTTGATACGCTCTGTTAATAAAGCGATTTGAGCCTCAATAGAGCCTGTGTTGGTAGCTTTGGCACCAAAGCTTGTAAAAATGTCTGCTTTTTTTTCGATTGTTAAATACGGCATCTCTGTTTTTTTAATAACGTCTTTGTTATGTTTCTTTATAATTTGGTGGCAAAAGTACATAGAAAATTTGGTTTTTAAGTGGTGGATTAAGGTTTTTTTTTGAATATTGCCTTTATATGGAGCTAAAATTTGTGAAAAGGGTTTCAGGATGATTTTCCCGTCATTATAAACTAACAGGACTTGAAAAGAATAGTTTTTACAGTAACCAACGATCTTAACTACGACCAACGTATGATACGCATCTGTACATCATTGGCCGAAGCCGGTTATGCTGTAACATTAATTGGAACAAAAAATAAGGCCTCTCCACCTCTTTCCCAAAAAAAATATACCCAAAACCGATTGAATACTTTTTATAAAAAAGGATTCGGATTCTATGGAGAATACAATATCCGGTTGTTTATTTACTTGCTCTTTAAAAGAGCTGATATTATCTGTTGTATTGACCTTGATACGATACTCCCGGTATGGCTGGTAAGCAAATTAAAAAATACCAAAAGGGTGTATGATGCACACGAGTATTTCTCACAGCAAAAAGAAATAGTGACCCGGCCGAAAGTTTTCAGGGTATGGCAATGGATTGAAAAAAAATTTGTTCCCCGGTTTAAAAGAGGATATACCGTAAGTAACAGTATTGCTGCAAAGTTTAAAGATTTGTATAAGGTGGATTATGAATTGATAAGGAATATGCCAGCTTTAAAAACATCTCTTACCACATCAGTAACTAAAGAAAAGATCATACTATACCAGGGGGCTGTTAATGAAGCCAGGGGCTTAGAATTTCTTATACCGGCCATGAAAGGTATAGATGCAGGACTTAATATTTATGGTGATGGGAATTTTATGGAACAGACAAAAAGCCTGGTTGCAGTAAACAATCTGCAGGATAAAGTGTTTGTAAAAGGTAAAGTATTACCAGAGGAACTGGACGCTGTTGCACAAAACGCTTATATAGGAATAAATTTAGTGGAATACATAGGATTAAATCAATACTATTCTCTGGCCAATAAGTTTTTTGATTATATCCAAAATGGACTGCCGCAGGTTACTATGAATTTTCCGGAGTACAAAAGGATCAATGATGAATTTGAAGTAGCAGTTTTGGTTGGTGACCTGCAACAAGAAACACTTACAACTGCCATTAATAAATTATTGAATGATGAAAACCTGTATAACCGGTTACAACAAAATTGTATGAATGCCAGGCAGGTATTAAACTGGCAAAATGAAGAAAAAAAACTGATCGCTTTTTACAAAAACATAAGTTAAGTTGACAGATAAACATTTGCATATTGTTACACACGATGTTCCCTGGCCGGCCGATTATGGTGGTGTAATTGATCTGTTTTATAAACTTAAAGCCTTGCATGAACTGGGCGTAAATATACACCTGCATTGCTTTACACAGGGCCGTACTCCACAGGAAGAACTTAATAAGTATTGCTCAACGGTAACATACTATCAACGAAAAAATAATATCAGTCGTTTTTCTTTCCGTCTACCTTTTATTGTGAACTCAAGAGCGAATGCAGAATTAATAAATAACCTGCAAAAAGATGATCATCCTATTTTGCTGGAAGGGATTCATTGCACATATCATTTAAATAATGGTGATCTTAACAACCGGAAAGTTATTGTAAGACTTCACAATACCGAGTTTGAATACTACAAGCAATTAGCAAAGCAGGAAACTCGCTTTCTAAAGAAAATTTATTTTCTACATGAAAGCTGGCTCTTAAAAAAATACGAAAAATCTATAGCCAATAAAGCAGTTTTTTTAGCAGTAAGCAAACATGATGTTGATTTATACCAGGAACTCTTTGCTGCAAAAAATATACATTATATGCCTGTGTTTCTGCCTTATACTTTAGCAGCAGGTAAAGAAGGTAAGGGTTGCTTTTGTTTGTACCAGGGAAATCTGGCCATCAATGAAAATGAAGAAGCGGCAATATGGTTACTACAAAATGTTTTCAATAAACTCTCCATTCCTTTTGTAATTGCCGGAAAAAATCCATCAAATAAATTACAGGACCTTGCTCATCTGCATCAACATACCTGTTTAGTAGTTAATCCTACCCAAACAGAAATGCAGGACCTGGTTACCAAAGCTCATGTACATGTACTACCTTCTTTTAATAATACGGGTATCAAATTAAAATTATTGAATGCATTGTTTAATGGAAGGCATTGCCTCGTAAATGAAGCCGCTGTAAATGGCTCAGGGTTGGAAAAATTTTGTCACATAACAGAAGGCTCAGCTTCTTTTAAAAAAAGAATAGAGGAACTTTATTTGCAGCCATTTACTGAGCAGGAAATACAGGAAAGGCAAGGGTTACTGCAAACCACTTATAATAATGAGGCTAATGCCCGGCAGCTTATGACATTTCTATGGTAGCATGATCCCAAACCTTACCCAACTCTGTCTTTATTGTCCGGGCCGGGAATTTTTTGATCACCATATAATCATGCGTAGCCATTATGATGGTGGTATTGTAGTCACGACAGATATGAAAAAGCAACTGCATAATTTCGTCACTTGTTTCCGGATCAAGGTTACCTGTTGGCTCATCAGCCAAAATTAATTTAGGCGAATTTAAAAGGGCCCGTGCAATGTCCATACGTTGCTGTTCTCCCCCACTTAACTCAAAAGGCATTTTAAAACCTTTGGTTTTTAATCCCACCTTTTCCAGTACGTCAGCAATTTTTTCATCCATTAGTTTCTCATCTTTCCAGCCGGTAGCTTTCAAAACAAATTTCATATTCTCGTTTACATTCCGGTCGGTCAGTAATTGAAAATCCTGGAAAACAACACCCAGGTTACGGCGCAGAAAAGGAACCGTTTTCCACGTCAACTCTTTTAAATTACGGCCCACTACCCAACCTTCACCTTCTGTCAATTCCAAATCACCATATAATGTTTTTAGTAAACTGCTCTTGCCGGTTCCGGTCTTACCTACTAAATAAACAAACTCTCCTTTATCCACAGAAATATTTACGTCATTTAAAATAAGACTGTTACCCTGGTAAATATTTACATGCTTTAATTCAACAATGGATTGAGACATAAACGGCTTTGAGTTTGGGGTTTAATGTTCCTTGTTTATAAAAATCAATTTACTGCCTCTGTGGCAATTCCTGCAAATTTAGCTTTTACCATTCCCCTATCCTCAATTAATTTCTTCACTATTTGTTAAAAAATGTGAACAACTAAAAAAATAGTTGTAAAACTAAAATATTAGTTTTATGTTTACATCAGTAATCAAAAAAGGATCTTAAAATGAAAACATTAACCAAAGCCGAAGAACAGATCATGCAGGTGATATGGAGGCTGGACAAAGCTTTCCTCCGGGAAATTATAGATGAACTGCCTGCACCCAAGCCTCACAACAATACCGTGGCAACTATCATAAAAATTTTAGTTGATAAGGAGTTTGTAGGTGTCACCGTTTTTGGCCGTATGCATCAATACCACCCCCTGGTGAGTAAAGATGCCTACAGCAAGATCACCATGAAGACCTTTGTAAAAGGATATTTTGAAGGTTCTTTCAGCAATGCGGTTTCTTTTATGGTAAAGGAAAATAATTTAAGTGTAGATGATCTTGAGTTATTGCTGAAACAATTAAAAAAGAATAAGTAAACAGGTCTAAAATTTTTAATCACAAAACTATTTTATGCTCCCCTACTTCTGGTATATACTAAAAGTCATCATTTGCTCCGGCATATTATTTGGCTACTACTGGTTGTTTCTCCGCAATAAGATCTTTCATCAATACAACCGGTTTTATTTATTGATAGCTTTATCGCTTTCGCTTCTGTTACCCATGATCAAAATAGATTTCTGGCAGCAGGATACCCAGCAAAGCCAGGTAATAAAGGCATTGCAGGTAGTTTCGGCAAGTGATGATTATATGAACAATGTAATTATAACGGCCACCAAAAATGATTGGAGCATTCAGCAACTATATCCGGTTGTTTACTGGGCGGTTTCATTTATTTTCCTTTTGATTTTACTTCAAACACTTTTTATCATCCGGTCGCTGCTGAAAAGATATCCTGTAAAACTCGTAGATCAATTCTCATTTGTAAACACAGATGATAAAAGTACCCCGTTCTCTTTTTTTAAATATATTTTCTGGAATGCAAATATTGATATGGATACTGCAACGGGCAAACAGATCTTTAAACACGAAGTAGCCCATATACAGGAAAAACATACCCATGATAAACTCTTTGTAAATATCATCCTCATCTTCTTCTGGTGCAATCCATTCTTTTGGCTTTACCGTAAAGAACTAAATATGATACATGAATTCATTGCTGATAAAAAAGCCGTGGAAGACAGTGATACAGCAAGTTTTGCAGCCATGATATTACAGGCAGCTTATCCACAACACCGGTTTCAACTAACTAATAATTTTTTCTACTCACCTATAAAACGCAGGCTCCTTATGTTGACTAAAAACAATAATCCGAGGGTAAATTATTTGGGGCGGGTAATGGTACTGCCATTGCTGGTATTGATTTTTGCAGCATTTACTTTCAAAGCAAAAACCCTGAATAAGCTAAATGTTATTCCTCAAAATACTTATCAGGTTACATTAAATAAACTATCCGGACTCAGTGATACAATGCCGGTAAGTATTTATATAAATGCTAAACATGCTGGTACAAAGTATCTAGAAAGCAATGACTTTAAAAAGAAAGCATTGGTAATAGTTGATTCAAAAGAAATAGGAAATCTCGGCATTGATTATATAGATATTGGTAATATGAAATATAGTACTGCTGTAATTTACAATCCCCTTGAAGCAGGAAAAATTTATGGTGAAAAAGGCCAGTATGGTGTGATTAAGTTAACAAAAGAAGATGCAACTTTTATTACTGCTGATTCAGTTTTTTATAATGATAAAACCCAGACAATTAAATTATCAGGTACAAATACAACACTCAAAGGAGATTTTTCCAGCACATTAATTTATGTTGATGGTAAAATTGTCTCCCCTGAAGAATTGAATGCGATACCTCCTTCCAAAGTAAGTTCAATAAGTATTTTAAAAGGTGAAAAACTTGATGGCATTATTGATGCCCAGGGAAAAACGGCACTTATTAATGTGTCATTAAAACCTGATGACCTGGCTGAAGTAGTTGTAACGGGTTACTCCAGAAAAAAAGAAACCCCGGTTGCTATTGTTTTGGATAAAATGAATGTATTCTATATTGCTGTTGAAAACCAGGTAAACATTGCCGCTGATGTACCGAATGATAAGTTGCTGGTGAGTATTGACAAAGGCTCAATTAGAGGAAGCAACGGAAAGTATATTGTAACGGTTACTCAGGTAGGTGAAGCTATAATAACAGTTGCTACCGTAAAAAATAATAAAAAAGTACTTTTAGGAACTTTCCCATTCAGTGTAAAAGTATTGCCTGATCAGAGCGACCCTAATTTTCCAAATGAGTTTAGGAATAACATTAAGATAGATAACAACAGAATTTCATCGTTAAATCAAAATCTTATTCTTCACCAACAAAATAAACTAAAACTGGCTATAGCTGAAAAGACAATTGTAGATAAAAAAATGCAGGAGCAGGAAGTATTATACCTGAATCAAAAACTTAGCCTGCTGGAACAACAAAACAAAGCAAACCTTGATTTTGCAAAATCGCAGATTATAAAATCAAATGATGCTGCTACAAAGGTTATAGTTACACCTAGAATATATGTGGGAGAAATATCAAAAGTAAAAACAGATGTAGAACTCTTCAAAAAACAAAAAGAAATAAGAGTAACTCAAGGATATAGTTTTGTATCAGCAACTGTCTTTTTTTCCGGGAAAGGATTTGAAAAAGTTGAGGTAGCGGTTCTAAATGAAACCTCGTTAAGTTCACTTGGTGGATATATTCAACAATGTACAGCAGGCTCTGTTGTCACTTTTGATAATATAAGAGTAGAAAATGCTAACAGAGGGATAATAGCAATTGATGGTTTGTCAATTTCTCTGTATGATATGAAGACTGAATTGAAGGCAACAGATGCTTACATTGAAAAAGCAATACTATACGAAAAAGAACTTCAGGCACAACAAAATAATCTTGTATTTACAAAAACAGAAGTAAGTCCGCAATTCACTGGAGGTGATGCAGCATGGAGGAATTATCTCCAGAAAAATTTAAATGCCAATACCCCACTTGATGAGGGCTGGAAATCCGGTAAATATACCGTCATTGTTAAGTTTATTGTGCATACCGACGGAACTGTTACAGATGTAACTACCGAAAATTATAAAAGTAGTAAGACAGCCAAGGAGTGTATCAGGATTATCACGAATGCACCAAAGTGGCTACCAGCTATACAAAACGGGAAAAATGTAAATGCTTATAAAAGGCAGCCTATCACTTTTGTAATTGAATAACAGCCATGAAGATCTATAGTTTCAGCGATGACATTAATTAAAAACTGTCATCGCTTTTTAATTAATACCTGATCTCTTCATCTTTTGACTTAATTACCAATTCCTTTTTCTCAGCCTCCTCCACCCTGCCAATAACCTGTGCAGCAATTCTAAATTTATTGGCGGCATCAATCATTATACCAGCATCTGCAGCGTCGCAATAAATTTCCAGGCGGCAACCCATGTTAAACACTTCGTACATTTCTTTATTATTGCTACCGCTGTTTTGTTTGATAATGTTGAAGATCTCAGGAGCTTCAAATAAATTATCTTTTACTACCCTGAAATTACCGGGTAAATATTTCATGCACTTGGTTTGTCCGCCACCACTGCAATGGATAAGGCCGTGTATCTTATCAAAATGATCTTTGAGCAATAGCTTCATCACGGGTGCATAGGTACGTGTGGGGGAAAGAATAAGCTGGCCGATGGAAAGATCCGGAATCCCGGATCCCGGATCAGACAGTTTGTTCTTACCAATGTACACAACCTCTTCACTTAAGCTATTATCAAAACTCTCCTTAAAATTTTCAGCGTAAAACTTACTCAATACATCATGTCTGGCACTGGTGAGACCATTACTTCCAATACCACTATTGTACTGTGGTTCGTAAGTAGCTTGTCCATAACTTGCAAATCCTACAATTACATCTCCGGGTTTTATTTTATCATTGCTGATGATCCTATTTTTTGGCCAGCGACATGTCATCGTACCGTTTACAGCAATAGTACGCACCACATCCCCTACGTCAGCCGTTTCTCCACCCAGGTAATGAATGTTTACTCCAAAATTTTTTAATTGATCAAAGAGTTCCTGTGAGCCTGTGATTATTTGTTCAAGCACTTCACCGGGTATCAGGTTTTTATTCCTGTCAATGGTTGAGTTGAAAACGATATTATCATAAATACCCACACACAACAGGTCATCAAGGTTCATCACAATAGCGTCCTGTGCTATTCCCTTCCAAACAGAGATATCGCCGGTTTCTTTCCAATATAAATAAGCAAGAATGCTTTTGGTACCTGCACCATCAGCATGCATGATGTTGACAAAATCATCTTCTCCTCCTAAAAAATCGGGGTATACTTTGCAAAAAGCATTAGGGAAAAGGCCCTGGTCGAGGTTTTTAACGGCAGCATGTACTTCTTCTTTTTGGGCAGATACGCCCCTCTTATTGTAAAGGCTCATACCTGCAAAACTAAATGGCAATTGGCAATAAACCATTTTAAATTATCAAGTACATTTGCACTTCCTGACTATGCAAATACATCGTGACCTAAATAAGATACCCGATTTTAAAAATGCTGTTATTACCATTGGTACATTCGACGGGGTTCATCTTGGCCATCGCCAGATCATAGACAGTTTAAAAGAAGAAGCTGCTAAAGCCAATGGAGAATCTGTTATCATCACTTTCCATCCTCATCCCCGAAAAGTTGTTTCCTCCATAATTACCGGTGTAAGGCTTATTAATACGCTGCCTGAAAGGATTGAATTACTGGATAGTACCGGTATTGATCACCTGGTCATTGTTCCTTTCACCGAGTTTTTTGCCAACCAGGGCGCCGAAGAATATATCCGTGATTTTTTGGTGGAGAAATTTAAACCCCACACCATCATCATTGGTTACGACCACAGGTTTGGAAAAGAAAGGGCCGGTGATTATAAAATGATGGAAGAAAAAGCGCTGGTTTATAATTACCGCCTCAAAGAAATTCCCGAACACATTCTTAATGCCATAAAAGTAAGCAGTACAAATATCCGCAATGCTATACTACATAGTAATATTGAAGAAGCCAATAATTTTTTGGGCTATACTTTTTTCTTTGAGGGTGAAGTTTTCCATGGCGATAAGATCGGGCGTACCATTGGTTACCCTACAGCCAACTTAAAAAGCACGGATGAAGAAAAGATCGTTTTAGGAGATGGCATCTATGCTGTTTATGCTGATGTGGAAGAAAAGTCCTACAAAGGTATGATGAGCATCGGTTTCAGGCCAACAGTAAATGGTAAAGTAAGAGTTACCGAAGTAAACCTTTTTGATTTTGCCAAAGAAATATATGGCGAAACCATCAGGGTATATGTAAAAAAATATTTACGCAGTGAGGTTAAATTTAATGGGCTGGAAGAATTGAAAGAACAATTACATAAAGACAAAGAAGAAAGTTTGAAATATTTGTGATTGTAAGAGTTCACCTATTGGTGAATTCTTACGCAATCATCTTCACCACCATTTCTTTCATCAGCGACGCATCAGATGTTCCGGTGTCACCAACCCCCACTCCTTTTAAATTGTAATGATGCAGCAATAATAAGATCCTTTCTATTCCATCATAACCATAGTTGTGAATAGTTTCCAAAGCATTCTTAACCGCATTGGCATTAAAATAAAAATGTGGTTTTAGCGCTGCTTCACTTCGGTCATTCATTCCAAAAACCGTATATACTTTACTAAAACTGGAATACAAAGCCGGTAATACCATTTGTATGGGTGCAGCTTTGGGATTACCTTCAAAATACTGAATGATCTTTATTGCCTTAGCCAGGTCTTTTTTTGCAATGGCAGCCTGCAACTCAAATACATTGTACTCCTTGCTGATGCCAATATACTTTTCAATGTCGTCTTCGGTAATATCTTTTTTACCCTTTAAATTTAAAGCCAGTTTTTCTATCTCATTTACAATGCGGTTCAGATCGTTGCCAATATGTTCTGTTAACAGGCTTATTGCTTTCGAATTTATTTTATATCCCTTTGTGTTTACAAACTCACCTATCCATTCGCCCAGTTTATAATCTTTTACTTTTTCCGAATTAAATATTTCGGCAGACTGCTTAAGCAACTTGTGCAGCTTTGTTCTTTTATCCAGTGTTTTTCCTTTATATCCAACTACAAAAATGGTTGAGTTCAGCGGGCTCTCTACATACCCTTCCAGCTTCTCAATATCCTTCATCTGTTGTGCCTCTTTCAATAAAACCACCTGTCGTTCAGCAAACATGGGGTATCGTCTGCATGCATTCACAACACTTGCCCAGTCAGCATCCTTACCATAGAACACCGTCAAATTAAAACCGGCTTCAGCTTCATCAAGAATATTATGTTCGGCATAATCCATCACTATATCAATATAATAGTCTTCTTCACCCTCCAGCCAATAGAGGGTTTTATAATTCGTTTTTTTCCAGTCACTGATAATTTTTTCGGCGCTCATAGCCTCAAAGATATAAGTTACAGGTGAGTACTTATGTCCCACATTAAAAAGTTTTTAACACGGCAATAACGCTGTAATAAAGGCGTTTTTTACTGTCTGTATTTACCTTTGGCACAGTTTTTAGCCTAAGGGGTGACAGAAACCTGGCCAAAAAAAGAATTATTTCGGACTTGTAAAATGCTTATTAGTCTTAAAAAGCTGGCAGAATTATTAATTTTATATCAGAAAATCGTTTTACTTATGGCTTTTGAAAATTTTCCCAGTGCTGAAAAGAATGCAGAAACTATTAATGTGCAGCCAGAGAATAAATGGCGCAACTATTTGACCGCAGGCCTTGTGATTGCCTTATTAGGTACCTGGGCATATATAATCTGGGATAAAAATAAAACCAAAGAAACCATTCAACAAAAGGACCTGGTAATTACCAATACATCTACCCAAAGAGATGCTTTGCAAAAAGAACTGGAAGATGCCACCATGCTTTATGACAGGATAAAAACAAGCAGCGCAAATATGGTGCACAGCAAGGATAGTATCATTTCTAAAAAAGACAGGGACATTGCACAAAAACGAATTGATATTCAGAAACTTTTATCAAAAGTTGGAGCAACGGAGAAAGACCTGGCAGAGGCAAAAACATTAATTGCATCTTTAAACTCAGATATTGAAGGATATAAAACACAGGTTGAAACCTTACAGGGCGAAAAACTAGTACTGACACAGGAAAAAAACCAGGTGACTCAGCAGCGTGATAAAGTGCAAAAGGATTTTGATTCTGCAAAAACAGTCATCAAAGAAAAAGAGGAAGTTATTGATGTAGCTTCCACACTTCATGCATCAAACTTTTCAATCCTGGCTATTAATGAAAAAAGTAATGGTAAAGAAAAAGAGACAACCACTGCTAAAAGAGTGGATAAACTCCGCATTTCATTTGACCTTGATGAGAACCGGGTTGCCCAATCAGGACTGAAAAATATTTATATATGCATTACTGCTCCTGATGGAACTCCGCTTGCTGTAGAAGCCCTTGGCTCAGGTAAATTCAATACCAGGGAGGGACAGGAAAAATTCTACACCCAAAAAGTTGATGTGAACTATACACAGGGGCAACGCCAGACACTAAGTATTGACTGGAAACAGAATTCAAGTTTTGTAACTGGTGATTACAAGATTGAAGTGTATAATAATGGATTTAAAATAGGCGAAGGTGTACGAAGTTTGAAAAAGGGTGGATTATTTAGCTGATAAATTAATTGATATAGAAAAGAGGCATTCAGTTGAATGCCTCTTTTTATTTTACAGACCTCATGTTTACCATTTAAAAGATTGCCCTTATTGAAGCTCTTCCGATATGAATTGTTCTTGTCTCACCTGGTTTTCTTCCTTCATATTGCACACTCATTTCAATATTACCTGCAAGCCTTTTAGTAAATTCTAAACTCCATAAATAATTTTTGCCGGGCAGTAATCCATCTAAGAGGATATAACCAACTGTTGTATTTGCAGCACCGGGGTATGCTTTAAAATCAATCTGGTTAAGTGAAAACCTTGCATTAAGTGTGCTGCTTGAAAGTATGTTATACCGTACATCTGCGGTCAACAAATGATTGGTCGCTTTTTCAAGAGAATCAATTGTATTTTTTTTCTGCCCGTAGGAATACGTTAACCCCAATCTGAAATTTGTTTTATGAATATAGGATAAAGAAGGCTCAATAATATTTTGTAAAACAAGGTAGTTGCGGTTATTAAACTTAGGGCCATTGGTATTTAAAACGTTTTTGATCTGTTTATAACTCAGTGTGGCTACAAAACTCCTGTTGATGTTCCATCTCACTTTCCCAACCAGGTTTCGCAGTTTGCGGCTTTCGAAACCATAAGACAATATTGATTTACCATTGCTTATACTATGCGTAACATCAAAACCCCATTTGATATTACTCCGGTTGAAGTAAAGTGTATTGGATAAAAATGAATTCAGGGCTATTAGAGTGGTGTCCACCAGTTTTTTTGTAAAAGGATTGAACTGGAATGAGCCTGTGGAAATATCCTTCTTATTTATCTGAAGTGCTGAACTGGTACTGGAACGGGCCAATATTTTTCTGAAACCTTTTGCGGCCGCCGGCTTAATTATCATTTTTGGATTTAACGAAAAACTGTAATTGAATTGTACATAATTTGCTTTTACATACTGATTGCTGGGTGTAAAAACACGAATGTATTTTTTTTGATCCTGGTAAATGGCAATTTCAAATTCGTTCAATTCCGGAATACCATTACCATTGTAATCTATCCATGTGTATTCTCCCTGCCCTGCCGGTACTTCCACATAAGTATATTCTCTTTTCTGTTCCTGCCCCGATCCCAACTCATACAATACATTCCCAACTAAAAAGCCTTTCCATTCATTTACATAATATTCAGCCCTTCCCAACAGGCTTTTATCTTCCTTTTGTCTGCTGATACCTGTATTAAAAATGTGCAGTTCACGATAAGTAAGATTTAATTTGAACTGGTGCTTTTCGCTTTTTAATAGTTCGGTAAAGACATTATAGTTATCACTGCGGTCAGCCTTTTCCAGTTTTGATCTTACCGGCAACTGATCATTTCGGGTAAAATAAGAAACGCCCCACCGGTTTGGTTTTTGTGGATTTGATCTCAGGTAAACCTGCCAGATATTAAATGCAAAACTAAGCGGCGTTAAAGTGTCGGCTATTTTATCACGCAGTTTATTATGCTCGCTGTTATATTTAAAACCGATCTGAATTTTTCTAAACCGGGTAATTTCTTTATTCAGATCAACCGTAGGCCTGAAGAAAACACCATTTAGTATTTGATTATTGATTGTAGTTAAACTGAATTGATTGGTCAGCTTCCATCCTTTGAATTGATTATTGCTATTCAGTTGCTGCCGCAGGCCATTATATTTATCGCTGCGGTTATAAGAAGTTAGATCGTATTGCAAATAGTTCCCTAAAGTATCTCCTAACCTTACTGCAGCATTGGTTATATGTTCATCTGCATTAGCAATATCATATGGCAGGCTCCAGTCACGCAGGAATTCAATATTCCTTAATCGTTCAATGGGTTTAAAGCGGTTCTGCACAAACTCATAGCCAAGTTTTGTTTGTAGAAAAAATGATCTGCTGAAAAGATGAACTCTTGTATCATCATTTTGAAACTGCAGTTTTGCAGCAAAGCCCTTATCATTCGATTTATCTTTACTTGAAAAAAGATTAACATCATAGTTACTCATCGCCACTTCCGCCTTAAGTTTTGTTTTTGCAGAAAAAATATAATCAGCTCCTATTGTAATTACTTGTTGTTTTTTGGGAGAGATCAATAAAATTACCGGTGCATAATCTCCCTGTTTTACATTATTTGCATCAGGCTGCACCCAGATGAATACTTTTCCATTGGTTCCATTTTGCAATGGGGTATAATTCCCTTTACCTGGCCCCAGGTAAGTAAAACTCAAATTATATAATACATCATTGGGGTTAACAGAATAAACAAATATGGAATCGTGGATGCTTGTATTATACAGGGTATCAATTTTTTTATACAGGATCTTTCCCGGGGTAAGGGTGTCCCTTATTGCATTAACATAATATGCGGTGTCAACACCATCTCCAATATCGGCCAAAAATTGTTTTTGTTTGGTATCCAGTACCTGGTTAATAGAAGAGTTCTTTGCGTCCTGGTTATTATAAAACCCAATATTCAGAAAAAATTTATTTTTAAAATTTACTTCATCACTTACATATACCTGGGAATTTAAAAAATTCCTGTCGGCATATTCAAATTCCACCTGTATCCTTTTATCTTTTGTTATCAGCCGTTTTTGCGTAAAGGTTAATTCGGCAGTATTATAATTGATAATATAATCCTGGTCTTCGCCACGTTGCAGTAATTCACCATCCATAAAAACCCTTTCGGTACCTGCCAGTACTACAAAATAAAGTTCCTGACTGGCGCTCTGTAAGCGGTATGGCCCCTGGTTACCTTCAAAGGGTGTTAAAATATTACGGGTAAATTTTCCTTTTGCAATGGCACCACTTACTAAAAGTGAATTTGAAATATTTTTAGTGATCTTATTATCAGTGATAAAAGAAACGCCCTGCAGCCGTTTATAAAAATTGAGAAAATAATTTTTGCTCTGTCGGATGTCTATATCCCCAAAATTTGCCTGCCAGCCTTTTTTCTTTATCTGAAGGTAAATGCGGTCAAAGTCCCGAAGGTCTTGTGTATTACCGTCTGGCTGAACCGGAATATTATTATCAGTGATGGCTGCTGTTAATTCTAAACTATCACCAATAAATCCATTCAATTGCAAATTAAGACTGGAACTTACCACCGCATCCTGGCTATTGCCGAATGAAATACCACGGCCAAAACTTCCCTCCGATTTAATATTCCCAAAATCCATTAAAGGATTGGTTTGTTTTGCTCCGGACCTGATTGTGAAAGAATTATTACTGATAAAGTTATTTTTGATACTGTCGTAATTATAATGCCTTACCACAGCATTTAATTTATAAGGAAATACACGGTAACTAACCAACACTGTTTCCTTATCAGGTTTCCCTAACCAGGTTATAGTCGCATTCACTTCATCAATCTTATAATAAAGTGGAGATATGCCGGTAATAACCACCGAGCCAGGTACCAGGCTTAAAGAATCAAGTTTAACAGTCTGTTCTTTAGTACTTATATATTTTTTATACAGATTAGAAAGCGACGGCGGATTTATCTGGGCATTTAGAAATTGCACCAGGAAAATAAAAGACAGAAGTAAGTATATCCTCTTTTGCTTCAAACGTTTTTTTGGGTTAGCAGTTATAAAATTAGCGATTATTGTACAAGACTGCTAAAACAACTGATATGCTGTACAAAAATAGTTACCTCTCAATTTTAAAGAGTTGTGTAAGGGTATTGGGTATCTTTCGCTACAATGTATCCTACGTAAAAAATTTGTGTGCTAAAACTGTGCAAAACGCAGAGGCCATATTCTAAGCGTTAGTTATAATTTTGTCGGCGATGCAACCCTTTATGTTTGCATGTGGTCTAAGAAGTAGTTATTTCCAATATCCTGTTAAATGTATATTTATGTATATACTGAAAACAGTAAAAAAAAATCTGATAGCAATTCTCTTAACCGCGGCTACATCATTATGTAGTTTACCGGGTGCTGCACAATCCCCTCCTTTTTTACTTTTTACCCCCGTTGTAACATCAGGCCTTATTTCTCCCCTGGATATAATAAATGCAGGTGATGGAACCAACCGGCTTTTTATTGTAGGTCGTACAGGCAGGGTAAAAATAGTATCCGCAGCAGGAGTTTTATTACCGGGAGATTTTTTGGATGTACATACCATGCTTCCTCCTGGTGATGAGAATGGTTTACTCAGCATGGCTTTTCATCCTAACTATGCTACCAACGGATACTTTTTCATTTATTATCTCACTACCAATTTCGACATAAGAATAACCCGTTTCTTTTGTACACCTGGTACAAATGGGCCTGTTAACCTGAACACAGGAGTTGATATAATAACCATACCTGCTGTTAGTGTAAGCTATCATAACGGAGGCAAGATGAATTTTGGACCGGATGGTAATTTATATTTTGCAGTCGGTGATGGCAGCCCCGGAGGTGACCCTAATAACCATGCCCAGGATGGAAATTTACTATGGGGAAAAATGATGCGACTTAATGTAGATAATTTTAGCACCCCTCCTTACTATACCATTCCATCAGATAATCCTTATGTAAATGACCCGGCCATAAGAGATGAGATCTTTGCTATGGGCTTACGTAATCCCTGGCGCTGGAGTTTTGACAGGCTTAACCATAATGTTTGGCTTGCAGATGTTGGCGAAGGCGCATGGGAAGAGATCAATTATCGCCCTTTTGCAACATCCGGTGGCATAAATTATGGCTGGCGCTGTTATGAAGGCACCCATGATTTTGTTACTGCCGGTTGCCTGGCGCAAAGCAATTATGTTTTTCCAATTTTTGAATATCCGCACAATTCTTCAACAGGTGGATATTCTGTTACTGGTGGGCATGTTTACCGGGGTACAGAGTTTTCGGCAATGTATGGCTATTATATTTGTTCCGACTATGTATCGGGTAATGCCTGGCTGATAAAACCTAATGGAAGCGGTGGCTGGAATATATCGATACAAAATGCTTTGCCAACTTCAATTGTCGGGTATGGCGAAAGTGAAAGCGGGGTTTTATATGCAGTTGCGTTAACCGGTACGCTTTATAAAGTTACAACCAACAGCAGTGGCCCGTTACCTGTAACTCTTTTACAATTTACTGCGAAGGCTTTAACAGGATATAATGAATTACGATGGAAAACAACCAATGAACAAAATCTTTCTTACTACGAAATTCAATTCAGTGCAGATGGAGTTAATTATACAAGTGCAGGAAGAATAAATCCGGCCAATACCCCATCAGAGAACAACTACAGTTTTCAGCATGCTATCAGCACATTCACAAAATTATTTTATAAAATAAAGATTGTTGATAAAGACAGCCGCTCAACTTTTTCTGATGTTGTTGTGCTTGATAAAAAACAAGTGACATCGGTAAAAGTTTATCCTACACTGATCATGGATAACCGGTTGTATATCTCTTCGGATAAGCCTGTAGAGGAGATGAGCATCTTCTCAACCGATGGCAGGAAGGTTTTCCAAAACCCTTTAAATAATCTTTCCGGCACTATTAATATTTCTATTCCTCTTTTACAAGATGGATTTTATATCGTTCAGGTAAAACTGAAAGACGGATATGTGAATGAGAAAGTTTTAATTCAGCGGAAATAACATACCTTTCCAATAATATATCAGTTGGATTTTTTTAAAAGTTTTTATTCAGCAGCTTTTAAACCAGGCTATCTGGCATTGAATTTGAGTTTAAACCTAACAACCCCATTCCGATAAATTTTTTCCATGATAACATCAAATTCGGTAAAAAGAAATTTGGTAGTGTGTTCCTTCCTGTTGGCCACCCTACTATTCTTACTTAGCATTGGTTTTACAACTATGGCCCAAACGCCAACCCTTATTTACGGCTCGATTCTAACGAATTTAAGTGACCCTGTTGATGTAGTAAATGCGGGTGATAACAGCAACAGGCTATTTATCGTTCAGCGTGCCGGACAGGTTAAAATTGTTACACTTCCAGGCGGAACCTTACTTCCGGGTAATTTTTTGGATATACCGGATAGTACCGATAACGCAGGAGAAGGTGGGATCCTGAGCATTGCTTTTCATCCCAACTACGAGAATAACCGCTACTTCTTTGTTTATTACACTACTACAGACGGCGATCTACGGCTGACCCGGTTTCAAACACAGGCCGGTAATCCAAACGCCGCTGATGAAACTACCGGCGCTGTTCTGTTAACCATTCCCCACCCTGGTCAATCAAACCATAATGGGGGCAAATTAAATTTCGGGCCTGATGGTAATTTATATTTGGGCATAGGTGATGGAGGTGGTAGCGGGGATGCTTCAAACAACGCCCAAAACGGTAACAAATTACTTGGCAAAATGCTCAGGATAAATGTTGACGATTTTCTAAATCCTCCTTACTATACCATACCTCCGGACAATCCCTATGCTTCTAGCTTAACTGTTGCCCATGAGATATATAATATAGGAATGCGTAATCCATGGCGATGGAGTTTTGACAGGCTTAATGGTGATGTTTGGATAGCAGATGTGGGGCAAGACCTGTGGGAAGAGATCAATCATACATCTTTTGCTTCATCTGCAGCACTCAATTATGGCTGGCGTTGTTATGAAGGCAACCAGACTTATAATACCACAGGTTGCCAGGCAATAGGAAATTATTTTTTCCCGATCTATGTGTATGATCATAGCGCTGCAGGAGGTCATTCAATTACCGGTGGCTATGTGTACAGAGCAACGGAATTCCCTGCCATGTATGGATATTATATCTGTTCTGATTATGTGATTGCAAGGGCATGGCTCGTAAAAGAGAACAGCCCCGGTGTATATACCGTAACTACACAAACATCAGGCATCCCTAATAATATAACAGGTTACGGAGAAGCAGAGAACGGCGACCTGTATGCCGTACGCCTTGGTTCTAGTAACGGCACCCTTTATAAGATCACGACCAATACCATTTACGTGCCGCTCAAGCTCTTACAATTTACAGGGAAGGCATTTACCGGTTACAATGATTTAAAGTGGAAGACAACGAATGAACAAAACATGTCCCACTATGAAATTGAATTCAGCAGCGATGGCATCAAGTATAACAACGCAGGGAGAATAAATGCAATCAATAGCACGGTGGAAAATAATTATAGTTTCCAGCATCCCATGAATTTTTTCACAAAATTATTTTACAGGCTGAAGAGCGTGGATAAGGATGGCAGTTATACTTATTCTAATGTTATTACACTGGATGGTAAAGACAGAACGGGTGTTAAAGTTTACCCTACGTTGATCACCGGTAATAACCTGAACATCATTTCGGCTAAACCTGTTGAACAATTGACCTTTTTCTCCGCAGAAGGAAAGAACATTTTTCAAACAAAGCTAAATAATCTTTCAGGCTCAATCAGTATCTCTATTCCCCACATACCGAAAGGATTTTATATTGTGCAGGTAAAACTAAAAGATGAGTATGTTTATGAAAAGGTTTTGATACAGCAGGATTAGTATGCAGCCTTTATTCTTCTGTACTCAATCCTGCTTTTAAGTATTCCCTGTTCATCCTCGCAATATTTGAAACGGAGATTCCTTTCGGACATTCAGCTTCGCAGGCATACGTGTTGGTGCAATTACCAAATCCTTCCTTATCCATTTGTGCAACCATATTCAACACCCTAGATTCTCTTTCAGCTGCACCCTGGGGCAACAATGCCAGTTGAGAAACTTTGGCACTGACAAATAACATGGCGCTGCTGTTCTTACAGGCAGCTACACAGGCTCCACATCCAATACATGATGCAGCATCAAAAGCTTTATCGGCATCTTTTTTATCTATAGGAATGGCATTGGCATCAACCGCATTACCTGTGTTAACAGAAATAAATCCACCAGCCTGAATGATCCTGTCAAAAGCATCACGATCAACCATTAGATCTTTTATAACCGGGAAAGCTGCAGCACGCCATGGTTCTACCACAATGGTATCGCCATCTTTAAAAGCCCTCATATGCAACTGGCATACAGTATTTTTTGTCCATGGGCCATGCGCCCTGCCATCAATATACATACTACACATGCCGCAAATACCTTCACGACAATCATGATCAAAAGCTACCGGATCTTTCCCTTCCCGTATCAATTGTTCGTTCAATACATCGAACATTTCCAGGAACGACATTTCAGAAGAAATATCTTTTACCTGATAAGTTTCAAAACTACCCTTTGCTTTACTGTTTTTCTGTTTCCACACTTTCAGTGTGAGATTCATGCTGTAATGTTCCATATATTAATTAATTGCTGAATTGTTCAATTGAAAAATTGTTATTGATCAGTTTTTTAATTTTTGGTTTGTATACAAAATTAAAGAGTTAATTGCTTTCGGTAATTTCTGTAGTTCATTAAATATGAAATTATATTCTTCATCTGATAGCAGTTTACGGGCTTTTGCCTTCTGATTCCAATCTAAACATTCCATCATTGAACCCTGGCTATATCTCCAAAATTTTATTTTATCTTTTTTATTATACCTGCCAAAACCTTCGGCTATATTAGCCGAAATAGAATCTATTGCATCTATAAACTGTTCGCCAATTGTTCTTTTCGCTAACATTTCCTATTTGATAACTATATCCCAAACATAATTACTTAAATGAAATGCTATTCTATAGCTTTCAATATCGCTGAGTTTAAGAAATTTTTTTTGCTCCACAGCCAGAATAACAATTTAGCAATAAAACAATTTAACTATTAAACTTTTCTATAATTACTGTATTCAAAAGGCCTCCACCCGAATTTTCTCCACAAAAAATATAAGATTCTGTGCTTTGTATTTTTAAAATTTTTCTTTTTTATATCCATATCAAATCCCCAATCCTCTTTGCCCACCAGTTCTTTCATAACAGCCGGATGTGTTCCGGTAAATATGGTAACCGAATCTATGTTTGAATAGTCAAACTGATCTCCCTTTTTTTTCTGTTCTGCTGCCCACTGTTCATGTTTATCATCGGGAGTCCATAATTTACTAAAATCAGTATACTTCTTTTGCATGGCAACCGGGTTACGAACCCAGCCATAATGATAAATATAAGCATCTATCAACTTTACCTGCAGTTTCCGGTTATCTAACCTGAATCCCTGTGCATCTCTGTAGCTTCTGACCTTTTTATTGTTTTTTATCACCCGTATTTCTTTTGAATACCATTTTCTGCCGTCACCAATAAATTTATAACTGCCATAAAAATGATGGTAATGAAACAACAACCCTTCTACCCTCTTATCATCTTTATATTTTTTCATGGCATCCAGTATCACCGGGTGATATTGTTCATGCAATGCTTCATCAGCCTGTATGTAAAAGAGCCAGTCGCTGTCTGCTGCCGTAGCATCCATTGCTTTATCGGTTTCCATCGCCAACACTTTTCCACCTTCACGTAAACTATTATCCCAAACAGAATGAATAATTTTTATTTTATCAGACCCTATTGATCCTACCAGTTTATTAGTTTCGTCTTCTGAGTCGCCAAGACAAACGATCATTTCATCAACAATGGGCAAAAGCGACGTAATGGATTCAACAACCGGGTAACCATACTTAACTGCATTTTTTACAAAAGTGAATCCGCTTACTTTCATGCCCCTATCCCCAAAGGGGAATTTGATTAATTATTTATAACTCCTTTGTGTTGGTTTTACGATTTCAAATGTCAATGGTTCTTTCATCAGTTCCCAGTCACTATCCTGTTTATATTCCCATGCTGCCACATAACTAAAATTATCATCATCACGTTTTGCTTCACCATCTTCCGTTTGTGATTCTTCCCTGAAATGCCCGCCACAACTTTCATTCCTGTTCAATGCATCTTTGCACATCAATTCACCCAGTTCAATAAAATCTGCTACCCTGCCCGCTTTATCCAGTTCAGGATTCATTTCATTTATATCACCGGGTATTTTTACATCAGCCCAGAATTCTTTTTTCAATTGTTGAATTTCGGCAATGGCTTCCTGTAACCCTTTTGAATTACGTGCCATGCCACATTTATCCCACATTATTTTTCCCAGGCGCTTGTGAAAACTTTCTACAGTCTGATTTCCTTTAATGCGCATTAATTTATTGATCCTTTCACTAACTGCTTTTTCTGTTTCTTCAAATGCTGGATGATTTGTAGAAATTGATTTAGTAGCAATATCATCCGCCAGGTAATTACCCAATGTGTAGGGAATAACAAAGTATCCATCTGCAAGTCCCTGCATCAATGCACTTGCCCCCAACCTGTTTGCTCCATGATCGCTGAAGTTGGCTTCACCAAGACAATACAAACCCTTTACTGTTGTCTGCAATTCGTAATCAACCCACAGGCCACCCATGGTATAATGTACAGCCGGATAAATACGCATGGGCATTTCGTAAGGATTTTCGCCGGTGATCTTTTCATACATCT
>JBDTUK010000037.1:0-12982 GCA_040007795.1 Ferruginibacter sp.
GAGTAAAATGCAAAAAGGATAAAATGGTAGAAGTATTTAAAACAAATGTTCAGCAAACCGGTGAAGCAAATATTATTATTGAAAAACTTGCTGAACATTTTCCAACACACGAAATAAATTTTGATCTGACGGATTGTGACAGGATCTTACGGGTTCAGGGAAATGATATTTCAGAAGAAAAAATAATTGATATTGTAGCCTCTCTTAATTATGAGTGTCAAATCCTGGAATAGGAATATACCGGCAGATTTGTAAGCACATTTTGTTTTAACTTCAATGCTACAAATTAAATACATGCGCAACTTCAAACTATTTAGCCGGTTATTTACTTTAGCCATTATTGTTTTATGCATTGGCTGCAGGTCTGTACCGGCATTAAAACCCGGCGAAGGTTATGTTACTGTGAAAGGCGGAAAAATATGGTACCGTATAATTGGAGAAGGAAAACAAACTCCCATCCTCATGCTGCATGGCGGGCCGGGTGGCACCAGCAGGTCTTTTTATCAATTTGCTTCATTGGGCGAAGATCGCCCCATCATTATATTTGATCAGTTGGGAAGCGGACGGTCTGATACGCTTACAGACACGGCTTTATTAAAAGTTGATAATTTTGTTGAACAGGTAGAAGCCGTAAAAACTACATTGGGATTAAAAGAATTTTATTTACACGGACATTCATGGGGTACAGCCCTGGCTTTGGAATATTATTTGAAATATCCCGAAGGCATTAAAGCCATCATATTTAACAGCCCGTATTTTAGTACGCCTGTTTGGAAAGCCGATGCTGATACGCTCATCAGTACATTACCGGATTCTATCCAGGTTGCAATCAGGACCGGAGAAAAAAATAAAGACTACGAATCACCGGCCTATAAAAATGCGAATGAAGTATTTGCAAAAAATTTTGGCGTAAGAAAAACAAGATTAACCAGTGAGCTTGATACTGTGCCTGCAAATGGTAGTGCGTTTATTTATAATTATATGTGGGGGCCAACAGAATTTACAGCAACGGGCACACTTATACATTATGACCGGATCAAAAGTTTAAAAACCATTACTGTCCCTACCCTGTTTATTACCGGCGAATTTGATGAAGCCCGTCCCTCAACTGTAAAATATTTTCAAAGCCTGGTACCCAATTCCAAATTTGTTGTAATTGCAGGTGCCGGCCACGGCACTATGCATGATAATAAAAGTGAGAATATAAGAGCCATAAAAGAATTTTTATACGGTCTCGAACATAAATAAACTACCCTGAACTATACTATTAGCCCGAATATTTATATATTTGTCCTGACTATTATTCCCTTTCCTGGTAATTTTATAAGATTCCAATATCCCCCGAAGTATCGTTTGATACTGTTGATTGAAAATGATCAACGACTCATCAAACTGGTTCCATTTTTTAATTTATTAATCAAGCAAGATGAGAAAACATCTTTACACAAAATTTTTACTCTGTGCATTCGCTTTTATCCTGTTCTTTAGTTTCCAAAAACTACAGGCACAAAATAATGGCCCTCAATGGCCCACCCTTGCCGAACAGTTAATAAGTGCGAAAGCTGAACCGGGTAGTGCATACGAAGCATTTATAATAGCCAACCAGGATTTTTCGCTGCTAAGAGAAGATGAAAAAACTGATAAACGTCGCCTGCCCCCCTGGTTGAGGGCTCATTGGCAAAAAGCACATCCCGAAGTAAACTATACTGCTGAAGATCCTACAGGTGGTTATCCATTGGTATTAAAAGAAATAATGGAATGGATGGAGACTCACCAGGACCTGCAACCGGGACCTGGAAATGAAAGGGATACGGCAGACAATACATCAAACAGTACAATAAATAATGAACTCCGTGTTTCCGGGCTTCAGACAGTTCCAAGAAGTGAATCAGATATCCGTATCAATTTCTTTGATCAAACAAAAATAATTTCAGCATCAAATAATATTGGCGGTACCGGCCGCCAGGGAATCTACTATTCCACAAACAGTGGTGCAAGCTGGTTGCAGGCAGAACTACCATTAACAACGGGCGATGCATTTCACAGCGATCCTACTGTAGATTGGACCTCGGATAGCAGGGCATGGTCATCTACGCTGGGTATTAACAGTGCAGGTAGTGTTTTAAAAATGAGAAATCATGTAAGCACTGATAACGGTGCCACCTGGACATTGGATGCGACCGTATCCGGTACTCAAACCAATGTAGACAAACAAATGGTATGGGTAGATCATAGCGCTACATCTCCATATTATAACCAGCAATATGCTATATGGCACAATGGTAACCCTGCCTTTATGAATCGCCGCACAGCAGGAGTTGGCGGCACCTGGCTTGCCGCACCTATTCAGGTAAGCGGTGCTGAATCTACAGGCACCTGTATAGGTAGTGATGTAAAGACCAACAGCTTTGGTGATGTGTTTGGTTTCTGGCCTACTACTACCAATCGGAAAATACTGGTTGTAAAATCTACCAATGGAGGTGCAAGCTATGGCACACCGGTTCAGGCCGCCACTACCTATGACGGGTACGATATTGGTGTACCTTCTTTTAACAGCCGCCGTGCACTGATCTATGTAAGTGGTGGCGCCTACAGAACAGCAGGTAAGAACATGGTTTATGCATGCTGGACCGATCTTAGCGGAAATGCAGGATGCACAGCAGCAGCAAATGAACCCGCCGCTAGTATTGTTTCTACCTGCAAGACCAGGATCTGGTTTGTACGTTCGCTTGATGGAGGAGCCACCTGGCAAACACCTATAAGGATCAATAACCAGGCTGGCTTAAATGACCAGTTTAACCAATGGATGGCGGTAGATGAAACCAGTGGCATTATCGGAATAATGTATTACGATACACAGGCAGATCCCGGAAGAAAAAAAACAGATGTATATTATCAATACTCCACCAATGATGGCGTTACCTGGTCTACACCGGAAAAAGTAACGACTGCACAAACTGATGAAACCATATCAGGATCAGCAGATCTTGGCAATCAGTATGGAGATTATAACGGGTTGTCTTTTTATGCTAATAAAGCCTGGCCATCGTGGACAGACAGGAGAAATAATGCTAAAGAAGAGATATGGACGGCTAAAATAACGGTTACTGTTGTGCCAATAAAACTTACACAGTTTAGTGCCTACCTGCAAAACTTCAATAATGCAGCTATAACATGGAAGATAGCCCAACCTGAATATGGCACCACTTACGAACTGCAAAGAAGTAATGATGGAAGGAACTTTACTGCTATCAATACGCAAACAGGTACTGCATCTGCCTTACAATTTAATTATACAGATGCTGCACTCGTTAACGGCGATTACTATTACCGTTTGAAAATTACCGGTATATCAGGTGATTTTATGTATAGCAATATTGCCCGGTTAAGAGTTGGTGGTGGTAATGAAGAGAAAGTATATGTCTACCCTAATCCTGTTAAGCAAACAACATCGGTAAGCCTGCAAATAAGTATTACTAATGCTGTTCTTCAGGGTTATGCATTAACCGATGCACAGGGCCGGGTACTGGTTCAAAAGAATAATCTTAATGCAAGTGGCAGCCTGAGCATAACATTACCTCCGCAAAAAACAGGTGGAACATATTTCCTCAGATTGCAAACAGATAAAAGTATGCACACTGAAAAAATCATAGTGTATTAAGTTCACGTAAAATTATTCAGCGGTCATCTTATCAATAAACTGGTAATTATTTTTGTTGAACCTGTAGTGAAATATGCGGTGGTAATCTTTATTGAACTCTTCTTCCGAAGCCGGGGAGATGATATTACTTATTACATTATAAGCTTCGGCCCTGAAACAGATCAGTATATTCTGCATACCTGATTCTTCTCCATTCAATTCTTCAAAGACCTTACTCAATTGCGGGTTGTTAAATTCAGATTTAACGCCCTTCAAACCTTGTATAGTTGCCCGGCACCTGTTGTAAGGATCGGTTGTTTTAATATCAGTGGACTGGTAAAAAATATGATCGAAATAAATAGCAGTAAAATGCTTGTCGAGGAATTCACCAAATGCTTTACCCGCATCCGATAAGTGGAGGTATTCTCTTTTATTCTTTTCGTCGGTATTTATTTTTCCATGCCGAACAATGTACAGGTTAATACTCATATCAAATAGAGGATTTAATTTCCGAATTGCCGGTAAGGAATGAGAAGAGGAGTAGGTTAATGATAGTAAATTTACCCCTTATTTACCAGAGCCGGGGTTTTATTTATTAAGCAGCAACATAATAAGATCATAAACCTCTGCCATCCTGTCACCATTTCACTGGTTTAAGTTATCTTCGCTCCTCCAAAAAACAAAGTAATAAATGTTGGATTTAGTGATTAATAAGGAACATGATGAGGCAAGGCAGGGTGAAGCATTTGCGCCCTTTGCCAGTGAAGTAAATTCATTTAAAAAGCATTTTTATATTGAAAGCTATGGCTGCGCCATGAATTTTGCCGACAGCGAAGTGGTGGCTTCTATCTTAATAGATAATGGTTTTGGCGCAACTACCAATTACCAGGAAGCTGACCTCATTTTTATAAATACCTGTTCTATCAGGGAAAAAGCAGAAACAACGGTAAGAAAACGATTGACAGAATTCCGAAGCTTAAAAAAAGAAAAGCCCGGAATGCTGGTGGGCGTTTTAGGCTGCATGGCTGAAAGGCTGAAATCAAAATTCATTGAAGAAGAAAAGTTAGTGGATATGGTTGTTGGGCCTGATGCATACCGCACCCTGCCCGGTCTTATTGAAGAAGCAGAGACAGGCCAGAAAGCAGTAAATGTTTTATTAAGCAGGGATGAAACCTATGCCGATATTGCTCCCATCCGCTTAAACAGTAATGGGGTTACTGCATTCGTTAGCATCATGAGGGGTTGTAATAATATGTGTTCTTTTTGTGTGGTTCCGTTTACAAGAGGAAGAGAAAGAAGCCGGGATGCAGTATCTATCATCAATGAATGTAAAACATTGTTTGAAGATGGTTATAGAGAAGTAACATTACTTGGACAAAATGTAGATAGTTATTACCATGCCCCCCCAACCCCCAAAGTAGGGATTTTGGAAGACCCTGAAATTTTAGAAAACTCTTTGCATACGCAGACTGCAAAGATCCCCTCTTTGGGGGGCGGGGGGGCCGTAACATTTGCGATGCTCCTTGAACAGGTAGCATTGATCTCTCCCCTGCTTCGTGTTCGTTTTTCAACTTCTCATCCAAAAGATATTACAGACGATGTATTGCATACCATTGTTAAATACGAAAACATCTGCAACTACATTCACCTGCCTGTACAAAGTGGAAGCAGCCGTGTTTTACAAATGATGAACCGCACTTACAGCCGGGAATGGTACATAGCAAAAGTTAACCGGATAAGAGAATTAATTCCTGATTGTGGATTATCAACCGATATGATCACCGGTTTTTGTACCGAGACAGAAGAAGATCACCAGCAATCATTAAGCCTGATGGAATATTGCAAATACGACCTGGCTTATATGTATTTCTACAGCGAACGCCCCGGAACCCTTGCGGCCCGAAGGTTTGCTGATGATGTACCGGAAGACATAAAAAAAAGAAGACTGCAGGAAATGATTGCACTGCACCGCATCCATTCTTTACAAAGTATGCAACGGGATGTTGGCAAAACATTTAAAGTTTTGGTAGAAGCTGTCTCTAAAAAAAGTGATGATGAATTATTCGGCAGATCAGATCAGAATAAAGTAGTGGTGTTTCCGAAAGGGAATTTAAAGAAAGGAGATTATGTTTTTACAAAAATAATTTCCTGCACCGCAGGAACACTTATTGGAGAATTAATAATATAAATAACCGGCCTTGTGTTTTTTTATTTCACAAAGATTCACAAAGGCTGAAAGAACACAAAGCTATCTCTGCGAAACTTTGTGACTTTGTGAATCTTTGTGACACAATTTTTAATATGGAATTACAATCAATAAAAAACCGTTTCGGCATTATCGGCAACTCGCCATCTTTAAATCATGCGCTACATGTAGCAGTGCAGGTAGCTAATACCGATCTGAGTGTGCTCATCAATGGTGAAAGCGGTGTAGGTAAAGAAGTATTTTCCCAGATCATTCATTCATTAAGCGCAAGAAAACATAATCCTTTCATTGCTGTTAACTGTGGTGCCATTCCTGAAGGCACTATTGACTCGGAATTGTTTGGCCATGAGAAAGGATCTTTTACCGGAGCTGTTGACAGCCGTAAAGGATATTTTGAAACGGTGAATGGCGGTACTATCTTTTTAGATGAGATCGGTGAACTGCCTTTGGGAACACAGGCCCGTTTACTCCGTGTGCTGGAAGCCGGTGAATACATACGTGTGGGCAGCAGTAAAGTACAGAAAACAGATGTAAGGGTCATTGCAGCAACCAATAAAGAGCTTATAGAATTTACACAAACGCACAGATTCAGGGAAGACCTGTATTACCGTTTAAATACAGTGCCCATCAGGGTTCCCGCTTTAAGAGACAGGAAAGAAGATATTTATTTATTATTCCGGAAATTTGTAAATGATTTTTCCGATAAGTATAAAGCAGCCCCCGTACAACTGGATGATGGGGCAAAAGATGTGTTAATAAATTATCCGTGGCCGGGTAATGTGAGGGAATTGAAGAATATTGCAGAACAGATATCTGTGTTGAGCCAGGATAAAGTTATTAATGCAAATACCATGAAAGGTTTTTTACCGGAACATAATTATTCCCGTTTACCGGTATTGGCTGGTGGCAATGGTTCGGTAAGCCAGAGTGAATTTGCCAATGAAAGGGATATACTGTACAAATTATTCTTCGACATGAAGAAAGACGTGAATGAACTGAAGAAAATGTTTTTCGACCTGTTGCAAAATCCTAACATTGCACAATTCGCAGAATCCCGTGGACATGCACCGGTATACAATGACCAATCATTTGCTGAACTAAATAACAATACCTCAAATCTATCTTCATCAAAACCTGTTTTCTTACCGCATAACAGCGAGGTCATTGATCATCATGAAGACGTGGAAGAATCATTAAGTATTGTTGATAAAGAAAAAGAACTTATCATAAAAGCATTAAAGAAACATAAAGGAAAACGTAAAGATGCATCGCTTGACCTGGGTATCAGTGAACGTACCTTGTACCGTAAATTAAAGGAGTATGATATTGAAGAATAGGAAAACAGCTACAAGCCTCATGCTTTTAGCTACAGGTAAAAGCAAGTTGCGTCAGTGGTTACTGGCTTGTAGCTTGTTGCTTGGCGCTTGCTGCATCCAGGCAACCTGCAAATACGGTTTTAAAGATGCTGCACCTATTCCTCCTGAAGTAAAAACCTTCCGGGTGAATTATTTTGAGAATAAAGCAGACTATAAGAATCCACAGTTAAGCCCGGCACTTACCGAAAAACTGAAACAAAAAATAATAAGCACCACCAGGCTCAGGCAAACCAATGGTGATGAAGCCCACTATGATATCAGTGGTTATGTCTCCAGGTACTATACCAGCACTACCGGTATCAGTGGTAACAATACCAGCCTTAACCGGCTGACAGCAGAGTTCCATGTTATTTTTAAAAATACCCTGGATGAGAAAAAGAATTTTGAAGCAGATGTAACTTATAGTGTGGACTTTGACGCCAACTTAAGCCTTTCGCAGGTAGAAACACAAAAAGGCGATGAAATAGTAAAGAACCTTGCCGATGCCATATTTAATAAGATCTTTTCAAATTGGTAATCCACATTTTTTAGAATCATAACATGCAGAACAGCCAGGCAATATTTGAGTCTTTGTTTAAAAGAAATTTTTCAGACGAAGGAAATGAAAATTTTCTCAATGAAATAACTGCATCCCATCCTTATTTTTCCCCGGCCCAATTTTATTTATTACAAAAATCGCCTGCAGGTTCTGAGGCATTTCAAAAACAAGCCGCTAAAACAAATATCCTGTTCAATAATCCGTATTGGTTAAATTTTCAATTGCAGCAGGTAGATAGCTACAAGTTACAAGCCACAAGGGAAGAGAATATATTAGCCAGAGACGAAGAACCTTTAATACAGCCAGAAGAGGAAACAGCGAATAATGATGAAGATGAAAAAGAAATCGAGCCGATGAAGATAGAATTGAAAATTCCTGCTGAAAAAAATACCATGGATGAAATGCCACTCTTTGAACCGATGCACATGGTGGATTATTTTGCATCGCAGGGTATTAAATTATCCGAAGATGTACAAAGTACCGACAAGTTGGGAAAGCAGCTGAGGAGTTTTACAGAATGGCTTAAAACAATGAAGAAAGTGCATGTTGACCATACGGAAGAATCTTCGGGACAAACAGACAGCTCTATTCAAAGCCTGGCCGAAAAAAGCAATAAAGAAGATGATATCTTAACCGTTTCCATGGCAGATGTATTTGCCAAACAGGGAAAGGTTCAAAAAGCCATTGAAGTATTGGAAAAATTAAGTTTGCTCAATCCTGCCAAAAACGCTTACTTTGCAGCCAAAATCGAACACTTAAAAGGATTATAATATGTTAGTTTTATTTGGAATTTTAGTGATAATTGCTTCCGTGATATTAGGAATGATCGTATTAATACAAAACCCCAAAGGCGGTGGATTATCCTCCAGTTTTGGCGGTTTTGGCAACCAGATAATGGGCGTAAAACAAACTACCGATGTGCTGGAAAAAGGAACCTGGTTATTCGCAGCCGTAGTTGGTATACTATGTATCGTTTCCCCT
Organism: Ferruginibacter sp.; assembly: GCA_040007795.1. Classification (GTDB taxonomy): domain Bacteria; phylum Bacteroidota; class Bacteroidia; order Chitinophagales; family Chitinophagaceae; genus Ferruginibacter. The sequence goes on from JBDTUK010000037.1 coordinate 8,742, forward strand.
GCTTTTATTCCAAAAGACAGTGGTACGGTATCCCCCAATAAAGAATTGCTGGAGGGTGTTTCTTCTAAACCACAAACCACAACAACTCCCAAAACAGTTCCAATGCCAGCCACCGGGGACTCAAATAAGCCTAAATAATATTTTATATAAAGTTTTGAACCCCGTCAATAACTGACGGGGTTTTTTGATATCAAATGGAATTTTATTTTAGGAGATGTGGCATAGCTGAAATTCGGGGGGGCCAGGGATTGAGCGCCGGCATTTGATACATACCGATTGATTAGATTTGCATTTAAAAAAATGGTAAATCAGTATGATTTACTTTGTTCAATATACAAAAGATGAAAAAGAAAATAATTTTTGGTATCCTGTTCGTTATATTGGCAGCAGCAGGTTTTTTAGCCTGGCAAATATTCGGCCCTACGGTTTCCTCTCCCGAAGGAAAATATTTTTATGTAAGAACCGGTTCTGATTATAACGATGTAAAAACTTCGCTGGTTGATCAGAAGCTGATCGGCGGAATTTTTTTCTTTGATCTTATAGCCAAACAAATTAAATATCCCAATGCAGTAAAAGCCGGCCGTTATCAAATTAAAGATGGCATGAGCATTTTCAGTTTATTAAAAATGCTTCGGGCAGGCAGGCAGGCACCGGTTAATTTTATAATAACCAAACTTAGAACCAAAGAAGACCTGGCGCAAAAGATCGCATCCAATTTTGAATGTGATTCTGCAGGCTTTCTGAAAATTTTAAATGACCCCAAATCATTAAGGACCTACCATGCCGACAGCAATACCATAATGGTGGCAGTGATCCCAAATACATATAGCATTTTATGGAATACATCTGCAGAAAAAATTCTGAAAAAATTATTTGATGAAAAAGAAAAATTCTGGAATGAAGAAAGAATGACCAAAGCAAAAGCGCTGAACCTTACACCCGAACAGGTTTATACTATGGCCAGCATTGTGGAAGAAGAAACCAATGCAGCAGAAGACAAAGGGAAAATTGCCAGCGTGTACATGAACCGCATGCAAACAGGAATGAAACTGCAGGCAGACCCTACCGTAAAATTTGCGATGAAGGATTTTGGTTTAAAGAGGATCATGCAAAAACATCTTACCTATTCTTCACCCTTTAATACTTACCAGAATTTCGGATTGCCCCCAGGCCCTATTTGTACACCTTCCATTAAAACCATTGATGCCGTTTTAAATGAACCACAAACCAATTATATTTACTTTGTAGCCAAACCTGATTTTAATGGCTTATCCAATTTTGCTTCCACTTATGCAGAGCACATGGTTTTTGCAAAAGCATACCAGCAGGCATTAGATAGTTTAATAAGAGCAAAGAATAAATAACCGGTAACAGCCAATATGTAATGAGCAAATTCGAACGCATATTAATAACCAAAACTCCCCTCGCTTTTATTTTACGTAAAAGCAAGCACTGGTATTTGCCCGGTTTTGAAGGCGTACCCTTGTATGATGTTGGCCGTTTTTTTTACAGGCAGGTAAAAACAATTGGCTTAACAGAAAGAGCTTCGGCTATTGCTTATAATTTTATTATGGCCATACCGCCATCCTTTTTATTTTTATTTACGCTGATACCTCATTTGCCCTTTATAAAAAAGAAAGATATACTCAACCAGCTTAAACTTATTTTAAAAGACATAATTCCTGTTGATACATTCAATAACAATATTGTAAAGTTTATTGATGACACTTTTTTTAAAACACCCGTTTTTGGTTTACTGTCTTTTGGTTTGTTGCTGGCGCTGTTCTTTGCCTCCAATGCCATGATGGGTATCATGCGTTCTTTCAATAAAAACTATATCGGGTTCGAAAAAAGAAGAGGATTACACAACCGTTGGATCGCCATCCGGTTAACCACACTTATTTTTAGCCTGGTACTTGGGTGTTTGATACTGCTCATCACACAAGGCGCTTTTTTAAAATGGCTTGGGCTCAGGAGCCCTTTTTGGAGAGACTTCATCTCTTATGTTCGCTGGATATTCATCATTGCCCTTATCTTTTATTCCATCGCATTCATTTATAAATATGCCCCTGCAGTAGAAAAACGCTGGCGGCTGGTTTCTCCCGGCACTATACTGGCCACCTTCCTGTGCATCATGGCCTCACTGGGCTTCTCCACCTTCGTAAATAATTTTGGACGATATAATGCCCTCTACGGTTCCATTGGAACAATCATTGTTTTGATGGCCCTCATCTTTATTAACTCACTCGTACTGCTCATCGGGTTCGAACTGAACGTAAGCATCAAATCATTAAGAGCTATTGCAGAAAAACGTGAAGCCAATGAAAAAGCAACCGGAAAAGAAAATACATGAGCGGTCTTAATTACTCTGTGTAATTTCCTAACTTTAAGAAAATAAATAATTATGAAAAAGATATTCTATACTATGACCGCTGTGGCCTCCATTGCAGCCATGGCATTTACATTTGGCGACCCGTTACCGATCGGCAACCCCATGCCCAAAGCCGATCTTAAATTAAAAGATGTTTCAGGTAAGGAACTTACCATGAAGGATGCAAAAAAAGAGAACGGCGTATTGGTGATGTTCAGTTGCAACACCTGCCCTTATGTAGTAAAAAACCAGGAACGTACAGTTGCCATTAGTGGGTTTGCTGAAAAAAAGAATATTGGTGTTATCATTTTAAACAGCAATGAGGCATTGCGTGGAGATGATGACAGTTTTGATGCCATGAAAACATATGCCAAAGATCAGAATTACAAATGGAGTTATGTAGTAGATAAGAATCATGAAGTGGCCGATGCCTTTGGCGCCAACCGTACACCTGAATGTTTTTTATTCGATAAGAACCTGAAATTAGTTTACCACGGCGCTATTGATGATAACCCATCTGATCCATCAAATGTAAAACGCCAGCATTTGCAGCAAGCCATTAATGAACTGGTTGCCGGTAAAGAAATTTCTGTAAAAGAAAGCCGGAGTGTGGGATGTTCAATAAAGAGGAAGAGTTAGATCACAGATTTTTTTGATTAACATGATTTCGCAGATATAGCCTGGTATAAAACCGGGCTTTTTTTATTGCGGTTCTTTTGGGCCATCTTTGAAATAATCAAACTCCCTTTTATCTTTTCGGTTAGTGAAGTTTGCTTTTGTAAGAAGAATGCTCTTTTCCGAATTATTTATATAGAGTTCCAAAGTGGGTATATCACCATTTAGTGATGCTGTAGCATAACCTATTAACTGGTCGTTCTTAATTACATCTCCTTTTTTTACAGTAGTTGATCCCAGGTTTGAATAGGTATAATAAAGACCTTCATTTTCAATGATCACCACTTTAAAATTATCTATTTTAACGATCGTATTCACTTTTCCACCTGTAATAGCATAAACTGCACTATCGGTCGATCTGAAAGTTACGTAATTCATAGTTGACGTTGCAGCACCTGTTGGATATTTATCAATGACCGATGCATCATTCATTGGCGCAGCATATTTATTAAAAGCATTCCCTCCTATCGCCGCTTTTATTGATGCTTCAAAATCTGCCGGGCTTACCTGGTCTTCTACAAATTTTCTGTACCCCGTTTTATTATTGACAATAATAGTTGATGGAATAGCGCCACTCCATTTTTTATCTATCATCGGGCAAAAATGATCGGCATTGGTTTCATTAAGCCACACGATATTGGTATTATAATTATTCTTCTTTACAAAGTCGGCTACCCTGGCCGGGTAAAAGGCAGGCAGATCTAAACTAACCAGCAGCAATTTTACTTTTTGTGTTTTGTATTTTTCTACGATCCTGATAAAATCTGGAATTTCGGCAATACAGGGCTTGCAGAATGTGGCCCAAAAATTCACCACATACACCGTATCATTTTTTTTAGAAAAGGATTTGACCACGTCTTCTATCTTCCATTTGGGAATGGACTGGCTGTTGCAAACCGTAACAAAACCAACAAGTGTAATAAGAAATAATAACCTTTTAATCATCCTTAAAAATACACAGAATTACTATACTCCTGCTGTATAAAACGTTAAATCAACCCCGTCAGTACCGGCACGGGCGGGCCTAAATTAGCTTTTGGCTAATCCCCTCTTTCAATCTAAATTTGCAACTCATAATTCCCGTCCGCCCCGGGCATCCGGGCGGGCATCATTCATAACTCATAATTATTAAGATGGCATACGACGTAATAGTGCTTGGAAGCGGCCCCGGTGGTTATCCTGCAGCAATAAGAGC
>JBDTUK010000038.1:0-19609 GCA_040007795.1 Ferruginibacter sp.
AGGGGCACCCTGGTATACACATGTTAAAGTAGCCGTTCCTGAAGCATAGGATGGCTTTACCGAACTCACTTTCGCAGTTTTCTTAACTGTCTCCCGGAAAGAAGTAAAATTCGGGTCATCATATTCTATTCCGGAAACATTAATGACTACCTGTTTGCCGGATTGTGCACCAGTGTTTAAAGTGCCGACCATCATTAAACACAGGATAGTAATAGCACGGAAAAGTTTAGTCCTTTTTTTCATCTTAACCAATTTAGCATACTGCTTAAAGCAAACAAATATTTCAAATCAAAGTGGAATGTGTTATTACAAATTCAGAATAAGAATCGATCTATATAACAGGAGAATGGATTTGTGTGCATAGTAAATCTATGAAGAAAAATTTATATTCCGGATCTCCAATAATTAGTTTATGCGGAATGCATCATTTTTATTTAAGTAAGAAAAAGTATTCCAATAAAAAATATGGTGGTTAATAACAACGAAGATATTTAAGTCAAGCGTTCCCATGTAATATCTTCAGCCAGCTCATTCTTTTCATTTAATACTATATAGGCGGCATATGCCACAAGCTTTAACTTGGCCGCCCTTCGTGTTAATCTGTCAACTTCAAACTCACTAAGCTTAAATGGGCGGTGTGGGTGTAAAAACGTTCTTACCTGGATCAGTATATTTTCAACACTGCCCATAGCTTTTAGGCCTGATTCGCCCGGTTGAAGTGTTTCCTTTGAAATAGGGTTATAACCATTGCTGGATAACCATAATTCTACTTGTTTTTCGCCATTGAGCTGGATTTCAGTTAAATCAGTATTTGCCATAATTGTTTGGTTTCAGCAACCAAATATATGGCTTAATTTAATTAAACAAGTATTTTTACCTATAAAAAATAGTAATTTCCACATTCAGTTAAACTACTACATTTAACTAAAAAACGGGCTTTTGGATTCACTAACTGGGAGAATAAACTTAGAACAAGATATGCTAATTGGGTATCAAACCTATTGGCACAATTATCTCCCAACGATTCTTAACCAGTGGATTCAAGAGGTCTGTATCCAATAAATGCGAAAAACGTACACCAAAACTTACTGGCAAGGCATTCCACACTTTTGTATCAAAGTAAATTTCGGCCCCGGTGCTGCGGCTTTGTATTTCGGTAAGTGATCCATTAACCCTGGCTTTGGCATTGGTATAATCATAAAATGCATTGGCACGGACACGCTGAATAAACAAGATGTTGGCAAAACCCCAATCCGGGTAAACTAATGGAAAATAGTAATTGACCCCTAACTTATACATACGCCGGGTACTTAAAGCTTCATATCCCCTGGAATAGGAAAAGTTTTTACTGAATAGATCAGATAATGTATCCCGCCTTTGATACGCAGCATTTATTACCAAACTGTGATTTGCAGAAAAGCCCGGAAAATAAAAAGATGAATTAGCTACAAACTTATGGCTGTCACGGAAAGTAAAAGCATCCCTGTAGTTTAAAGAAATTGATTGTGCCCACCGGGGATTAATGTGTTGCCTTGCCTGCAGGCTGACATTACTAAAACCCAGGAAAGCACTCATATAGTTTATGGCCCTATTGCTGAATACATTCTTACCAACTCCACTGTAATAATATTGTTCACTATTATATCCAACACCAAAATTTAAAAATTTATTTGTCCTTCCACCAATAAACCTAAGCGGAATGGATATACCGGCAGTTAAAGTTGCGGCATTAAAATTTACTGATTTACCAAAGGCCGTATCTACTGTACGGTTAAAACTTTCCTCTGCCCCCAGGCTTAATACGGGAAACCAGCCTGCAAATGAACTATTAAAACCAACAGTATGACTTTTATCAGTTCTGTTGTAAGTATAAGTAAGATTATTGCTGAAACTGCTGAGTACATTATCGCTGAAAAAAGTATAGCCATATTCAGGGTCATTGATAACCGGCCGCCAGCTATGAAAACTAAATAAGTGAAATGATTTCCGATACTTACTGACCGGGTTTTTCATATGGCCCGTTGCACTTTCTTCAAAACTGCTGTCGTTTAATGTATATAAAACCCCCGTTCCTGTCATCTGAAATGCAGAGTCTGTATAAAACTTACTGTTACTTATGATAAAACTAATAGCTGGAAATTCTTTCCATTCTACCTTGCTAACATCTATTTTAGCCAGCCTGTAACCTTCTGCTGTAAAGGCTGATACCAGCATCTCCCCTTTTGCATTCACCGCAGGATGATATACCCCGTTGATATTATTGGTTAGCTGATATATTTTTTTATTGTTCAGTGTTACAGCAAAAATCTTGTCTGCATTATTATGCATGGCAGTAAAGTAAACAGTATCGCCTTTTACAAAAGGATAACCAATAACATTAAAAGAAAAAGGCGTCAGGTTATAAGTAGCGCCGGTTGTCAGGTCAACAGTTATCAATACCATATTCCCTTCGGGATTCCTTACAGCTGAAACTGCTTTATTAGAGTTAATGTATTTTGTTTGCGTAAAAAAATAGTTACGGGGGTTAGGAACCTGCAGTATCAGCCTGCCCGTAGCAGCATCAAGCCGGTGAAGGTTATTTGTGCCATCGGTATTCACATTAACAGCCAATATCTCGTTTCCTTCCTTATTAATATCCGGAGAAAAATATTTTGAACGCTGTGTAAGCTGTTTCTGTTGCCCGGTATAAATATCCAGCAGTTTTATAACACTGTAATCCCGGTTTGTCCAGCGTGGGTCTGATTGGTAAGACGCATAAACAATTTTGCCATTGTTGTAAGAATAATAATCATCTATCACAAAATCCCTTACCCTTATTCTTTTCTCTTTTCCATTCACCAACAGGTAAAAAGCATTTACTTCTTTATAAGATTTTTTTGTTACCACAATACTATCATCACTTATATAATTCGGGAACTGGTAATCCATTACATTATTTTTTCTTATTGGCGTGAGATAAGTAAAGGATGGGGCTAAAATATTTTGCCCTGTAAAAGATTTGTCATTAAAATAATTCATAGCATCCTCCCTGAATTGCTTGTATGTTTTTCCGGAGTATCTTTCAATAGCCCTGTTAAACGGATAGAACAATCCTTTAAATATTACGGCATCATTGGTAACTTTTTTCCAAAAGTCTTCTCCGTATTTCTCATACCCATAAGCTGTCAACAGGTAGCCCAGGTTATAATGATCGGGAGTATAATCCTTATAAGAGCCACTTCTTAATTTCATCCAGGAATAATTTTTATTTCCCAGCCACAAGGATTTAAATCCATTGTAAAAGGAAGGCATCCTACCTCTCCCCTGTGCGCTCACCAGGGTTTCCTGCCAAACTGCATCACCTTCAAAAAAGTAGTCGGGTACGGTCATTCCATTGGCAAACAACTGTCCTTCCTGTCCCAGGAAGAAGGAAAATACTTTGGTAAAGCCCTTATTGAAATTGCTAAACTGTTGTATGTGCCGGTTCTCATGAATAATTAAATTATCATCCCACCGGATACTTCCGGTTGAAAAATTATCCTGCCCGGGGGTCATGTACAACTCACTCATTACTGGAGCAAGCCTTACATATGCATTTGGTATGGTGGTTTGATTTTGTAAAACAATATTCCATTTGTTCTGCCTGCCGCCAATAGTTTTAGCAGTTGTATTACCCAATAATTTCATCACATTGGCTATCCGGTTGGCCTGGCTATCCAATCCTTTGGGAAAAATTACCCGGCCCCTGTATGTATTAATTTGTTGCCATTTTACAGATGAAGGGTTGCCACCAAAATTTTGTGCTTTGCCCGGAAATACCAGCAGCAAAAACAAAAATGACAGGATAATAAACTTCATTTTAAGCATAATTAAAGTTAACAAAAGAAAGAGAGGAAGGCAGTAATTTGATATATTCTTTGCCGGAAATCATTAAAAAAACATTTAAGCCGCATAAAACTACCGGGACATCACAATTTCCGGGTTCATTATTCCCCTAAAAACAAAATGGAAATACCAAAATAAGTTTAGTATTTTCGTTTTAAAGACGCTTATTATGAAACTTTTTGTTGCCGGACTGCCATATGATTTGGATGATGCAGAATTAATGGAAATATTTGAAAAATTTGGAACCGTTGCTACAGCAAGAGTTGCAATGGACAGGGAAACCGGGAAGAGCAAGGGATTTGCTTTTGTAGATATGCCAAACAGCGAAGAAGCAAAGGATGCCATTGAAAGCCTGAAGGATATTTCCCTGGGCAAGAAGCCCCTGATTGTAAAAGAAGCCGAAGAAAAAAGCGGCCCTCCGGGTGGTGGTGCTCCTAACAGAGGTGGCAATAATTTTAACAGAGGTGGTGGTGGTAACAGAAGAGGTTATTAATTTGATAAGCCTGAAACACTATTAAATTTCGATACAAATAATTTACAGCAGTTTAACCTGCTGTTTTTTTATTTAATCCCTGAGATTGTAACTTCTCTTTTCAAATAAAAAATAAATGAAAGTAGCTTTAACGGGTGCGGCTGGTCATTTAGGCGCTGCCTTATTACAGGAACTTACAAAAAGAAATATACGGGTTAAAGCGTTAATAAGAGATAATGATCTTCGTTCCTGTAAAGATCTGCCGGTTGAAATTGTTAAGGGAGATCTATTGCATCCGGGAATATTAAGATCTTTAATGGATGATTGCGATACTGTTATTCATTGCGCTGCCCTCATATCAGTTAATGGCGATCCCAATGGCCTTGTACACCGTACAAATGTTGAAGGCACACAGTTAGTTATTGATAATGCTTTACAGGCAGGTATAAAGAGATGTGTGCATATCAGTTCCATTCACGCTTTTCAGCAACAACCTTCATTTGAAGTTTTAGATGAACAGCGGGAACATGTTACCGAAAATGGTTTTGCTTACGACCGGTCGAAGTTTGCAGGAAAGCGAATTGCACTTGACGCAAACAATCATGGAATGGAAGTTATAGTTATACATCCAACTTCTATTATAGGCCCTTATGATTTTAAGCCTTCCTTAATGGGCAAAGTAATTATTGATCTGTACAAAGGCCGTTTACCTTTTATTTTTAATGGCGGTTTCGATTTTTGTGATTGCAGGGATGTAGCCAATGGTATTGCAAATGCAACAACCATGGGCAAGCCCGGAGAATCATATCTTCTTGGTGGAAAATGGCATAGCCTGAAACAGCTTGCAGAAATGCTTTCAACAGCATCTGTTAAAAAAATAAAACCGGTTGCATTACCCGCTTTTGCTGCAAAAGCAGGATTACCCATTGTAAAGATGCTTGCTGCTATACAGAAAAAAGAACCACTCTACACCATTGAAGCGCTTGATGCTTTATTCAACGGTAATCGTTTTATCAGCAGTGCCAAAGCCGCAGCGGAATTAAATTATACTACCCGGCCATTTGAAGAAACGATACATGATACTTTCCATTGGTTTAAGAATAAAAGTTATCTTGTCTGATAAAAATACTTTTTCCTGGCCTGCTTATGTTTATTTCATTTGATACTTACCGCATCATAATTTATACATGGATACTCTTAGCCATCCTTATCTTTTTCTTATTGCTTCGCATTGCTGCACCTTATGGAAGACATACCTCTGCCAAATGGGGCCCGTTGATCGATAATCATTATGGTTGGTTCTTCATGGAGTTTCCGGCATTGGTTGTTATGCTCTATGTTTTGATCAGGAATTTTTCAACTCATTCTATTGTTATAGAAATAATGATCGGGCTATATTGTTTGCATTATTTCAACCGCAGTTTTATTTTTCCTTTCCGCCTGCATACCAGGGGAAAAAAGATGCCTGTAGTGATCATGTCGTCAGGTATCTTCTTCAATCTCTGTAATACTTTTTTACTGGGTTACTATTTCAGCAATTTTGCGGCAAATGAAAACAGCTGGCTAACCGATCCCCGTTTTATTATAGGTGCGGTGATCTTTATACTGGGCGTATGGATAAACTGGAAAGCTGATAACATTTTAATTAACCTGCGTAAACCCGAAGAAACAGATTATAAAATACCAACCGGATGGTTGTTCAAATATATCAGTTGTCCGAATATGCTGGGGGAGTTGATTGAGTGGGCCGGCTTTGCTATTCTTTGCTGGAACTTACCGGCACTTACATTTTTTATATGGTCGGCTGCCAACCTGGTACCCAGGGCATTGGCGCATCACAAATGGTATAAAAATAAATTTGCTGATTATCCAAAAGACCGAAAAGCAGTTATTCCTTTTATATCTTAAGTATTTAATGCCTTCCAGTCATTTTCCAGTATCCCCATTTCTATCATACTTAAAAATTCATCTTTAAACCAAAGCGTATCACGGGAAACACCTTCGATACTAAATCCACTTTTCAGGTAGCATTGCAGTGCTGCTTTGTTATTTTCATAAACACCCAGGCTGATGCGGTGCAGGCCTAATTCTTCAAATCCTATTTTCAAAACTGCTTTTGTCATTTGCTGGCCAAGCCCTTTGCTTCGTTCACTGGTATTACCAACTAATACCCGTGTTACCCTGGCAGACCTGTTTTTCCAGCTAATACCTCCCAATGAAATATGCCCCACAACATTACCCGTTTCTGTATCAACAGCTTTATAAACAAATGCATCGGATCTAAGCGGAACATTGGTATCATTGATATACCAGTCAAGGCTTTTTTTGGTTAATGGAAAACTGAATAGAGAACCTGACCAGTTTATTAACAGTTCTTCGTCTTCGATCCAATCTATTAGTTGTTGAAAATCGCCCTGCTCAAAATGTTCCAATCTGATCATTAACTGGTCTCCTCAATTTTTAAAATTCGGGAGAGTTGCAAAAATAACTTAAATAATGGGGGAAGGTTTTACTATTTTAAATATTTATCAAACCAATCAACAAAATTCTTTTCTTCCACTTCACGATTTTGCCAACCATGAGCGCCACCTTCTTTAATGATCAGTTGACAGGGCACGTTTGCCTCTTTGAATTTTTCGATAATTGATTCAGACTGCTGTTTAGGAACCAAAAAGTCTTTATCTCCATGTATGATCAATACCGGGGGATCATCGGAACTGACAGAATTTATCGGTGATATGACTTTAGCTATTTCGAGTCTTTTTTTCGTATCGGTAATGGAAATAAAAGTTCCGGTGGTATCATTCCAAACTTTAAAATCAAAGGCTGCTGCTACCTTAGCAAAGACCAAACCTGCCTGGTTAATTGTTCCGCTTGTATTTACCTGGCCATAGTTTATAAAATCGGTAGGCGGATAAAACACAGCGATAGCCTGCACCCTGGCAGAAACTTTTTCAACCGGATCAGCAGACCTGTTATCAGGTTTATCATCTGCTGTTGCGATCATTAAGGATAAATGTCCTCCCGATGAAGAACCTGTAATACCGATATGATCAGCGTCAATTCCATATCCCTTTGCATTATAACGGATAAAACGAACAGCCCTTTTCAGGTCTTTGATCTCATCCGGGATAGTAAATTGTGGCTGAGATCCTACCATCACTCCAAATAAAGTGTATCCCTTTTCCAGGTAAAGATTTGACCTGGTTAAAAACATATCCATCATCCTTGGTGATGAAACCCAGTTGCCGTTAAGAACACTGATTATTGCCTTGCCATTTGTTTTTTTCAATGGCTTTAACATCATCATCGTTAATGCCATTCCATCTTTACGGCCATAGATTATTTCAGTATTTGAAAGACTTAAACTGTCCTGTGCTGGTAAATTAAAAGAAGAAAAAACAATGAGTAAAAGGAATAAGTATCGCATAAATTAATTTTGATTATTCAAACAACTCTGCCTGGGGATTGTTCGATGCTTTCTGCTCCCACTGCATTTCTACTGATTTATTATAATCGGTAAGTTTAGCACCCAGTGCCTTCCAGCCCATCACTTCCACGACTTTATTTATTTTTACTTTAGCCTTTCGTACCTGTGTTCCCCTTCCACTTTGCATGGCCAATACCGGTTCTTCATCTGTTGTTACTGCTTCCAGGTAATTGCCATCTCCTTCTTTTATAAAGAAGAATTTATTGTGCAGGGTTGATGTTTCAATTTTAAAACGTTTTACACTATACTGCACTTTTTCCTTATCATAATAAACCGCAGTAATTATTTTTTCAGGATCGAATTTTTCCAGCAGCAAAACTTTTTCGGTATCAAAGCGCTGCGTTAATTCCTGGTCGGTTATTTCGTAGTTACCATCATTGTAAATTACCAGTAACCTGTCTTCTGCTTCAAACTTACCCAGGTACTCCCCTTTTTCTTCTGTATTCAAACGTCCGAATTTATTATCGAACCATAATTTTTTAGCATCGAGTGTTGAATTTCCTGCTTCTTTGAACTTAACCGATTTGATGGGATACTTGGTTACCTGGTTACCAATACTCCCCCTTCCTTTTATTTCCTGTTCTTCAAAATAAAAATCGAATTCTTTTTTCTTAGCCGGACAACCGGGTGTTAAAATAATTTTCACCACTTCTGCCTCTCCATTTGCATTGGCTGTAAAATAATGGACTTTACTATTCTCCGAACCTTTTGAAAGATCATATTCCTTATCACGCGTAACACCTGTAACATTAAATCGTTTTGCATAACTCATCTTGGTTTTGCCATCCATGTAGATCATGTTGTAGGTAGTACGTTCATCTCCTTTTTGAAAAACGGCAACATGCAAAATATCTTTTCCAATAAATGTTTTATCAGAAACCTTTACCACTTTCATTACCCCGTTCTTTGCAAAAGCAATGATATCATCCAGGTCGGATACTTCTCCAACCAGTTCATCTTTCTTTAAGCCTGTACCAATAAAACCTTCTTCCCTGTTTACAAATAGCTTTGTATTTGCAATGGCAACCGTTTTTGCCTGTATGGTATCAAATAATTTGATCTCCGTTTTACGCTCTCTTCCTTTACCATACTTCTTCAACAGGTTTTCATAATAAGCCACCGCATAATCGATAAGATTATTCAGATCGTGTTTTACCTGTTTGATATCTGCCTCCAACCCTTTTATCTGATCATTAAGATCATCAATATCTAATTTATAAATACGGCGAACTGGTTTTTCTGTAAGTTTGATGATGTCTTCACGGGTAATGGCTCTTTTCAATAATTTCTTGAAAGGTGTAAAGGCTTTGTCTATTGCCTCCAGCACCTTATCCCAGGTCTCATGTTTTTTCTCCAGCTCTTTGTATATTTTTTCTTCAAAGAATATTTTTTCCAGGGAAGTATAGTGCCATTTTTCCTGCAGCTCAGCCAATTTTATTTCCAGTTCTTTTCTTAACAACTCTCTTGTATTGTCTGTTGCTGTTTTTAACAGCTCACTTACTTTTAAAAATTGTGGCTTATTTTTTACAATTACACAGGCATTGGGTGAGATGCTTACTTCACAGTCGGTGAAAGCATAAAGTGCATCAATAGTTATGTCAGGAGAAATACCGGAAGCCAACTCAATAATAATTTCTACATCAGCGGCTGTATGGTCAGTTACTTTTTTGACTTTTATTTTTCCCTGGTCGTTGGCTTTTACAATGCTTTCCATCAACTGTGTAGTGGTTACGCCATACGGAACACTTTTAATTAAAAGTGTTTTCTTATCCTGCTCTTCAATAATTGCCCTCACCCTTACTTTACCGCCACGAACACCTTCGCTGTAGTTGCTGGCATCCATTGTTCCACCAGTTTGAAAATCCGGCAGTATTTCAAATCTTTTTCCCCGCAAATATTTTACAGAAGCTTCTATCAGTTCACAGAAGTTATGTGGGAGTATTTTTGTTGCCAATCCAACTGCAATTCCCTCGGCACCCTGTGCAAGCAGCAAAGGAAATTTCATTGGCAGCGTTACCGGTTCATTTTTTCTACCGTCATAACTCAATGCCCAGTCAGTAGTTTTTGCGTTGAAGGCAACTTCCAAAGCAAACTTACTCAGTCTTGCTTCAATATATCTTGAGGCAGCAGCTTCATCACCTGTGCGTACATCACCCCAGTTTCCCTGTGTTTCAATCAACAGATCTTTCTGTCCCATATTCACCAATGCATCGCCAATAGATGCATCCCCATGTGGATGATACTGCATACTCTGGCCAATAATATTGGCAACTTTATTGAAACGGCCATCATCCATTTCTTTCATCGCATGAAGAATTCTTCTCTGCACAGGTTTCAGTCCATCTTCAATAGCAGGTACAGCTCTTTCCAATATTACATAACTGGCATAATCCAAAAACCAGGTTTTGTATTGACCGCCAATACCGGCATCCGTGTGTTCGTATTCTTCTTTATTTTTACTTTTTGCCATGGCCTCACCACCCTTCCTCCTCTCCGAAAGAGAGGAGGCGGTGCTTTTATTTTTTTAATGATTATTTAATCTTCCAAATCAACTTTGGTTCTTTACTCAACTATAAAACCCACACTCTGCCACTAAGCAAACACTTTAATTTTTTGAGGCCTTGCCTTAGTTCCCCCTTTAGGGGGCGGAGGGGGTTTTTATCTCAAACTCTTTCATCTTCCCCACCGTACCCTGCACATCAAACATATCCATAGCGATCATTGTTTTTAACCGCCATAATAAATAAGCATCGCCGGTTGTATGTTTTGCCTTCGTTAAATGAGTATGAATGATCTTTGATGCCTTCTGCCAATCTCCAGTGATCAGTTTCTTTAATTCGTTATCATAAAAATCATAATCTTCCTGAACCAGTTTTTTCCCTCCTTCCAATAAACGGATACCTTTATTCTCATTACATATTTTAGTCCACTCATCCGGGTCAACTTCAAATTCGCTTAAGGTGATTTCCCTGGCTAATTTTTTTGCCTTTACAAATTCTTTAGCAGGTATATCAAATAAATTGTCAGGATAGAATAAATTCCCTTTTTCATTCAGGAACGGCAGGTTATTTAAATACAAAATAAATATCCTGCCCTGGTAATCTTTTAGCTGGCTCATTAGCCAGTAATAACTACATACATCATGTTTGTTTTGTGCAGCCCATATCCAAATAGATTCGTCAGGGTTATTATTCAGTCTATCCTTCAGATCTTCAACCGCTTTATTATCATCTACAATTCCTGAATCTACATGGCCATCATAATCGCCGCCGACCAAAACATCACGTTGCCATTGCTTACGGGCTTCTATTCCATCGGTTGAATAAATATCCATCAAAGGACCAACTGCATAATCGTCTTTGATCTGAATTATATCGGCCTTCAATGTTTCGTCCAGTTCAAAACTTTTTTCTAATGCAGCTATATCTGCTTCCTGGAAAACTATATGAATCATTTTTAATTTTTAATTCTTAATTTTTAATTGCGCCTTCTTCAACAAGGTCCATTTCTACTTTTAAATTCTCAATAATAAAATCCTGCCGGCTGGGTGTATTCTTACCCATATAATATTCCAATAATTGCTGGATATGGGTTTCGGGTAACAACATTACCGGCTGCAATTTCATATCATCACCAATAAATCTTGCAAATTCATCCGGACTTATTTCTCCCAATCCTTTGAAACGGGTTGTCTCCGGTTTATTACCCAATTTTTTTGTAGCCTCTTGTTTTTCCGTTTCGTTGTAACAGTAAATGGTCTCCTGCTTATTTCTTACCCGGAACAAAGGAGTTTCTAAAACATATACATGGCCATTCTTAACCAGGTCGGGAAAGAATTGAAGAAAGAAAGTCATCAGCAATAAACGGATGTGCATACCATCCACATCAGCATCGGTGGCAAACACAATATTATTATATCGTAAGCCTTCATATCCATCTTCAATATTGAGAGCATGTTGCAAAAGGTTGAACTCTTCATTTTCATAAACCACTTTCTTTGTTAGCCCAAAACAATTCAATGGCTTACCACGCAGGCTGAATACTGCCTGTGTTTCCACACTTCTTGCCTTGGTTATGCTACCGCTGGCACTATCGCCTTCTGTAATAAAAATGGTACTCTCCTTTTGTTTCTCCGTTATCTTGTCTTTGTCTTTTCCCGAAGCTTCATCATTGTAATGAAACTTACAATCTCTTAATTTTTTATTATGAAGATTTGCTTTTTTTGCCCTTTCATTCGCCAGTTTTTTAATGCCTGCCAATTCTTTACGTTCCCTTTCATTCTGCTCAATGCGTTTTTTCATCGCATCGGCAGTCTCAGGGTTACGGTGCAAATAATTATCAAGTTCCTTACTTAAAAAATCGCCGATGAAATTACGCATGGACGGTCCGCCTTCATAAACCGTTTGTGAACCCAGCTTGGTCTTTGTCTGGCTTTCAAATACCGGTTCCTGCACACGTATACTCAATGCCGCACAAATACTTCCACGGATATCAGCCGCATCATAATCTTTTTTATAAAATTCCCGAATGGTTTTTACATAACCTTCCCTGAATGCAGCCAGGTGTGTACCGCCTTGTGTGGTGAATTGCCCGTTCACAAAACTATAATACTCTTCGCCATAATCATTTTCATGGGTGATGGCAATTTCAATATCCTCGCCTTTTAAATGAATGATGGGATACCGTATCTCATCTTCGTTGGTCTTGCGCTGCAAAAGATCGAGCAAACCATTTTTACTTACATAGCGCTTTCCATTCAGGTTCATTACCAGCCCGGCATTCAGGTAACAATAATTCCAGAACTGGTTATCTAAGTATTCCTGTACAAAATGAAAGTTTTTAAAAACCTTATCGTCGGGCACAAAGGTCACAAAGGTTCCATTCTCTTCAGTTGTCTTTGCTTCCTTATGTTCTTTTATCAAAACACCTCTTTCAAATTCTGCCGTTTTTTCTTTTCCTTCCCGGTAAGCTGTTACTTTAAAATAATTGCTCAACGCATTAACGGCTTTACTACCCACACCATTTAGCCCCACACTTTTTTGAAAAGCTTTGCTGTCATATTTGGCCCCGGTATTTATTTTACTTACCACATCTACCACTTTACCCAGTGGAATACCACGGCCATAATCCCTTACAGTAATAGTCTTTCCCTCAATATTTACATCTACATGCTTACCGTAACCCATGGTATGTTCATCAATACAATTGTCAATTACTTCTTTCATCAGCACATAGATCCCGTCATCGGGGCTGCTTCCATCGCCCAATTTACCAATATACATACCGGGCCGAAGGCGGATATGCTCTTTCCAATCCAGGCTTTTGATGGAGTCTTCGGTATAATCAAACAGGTCTTTCTCGGCCATTATTTCTTTATTTCAGGCTGCGAATATAACTGAATGGAAGGGTTTTTAATGGGTAAGAATTATCCACATTGAATGCTGAAATGTGAGAAAAAAGAGGTTGATGGCGGGGTACTTGTTTTTAGGTGCTTTATTTAAGAAGTATATGATAAATATCTGTTCCTGCACTGTTTTAAATCATATACAGCAATAAATACCCCCTTTACTTTTACAAAAAAGTAAGTTATGAAAACAAACAAGATCATTATCCTGATCCTTTCAGGTGCATTCCTTCTCTCCTGCAGCAGTACTAAAATTACTTCTTCGTGGAAAGCAGAAAACACAGGTACAAAAATTTATCACAATATAATGGTGTGGGGAATCCTCACAGAAAAGGACAGTGCATTGAGAGAGAAAATGGAAACCCATTTGGTCAATGACCTGGCAGGTAAGGGATATCACGCCATTTCTTCTTTAAACGTATTAGGTTCAAAAGTATATAGAAAGCTTAGTGAAAAAGAAATAGTAGATCAATTTAAGAACAGTGGCGTGGATGCAGTTATAACGATTGTATTATTGGATAAATCAAAAGAGCAGGTTTATGTTCCGGCAAGCATAATAAACAATCCTGCAGCTTTTGATCATGTTGACAGGTATTATTCCAATATTTATGATAAGGTTTTTTCGCCCGGATATTATGTAACTACAACCAATTACTTTTGGGAAAGTAATTTATTTGAAGTGTCGGCAGATAAACTTGTTTATTCTGTAAGAACAAAATCTTTTGATCCTTCTTCAACAGGAATACAGGCGCATGAGAACGGGGTAAGCATATTAAAAGACATGCTGAAGAAAAAAGTCATCCTTGACCGGGTAAAAGAAGAGTAAGCGTAGCTCTTCAGCTTTGAAGAATTAAAAAGTATACCGGTTTCAGTAAATAATTTTTATAGTAGCTTTATATAAATCATTTACATGAATCTTGATCTTACTAAAAGAACGGCCCTTGTTTGTGGCAGTACCCAGGGACTTGGCTATGCCAGCGCTACAGAACTTGCTTTGCTGGGTTGTAACGTTGTTTTAATGGCACGCAGCCAGGAAAAATTACAATCTGCATTAAGAACGCTGGATCATTCAAAAGGGCAACAACATCAGTACCTGGTTGCTGATTTTTCGGATACAAGTTTGGTAAAGACAGCCATTGACAATTTTGTAAAAAATAATACGGTTCATATTTTAATAAACAATACCGGCGGCCCCCCCGGTGGTGCCGCTTTAACCGCTACAGCAGAAGAATTTTTGAATGCTTTTAATAATCACCTTATCAACAACCACAACCTTGCGCAGGCAACTGTACCCGGTATGAAAGCCGCAGGGTTTGGAAGGATCATAAACATAATATCTACTTCGGTTAAGAATCCAATTGTTGGATTAGGTGTAAGCAATACAATAAGAGCTGCCGTTGCCAACTGGGCAAAAACACTGGCAACAGAACTTGGTCCTTTTGGTATTACCGTAAACAATGTATTGCCGGGCTTTACCAAAACGGTGAGGGCCGATTATGTGATCGCTTCAAGAGCAAAAGCATCAAATATCTCTGAAGAGGAAGTGTTGAAAGCTCTTGTTGCAGAAATTCCTGCCGGCAGGATCGGGCAGCCTGAAGAATTTGGCGCTGCGGTTGCTTTCCTTTGCTCACCCGCTGCTGCATACATAAACGGAATCAATTTGCCGGTTGATGGTGGCAGGCTGGGCTGTTTGTAATATTATTAACAATACAAAAGGTTACCTAAAAATAAATTTTGTATTAATCAATTGAGTGTTGATATAAATTTTTAGAAGTCAACATAATTTTCCCTTTCTTTGAATAATTATTGTAACCAAAAAATCAAAAAAAATGAAATTGACTAAATTATTAATGGCTGTTGTGGTTTCGGCCACCATGCTTTTTGTAAGCTGCAAACCAAAAGATGCAGATATTAAAGCTTCAGTTGAAACAGCATTGAAAGCAGACCCAATGATGACCGGAACTATGGTTGATGTAAAAGACGGCATAGTTACGCTGACAGGAGAATGTAAAGATGATGCATGCAAAGCCATGTGTGATAAAACTGCTACTGCAGTTAAAGGTGTAAAATCGGTAGTTAATAATTGTACAGTTGCACCTCCTCCACCGCCACCACCTGCTTCGTTAACCACCACGCTTGATGCAGCTACACAACAAAAAGTAAAAGATGGTTTAAAAGATATTCCGGGAGTTACTGTTGAATTTACAGGAGATAAAGCAGTTTTTACGGGTGAAGTAACAAAAGCAAACCGCATGAAGATCATGCAAATGCTTGCATCTGCAAAAGTGCTTTCTGATGTTACCAAGTTAATGGACAAAAAATAATTTCAATCACAAACAAAAACAAACAAAATGGCATTACAAGATAAATACGCTGAGTTGTTACAGTCAGCAAACACCCTGGGTGTTGCTAATTTAGCAGTAGCTGAAAAAGATGGCGTACTGCATGTAAGTGGTACCGCAAAAAGCACAGCTGACTACGATGGACTGTGGGCATTGTATGATAAAATTGACCCAAATATGGCCAGTGGCGACCTGATGATGAACATTGATATTAAAGCCGATGTTGGTGCTCAATTAAAAGTAACTACCGACAAAACAAACCTCAATATCAGGAGTACCCCAACTACTGAAGGTGCAATTGTTGGTAAAGCAGCACATAATGAAATTGTTACCCTGGTTGAAAAAACAGATGACAGTTGGTGGAAGATAAAAACAAAAGATGGTGAAGAAGGATATGCTTATGCACAATACCTTTCGCCGGAAGCATAATAATTTTAATTGTATTAATAAAGCCATTCCTTTAAAAAGGGATGGCTTTTTGTTTGTAGCTTAGCCTCACCCTTATTCCCTCTCCCAAAAAGAGGGAATGAGGGTCGCCATTTAAAACCAAACAATAGTTTTTTACCTTTTAGCTAAACAATAAACTCAACTTTATCAAATATTACAATTATGAAAAAAATATTCCTGTTGATCACCGTTTTATCAAACATTTTTTTTTGCAATGCACAATTTTTTAAAAAAGATGCCGGGCTTGCACATACTTTTTCTATTGTGGCCAGAGACCCGGTAACCGGTGAAATGGCCGTGGGTGTACAAAGCCACTGGTTCAGTGTGGGAACAGCAGTGAGTTGGGGCGAAGCCGGTGTTGGTGTGGTGGCCACCCAATCTTTTGTAAATAAAAGTTATGGCATAAAAGGATTGGAGCTAATGAAAAAAGGCAAAACAGCATCCGAAGCCTTGCAGGAATTATTGGCTGCAGATGAAGGCAGGGAAGTAAGACAGGTGGCTATGATTGATGTAAACGGAAACGTAAATGCCTATACAGGTAAAAATTGTATTGACCATGCTGGCAATATTGTTGGCAAAAATTATTCCGTACAAAGTAATATGATGCTGACCGACAAAGTAAATACCGCTATGTCAAAAGCTTTTGAAGGCAGTGAGGGAAAGCCATTGGCCGAACGTGTGTTGATCGCCTTACAGGCAGCACAGGCTGTTGGTGGTGATATTCGAGGTAAACAATCTGCTGCTATATTAGTTGTTGCTGGTAAAAGTAATGGCCAGCCATGGAATGAACGCCTGATAGATTTAAGAGTAGATGATAATATTGCTCCATTAAATGAATTGGACAGGTTATTGAGATTATACAGGGCCTACGAGCATATGGACAAAGGCGATCTTGCCACCGAAAAAAATGATATGAAAGGGGCGATGGAAGAATATGGAGCAGCTATGAAGATGTTTCCTGAAAACCTTGAAATGAAGTACTGGACGGCCATAACATTGGCAAATAATAAAAAAATTGCTGATGCCTCAAAACTTTTACAGAATATATATAAAAAAGACCCAAACTGGAGAGAACTTACCAAACGATTGCCTAAGGTGAATTTATTAAACGTTTCCGATGCAGAATTAAAAGATTTAATTAAGTAAATTTGTAAAAAAGAACCCAATGAAAATCCTATACCCAATTTGTAAAACTGCATTACTCTCCCTGATTTTATTTTCCTGCACTGCCCAAACTAAAACCAGTTTAACTGCGGATGAATTTGAAAAAGATATCACCACTAAAAAAAATGTGCAGATACTGGATGTAAGAACCCCGGGTGAATTTTTTTCGGGCCATATAAAAAATGCCTTACAGGCTGATTGGAATGATGCTAAGGAATTTGACCACCGCATTTCTTTTATTGACAAAAATAAATCCGTTTATGTGTATTGCCTTTCTGGTGGCAGAAGTGCAGCTGCAGCAGAAAAAATGAGGAAAATGGGTTATGAAAATGTA
Source organism: Ferruginibacter sp. (assembly GCA_040007795.1). Classification (GTDB taxonomy): domain Bacteria; phylum Bacteroidota; class Bacteroidia; order Chitinophagales; family Chitinophagaceae; genus Ferruginibacter. The sequence goes on from JBDTUK010000038.1 coordinate 17,518, forward strand.
TATGAATTAAAAGGAGGAACAAATGCCTGGAGAGCTGCCAACAAACCATTGGAAGGAATTAGTACTGAAAAGCAAATGAGTATTGATGAACTGAATGCTGCGATCAACGGTTCAAAAACTGTAGTGGTTGATTTTGGTGCCGAATGGTGCCCGCCTTGTAAAAAAATGGAACCGGTTTTAAAAAGTCTTACTTCCAATAACCCCGGAAAATTTACTTTAATAAAAGTTGATGGAGGACGTGACCAGGATATTTTGAAACAATATAAAGTAACTGCCCTGCCCGTATTCATAATTTTTAAAGATGGAAAACAGGTTTGGCGTAAAGACGGCATTGCAGAAGAAAAAGAATTAGCTGCACAATTATAAAACTATTCCTTATTCCTTTTCATATATTTTCCCACAGCAATAAGAAATAAAGAAAGCCCAAAAAATGCTGCAAACAATCCCAGGCTGTTTATGGCCACTCTCCCATAACCCAATATAGTAACGTCTGTAAAGGGATAGGGATACTCATTTGTGATGGCGCCCCGTAAGGCTATGTAAATAATATAAACTACCGGGTAGATCAACCAGGGAAATGCATTTGCATATTTCAGCCCGGATTTCGGCACATACAAAAACCATAGTAAGATAAATAACAGGGGTACGATGGTATGCAGCAATTCATCCACCACAAATTGCAGCCCTTGTGGCTGCCATAAAAATCGAAGGATAGCATTATAAACCACTCCAACGATCGTGATGTAAATAGTAATTGCTGTTAATATTGTTGGCCTGGAAAAAAAGTTGCCCCATTTTGAATTTGGCTTTAATAGCAAAACAGTAACACACAAAGCAACAATGATATTGGTGAGGATGGTGAAGAAACTAAAATACCTGATCACCGTTTCGGCAACAGAAACTACCCTGTTTTGAATAATAAGATATAGCTGTGCTGCTAAGGCAAACCATCCGGCTATTGCAATGATGGCTAAATAATAATAAGGAACTTTAGTTGTGTTTTTATCCATTGTCCGGGTAAAAGTTTATTCATACGATAATTCTTTTACAAAATCACTTACCAAATAACTGATCAACTTTCCGGTCGATTCATTTTTTCTTCCATCAGCCAATTGTGTGGCTCCTTCAGCAATGTGCAGGTAAGCAACTTTTGCATCCTGTGCAGCAAACGTAATATATTTTCTGGCTTGTAATACAGTAATACCGGCAGGTGTAAGGGCGCTGCTTAACACATTCTCCACGCAATCCAGGTCAATATCTATGCCGGTATAAGCATCTTCCGTAAACCCGGTGGCATGTGCAACAGCCTGTATAAAATTCTTCCGCTCGTGAATGAATATGTCTTCGTAACTGATATAATCCAAAAACGGGCTGTTATGAATATCCATTAATACATTCTGTGAAATATAATTTTCATGCAGGCCAACCATACAGTACTTTCCCAAATACCCATCTTCTTCCGCATACCTGAACCCATTGCCGCTATGCCGGCCCTCTGCCACATTGTAATCTGTATGAGCATCTAAATTGATACAATTGATTTGCGCCAATGGTATCACTTCGGCTTTGTGCAAACCTTTTGCAACACCTTTAATGACCGGGTATGCATTATTATGTCCGCCTCCAATAATGATCGGGATCTTTTTAGTAGAAGCAATTACTTTCAGCAAATTCTCTACTTCCTCATCTACTATATTCAATGCATGGCGGTAAGCATTTATTTTTTCTTCGGGGTTGTAAGCATTGTTCTCTATCAAAAATTTAATATCACCAAAATCAAAATGCCCCAGCAATAAAATATTTTCTCCGGGTAAAAAATCATTGCTCTGTATATTCAGGAACGAAGAAAGAAAAGAAAGCCAGGCCGTATCTGTACCACCAAAACCATAATTGGCTTTAACGCCAAAATCTTCCGGTATACCCAGTAAAACATATTTTGCTGTTGATTGCTGAAGCACTTCGGGCCATTCTTCACCGATTTTCAGGTATTGTATCCTTTCGCCAAGCCTCGTTTCAAAACGGCGTACCCTGGTAAGTGATAAAATATCTTCTTTGGAATAAAACTTAAAATGTTTCATTAAGGGAAGTTAGG
>JBDTUK010000039.1:0-6727 GCA_040007795.1 Ferruginibacter sp.
TTAATTAAAATAAAAGCTGATTGGAAATATGATCCCGTAAAAAAACAACTTACTTTAACAGTTAATCAACTACAAAAACAGGATGAGTTGTATAGTTTCCCTATGGATATTGCTATTAATGTACCTGGCAATAAGGTACCAGTTCTTAAAAAAATCAATATCAAAAAACAATCAGAAACATTTGTTTTCCCACTTGCAAAAAAACCAGAAACAATTGAGCTTGACCCACGAAAAGTATTATTGTCTAATATTGAATTAATAAAAATAGAGTAATAATTTACTATTACTGTAATCAGAAACAATGTGTTTATATAATCTAATAAAAGACTAACGATATGATTACAGCCTTATGGGTTACATTGATCCTGCTGGGTGTTTGGTTTTCAGTAGTATTGGCCAATGATCTGATAAAGCATAAAAATGTGCTGGAAAAGGTGAGTATCTGGAAAAATGCAATAATTGGGTTTGTTGTAAACTTCTTTGATGTTTTGGGTATTGGAGCTTTTGCTCCTCAGACAGCCTTGTTAAAATTTACCAAACAAACCGATGATAGTGTAATGCCGGGCACACTAAATGTTACCAATACCATACCGGTATTGATCCAGGCTATCATATTCATTAAAATAATTGAAGTAGATGTGTTAACGCTTGTATTAATGTTATTATCTGCTACAATAGGAGCTATATTGGGTGCAAATATTATTTCATCATTGCCGGTAAAGTCAATCCGGTTGATAATGGGTTTTGCCTTATTGGTGACCGTAGTTTTTATGTTTGCAAGAAAAATGAATTGGATACAGGGCGGTGGAGATGCAATTTCCCTTCGGGGAAGTAAATTAATAATCGCTGTTGTGGTCAACTTCATTTTAGGTGCTTTGATGACAGCAGGCATTGGATTATATGCTCCCTGTATGGCCCTGGTTTTTGCATTGGGCATGTCACCACAGGTAGCATTTCCCATTATGATGGGTTCCTGTGCATTCCTGATGCCGCCAGCTTCCTTTAAATTTATAAGTAAAGGGGCCTATAACAGAAAAGCAACGCTTGCCATGACAATACCCGGAGCAATAGCTGTATTAATTGCGGCTTTTGTCGTAAAATCATTGCCCATCGAAAATTTAAAGATCATTGTGATGATTGTGATTCTAATTACAAGTTTCATCATGTTTAAAGATGCATTTAAAAAAACCACTACAAATGACACCGCAAAGCAATCAATATGAAACCATAAGTTTTAAATGTAAAAACTTATTAAAAAGAACCGTGCTATTAGTCGGGGGTACGACTTATCTGTTATTTACTGCTACATTTTTATTTGCGCAGGAAGTTAATGTACCCAATAAGATCGATAAGAAATTATTTTCTACATCTACTTTAATGTGGTACACCAAACCTGCTTCGCAATGGGAAGAAGCTTTACCAGTTGGAAACGGAAGACTGGGTGCTATGGTGTATGGAAGAACAAATGAAGAGATCATACAATTGAATGAAGATACCTATTGGTCAGGTGGCCCCTACTCTACGGTTGTTAAAGGAGGCTATAAGGTGTTGCCAAAAATTCAGCAATTGGTTTTTGATGGTGAATTATTGAAGGCACATAATTTATTTGGCCGAAACTTAATGGGTTACCCGGTAGAGCAACAGAAATACCAATCGCTGGCAGAGTTACGTCTTTCTTTTTCTAAAAAGGATTCTATCACTAATTATAAACGGTGGCTCAATTTGGAAGATGCCACTACCGGGGTTTCTTATTCAATGAACGGCGTAAATTATCAACGGGAGGTTTTTTCTTCAGCACCCGACCAGGTAATTGCAATAAGAATTACTGCAGATAAACCTGGTAGTATTAGCTTTTCTATAAACCTGAGAGGTGTAAGAAATCAAACCCATTCCAATTACGCTACAGATTATTTTAAGATGGATGGTTATGGCAATGATGGATTAAAATTAACCGGCAAGTCTGCAGATTATATGGGTGTAAAAGGGCAGTTGAAATATGAAGCCGTTTTAAAAGCCATACCCGAAGGAGGTAAGATGACTGTGGATGATTATACCTTATCTATTCTAAATGCTGATGCAGTCACTTTATATTTTGTTGCCGCTACCAATTTTGTAAATTATAAAGATGTTTCTGCCAATGCTTCAGAACGCATTCAAAAATACCTGGCGGGTTTAAAAAATAAAAACTACAACAGTATAAAAGAAGCACATGAAAATGATCATAAAAATTTATTTGGCAGGGTAAGGCTTAATTTTCCTGATACTGAAAATTCTTTTTTACCAACAGATGAACGTCTGAAAAATATTCAGACTACAAATGATCCGCAATTAGCAGCATTATGTTACCAGTTTGGCAGGTACCTCTTGATCGGATCATCAAGGAAAGGAACACAGCCTGCAAACCTGCAGGGTATCTGGAATAATGATATGAATCCTAATTGGGATGCTAAATACACTACAAATATTAATACCCAGATGAATTACTGGCCTGTGGAATCAGCGAATCTTTCTGAATGTGCTGCACCGCTTTTTAATTTAATAAAAGATATTACCGACCAGGGTGCACAGGTAGCAAAAGAGCATTACGGATCAAAAGGTTGGGTATTGCATCAAAATACCGATATATGGCGGGTAGCTGCGCCCATGGATGGTCCCACCTGGGGAACATTTACTGTAGGGGGTGCATGGTTAACCAATGAATTGTGGGAACATTATTTGTTCACCAAAGATGTTACTTATGCAAAAGAGCTGTATCCCATATTAAAGGGCTCTGTAGATTTTTTCATGCACTTTTTAGTGAAACATCCCAATGGAAAATGGTTAGTTACCAATCCATCTACTTCTCCCGAAAATTTTCCGGGCAGTGCTAAGAACGGACCTTATTTTGATGAAGTTACCGGTAGCATGGTACCCGGAACAACCATTTGTGCCGGGTCCTCAATTGATATGCAGATATTATCTGATCTTTTTTATAATTATCAACAAGCCAGTAAATTATTAGGAGTAGATGATGCGTATGCAAAACAAGTTGATGATGCAAGAAATAAATTAGTTCCACCACAAATCGGAAAAGATGGATCCCTCCAGGAATGGGCCGAAGACTGGCCACAGCTTGAAAAAAATCACCGGCACTTTTCACATTTATATGGCTTATATCCGGGTAATGTGCTGTCAGCAAAAAGAACACCGCAATTCGTTGATGCCATTAAAGCTGTATTAAATCAAAGAGGAGATGAAGGTGCAGGCTTTTCCAGGGCGTGGAAAATGTCGTTATGGGCAAGATTATATGATGGGGAAAGAGCTTATAAAATTTTTAAAGGGTATTTAAAAGACCAGTGTTTTTTACAATTATTTGCAAAATGTTTTAAACCATTACAGGTGGATGGCTCAATGGGTGTTACTGCAGGAATCACTGAAATGCTTGTCCAATCTCATGAAGGCGTAATTGATCTGTTACCCGCTTTACCTGTGGCCTGGAGTGCTGGAAAATTTGAAGGGGTGTGTACCAGGGGTGCCTTTGAATTAAGTTTTCAGTGGGAAAATAATAAACTCATCCATGTAAATATTTTATCTAAAGCCGGGGGAATTTGTAAAATAAATCTGCCTGGCTCAGTTATGATAACCTGGAATGAAAAAAATATAAAGCCTGAGGTTCAACCTGATGGCAGCATCAGTTTTCCAACACAAAAAGGAGCACATTATCAAATAAATAATCTGTAGCTGACCGCAGGTTTAAATTCAGTTCATACTACCACCTGGAGAAAGCAGTTTCAATTTTATTTTAACTGCCCCGGTCTGAACGAGGTTGATTACATCACAACCAAAAATGAAAATCAAACAACAATCCATAAGTATTATTTTTATACGCTGGAACTAAATCCCTCAAAATGCAAATATTAAAAGCAACCACAAAAGAAGACCTGGTAAAATGTTTCGAGGTAATGAAAGAACTTAGGCCGCATCATAACCTGGAAAGTTTTCTTGAGGCCATGAAACAAATGGAGAAAGAAGGTTACCAGCTGTGGTATATAGAAGATGATGGTAAAGCGGTTTGTGCAGCAGGTTTCAGAATTACCACCACATTGTACGATGGGCCCATCATTGACTTTGATGATTTTGTAACCCCTACTGCTGCCAGGAAGAAAGGATATGCCGGTGTTTTGTTCGACCATTTGGTGGCCATTGCTGATGAAATGAAAATCAAAACTATTCATTTAAATTCCAATCACCAGCGTTTTGATGCCCATCGTTTTTACCTGAATAAAAAAATGAAGATCATTGCCCATCATTTCAGGATAGAAGTATAAGATGAAACCAGTTCCATTTCCAAAGATCAGGTCGCTGCTGCAGCTACATGAAATATTGCCGGAGCATGAAAGAATTATTGTAGATGTATTGAGGGAGGTCATCAAAGACCAGTTACCGGCAAATGGCAAAGAAAAGATATCTTATAATGTTCCGTTCTTTTATGGCAACAAAAGTATTTGCCTGGTATGGCCTTCCACAGTTCCGAGGGGTGGAATTAAAAAAGGTGTGATGCTGGCATTCTGGTATGGCAACCGGCTGAAGGATGTTAATAATTACCTTACGCATGGCACCAACAAACAAATATTCTACAAAATCTATAATACGGTTGATGAAATAGAAATAAAAGCACTTATAAAAATTTTACAGGAAGCGGTAAAGCTGGACAATGATTGGAAAAAGAAGAAAAGCAGGTAATAAAGATCTTTCAGCATTGCTTTTTTCAAGCCGGTTGGATTAATTTCACTTAAAGAAATATTAATTAAGATGGATAACAAATATATCATTCCGGCGCAAACAAAAATTGGCCATGTGCATTTAAAAGTGGCAGACATAAAAAGATCATTGGAATTTTATTGCGACCTGTTGGGGTTTGAATTAACAACGATGTATGGCGACAGCGCTGCTTTTATTTCTGCAGGGGGTTATCATCACCATATCGGGTTAAATACGTGGTATAGTAAAGACCAACCTGCTGCGCCTGTTAATGCTGTTGGGTTATTTCATACCGCCATCCTTTATCCAACAAGAAAAGATCTCGCCTTTATTTATGAGCGGTTGAGAAGGGCATACTATCCGTTTACGGGTGCTTCAGATCATGGCGTATCGGAAGCATTGTATTTAAACGACCCTGATGAAAATGGTGTTGAATTGTATTGGGACAGACCAAAAGACCTATGGCCAAAGAAAAAAGACGGATCATTGGAAATGTATTCGCTTCCACTTGACCTGGAGGGTTTGTTGAAAGAACTTGAATAATAAAATGAAATTTTCTTTTGAAGCTAAAATTTATAAGATGGGTATTAATCCCTGAACTTCTTAAAAACACAGGAAGCTTTACACGGGGAATATCAATAAAGTTATTGATCAGTTTAAAAAGAAAAATGAACGCCAAATTTTATTATACCATGAAACAGTTAATGTGTTTTCTATTTATTGTACCTGTTCTTACCGCCTGCAATCAATCAACAACTGATAACCGGGCCTTACAAAACCGTATTGACAGTTTGGAAAACAAACTGGCCAATGCATACAAACCGGGTTTTGGTGAGTTCATGAGTGGTATACAGTCTCACCATGCCAAGCTTTGGTTTGCCGGGCAGAATCAAAACTGGAAACTCTGCGATTTTGAGATACATGAAATAATAGAAGCGATAGATAATGTTGAAAAATATGAACCAGAAAGGCCAGAATCAAAAATGATTGGAATGATCAGGCCTGCACTGGATAGTGTTAACAATGCCATTCAGCAAAAAAATCTTACACTTTTCAAAAGCAATTATGTTTTACTGACAAATACCTGTAACAACTGTCATCATGCTGCACAATTTGAATTTAACGTAGTGAAGATCCCCGAAGTACAAATCTTCAGTAACCAGGATTTTAAATCACATGAGTAAAAAAAATTGCAGGAACACAAATACATAATAGTGACGTGACCCTGTTAACGCATATCTTATTTGGCTACAGCATCTGTAAGCGGGAATCTAGCGGTTAAAACACAGCCCTGGTCAGGATTGGAAACAAAATCAGCCATACCGTTGTAAGACACTGCCCTTCTTTTAATACTGGTTAACCCTACTCCTTTTTGTTTTTTTTCGGTATCAAAACCAATACCGTTATCTGAGATCGTGAGCATAATGGATCTTTTATTCTGCAACAGACTGATATTAACTTCCGATGCTTTGGCATGTTTCAAAATATTATTCAATTGTTCCTGTATTATCCGGTAAACATTCAGTTTAAATTTATCACTTACATCTTTTTCCATAAAACTTTCCAGTGTACAGGATATTACCAGCTCGCTTGTATCCATTGTATCCCGGGTAAGGTTCTCAATAGCATCGCAAAGGCCAAGATCCCTGATAATATTGGTGCTGAGTCCCCTGGTTAATTTCCTGATCTCTTCAATGGCCTCCAGCGTATACTCAGACGAACGGCTTAAATATATCTTACTGTTCGTTCCTCCACGTTTTGCCATCTCCATATACATCCTGCAGGCGTTCAACAACTGGTTTATATTATCGTACAGTTCTTTTCCTATGTCGGCCCTCTCCGTCTCCCTGGCGTCTTCAGTAGCTTCGGTGATCTGCTTTTCTTTTAATTTTATTTCCTGCTCAAGCTTCTCTTCTAATTCTTTGTTTTGCTCGTTATTTTCTGCATGCCTGGCATCTGATCTTGCCTGTGCAATGATAATATTATC
>JBDTUK010000040.1:0-9801 GCA_040007795.1 Ferruginibacter sp.
GCATCAATATGTTTCTTCAATAAACTTTCATCTTTTGTATAAGTGCCCAGTTTCTCTACTGCGGCAAATTTGAAATCTTCTTTATCAGCCGATTTCAATATCAGCTTTCCTTCATCACCACTTATAAATTCGCCTTTGCTGTTTAGTAATTTTAATGCGTTCCATTCTTTAGGATTATGGCTGGCAGTAAGAATTATACCGCCTGCAGCATTTTCAAACTTTACAGCCATTTCAACGGTGGGTGTAGTGCTCAATCCAAGATCAACCACATTAAAGCCCAGCCCGATCAATGTGTTTACCACCAGGTTGCTTACCATTTCGCCACTTATTCTTCCATCACGGCCAATAACTATTTTGTTATTGTCGCTTTGTTGTAATAACCAGCTTCCATAAGCTGCTGCAAACTTCACAATATCAACGGGGGTAAGGTTATCATTGGGTTTTCCGCCGATAGTGCCTCTAATGCCTGAAATACTCTTTATCAATGCCATTCGATTCTGTTTAGGGAGGACAAAGATAAGAAAAGGTTGGTTCATGGTTCACAGCATATAGTTCATTGTTGTTTACCATTTACAATGAACTATTAACTATTAACTTTGCCCTCATGCAACAGACCTGGTTCAAAGACTGGTTTAACTCCCCCTACTATCATCAGCTCTATTTTAAAAGGGATGATAAAGAAGCTGCAGCTTTTATCGATAACCTTATTAACTATTTAAAACCTGCTGCCAATAGTACGATGCTTGATGTTGCCTGTGGTAAGGGGCGACATTCCATTCAATTAGCTAATAAAGGATTTGATGTAACAGGCATTGATTTGAGTGATGACAGTATCAATGAAGCATTGCAGCATGAAACAGATACCCTTCATTTTTACAAGCACGATATGCGTTTGCCATTCTGGATAAATTATTTTGACTACGCTTTTAATTTTTTTACCAGTTTCGGATATTTTAAAACCCGGCGTGAACATGATAATGCCATACGGACGATTGCTCAGTCCATAAGAAAGGAAGGAACATTTGTAATGGATTTTTTAAATGTGCATTATGCCGAAGATCATCTGATTCACCAGTCTGAAAAAGAAATTGAGGGTATTAATTTTATCATCACCAAATGGTATGACGAGACCCATTTTTATAAAAAAATAATTGTAGAAGACGACAGCCTGCAGGAGCCATTGGTCTATACAGAAAAAGTAGCGAAGTTTTCTTTGGGTGATTTTACAGAGATGTTTGCTTACCAGGGCCTGCAAATGCAGGAGGTGTTCGGTGACTATTCTTTTTCCAATTATGATGTAAAAAAATCTTCGAGGATGGTAATGATAGCTAAGAAGATAAATACCTGACCGTATATTTTTTGCAACTATTTATTTTTATTATTGATAAGCATCCACCTGGCCGTTTCGTAAATGGCAGAGGTGAGTTGAGATAGATGTTTTTTTACAGAATCCTGTTGTGGTATGGTTAATACAGGGAGGCCATTACGAACAGGTACCAACTCTTCTTTTTTGATACGGATGTTTTTCCGGTAGAAATAATCATCATTTACCACGCCGATCCAGCCGGGGGCATGATAAATAATAAATGCTGCATTTTCTTTTTTGTTTACATCCAACAAGTCTCTGCCCAGTGTACTATTCAGATATTGTTGCTGAACCATGCCGGCTACCGTTGGTAAAATATCAATTTGCGAAACAGCCTCTGCTCTTTTTTGCGGAGCCAGCAAGTACGGTGCATAAAATAATAAAGGGACATGTTCATCACTGAGGCGTTTATCAGTCCATGCTTCGGGATAAATTGCTTTGGCATTTCCTTCCACACCATGGTCGCCGGTAAAAATAAAAATGGTGTTATTAAAATATGGAGACTTTTTAGCCTCTTCTATGAATTTTTGAAAGCAGTAATCAGTATAAGCAAAAGCATGGTATTCATTCAACGATTCAAAACCGTATTTCTGCAAACTATCATCTGTAATTAATTTTCTTTCAAAATCCTTATCCTCTTCCGGAATATCAAAAGGCCGGTGGTTATCGGCTGTTTGAATAATGGCAAAAAAAGGTTTCTGTTGTTTGGTCAACACATCATTGGCTTCCAGGAATAAATTTTTATCGCTGATGCCCCATACATTTAAGTTTTCTGCTTTGTATTTCCCTTCTTCATACACATGCAGGTCCCTGATATTTGAAACTAATCCATTGAAGTTATTAAACTGGCTGCGGCCACCGATAAAATAATATTTTTCATAGCCATCAAAATCATTGATGATGGTACGTTGATTTACCGATTCTTCATTTCTTGTAGCAAATTTCGAGAGCTGCACATCAGGTATACCGGTAATGGTTGCAAAAACGCCACGGGCCGTACCGAAGGTTGGTGTAAAACAGCGGTCGAAGAAAATTCCCTGTTTACACATTTCATTAAAATAGGGAGTACTGTTTAAAGGATTACCACTCATGCTGCTTTTGTACATGCTGAAACTTTCGCAGATGACCAATACAATATTGGGCTGGCTCTCCAAAGCCTTGCTGCCGGGGTGTATTAACCGCCTGTACCCTTTTTGAAAGTTGTTATCATTTTGTAATTGCAGGAACCGCTGCATATCGGGGTAATATTCTTTTGCCCTGCTGTTATGATCCGGATTCCGGAAACGCAGTGTAGTAAAAAAATTCTGGAGAGGATTTAAGGCAAGGTTACTTTTAAATTCATCATCTAAATTAAATGCACGGAAAAAATCCAGTGGCTTTAATGTTAAAAATCCATACATGAACCAGCCTAACAATAAAATGGCTGCAGCATGCCACCTGCGGCGGTAAGTGAACTTATGTATGTTCACATTTTTTTCTTCCACATCCACGTGCATTTTTCTGAACATCCAGGTCATCATGATAACAGCACCAACCAGTGCAAACAGTATCCATACTATCGGGTAGCTCTGCCATACCATTTGCAAACTCTCTCTCGGGTCTTCAGCAAAAATCAATGCATCTGCATTAAGCCTGGCATTGATATAAGCAAACTGGCCAAAATCGGCGCCATAGAAAAATAAGATAAGTAAGGTCAACACACCAAGGTAGGCAGTCCAGAGTTTTTTATTTCTTTCGCATTTAAAAGGAGATAACCTGGGGAATAATGATAACAAGGCAATGGGCAACAACACAACAGATATCCAACGAAGGTCGTATTTTAAGCCAAGCCAGAAGGATGGGATCAGTTCAAAAATGCCAAGGGTCTTTGGTTTAAAAAAAATAACAGTGGCGATCCGGAAGGCAGTAAATATGCATAGGTAAATAAAGAATAGTTTAACTATCCATTGTATCGTTTTTGGAACTCTCCAACTGATGAGCATGGTTTATGTTTTCCTTAAGCAAGAACAGGAAGCGAATATAATTAAAACTGAGGATAGAAACACAGTGGAAACAGTTGAAGGCAGATATTCACTGAAAACATCTTATTGTTTCTTCCTGTTATTCAACAACAGGTACTTGGCTGTTTCGTAATATGCATCGGTAAGGCGTTGCAAATAATTTTTTACACTGTCTGTTTCTGCAGTAACCTGAACTGGTTCATTACCGGTCATGGAAACAAATTCTTCTTTACCTGTTTTTAAATTCTTTAAATAATAATATTGGTTGCCTGCAAGGCCAATTGTTTTCAGGTCGTGATCAATAATGAAGGCGAATTTTTCATCCGTAAATGTAACAGGCAAAGAAGCGCTAAACAGGTTTCTGCCAAATGCATTATTGCGATAAGATGTTTTTGCCAGTGATGCAATGGTTGGTAAAATGTCTACCTGACTACATACATCGTGTATTCTTTTTGGCATTAAAAATTTAGGAGCATAAAAAAGCAGGGGCACATGCTCACAGGTAAGGCCCTGTTCTGTCCAGCTTTTTGGAAAATATTCCAGCGTTCCGTTGTAACGGATACCATGGTCGCCAACAAAAACAAAAATGGTATTGTTGAAATAAGATTCTTTTTTTGCAGCCTCCATAAATTTTTGATAACCAAAATCGGTGTAGCGAAAAGCATTCATCTCTTCATTACTTTCAAATCCAAAACGTTTGAGTGAATCAGCAGAGAAAGAAATGGATTTAAACTCAGCTTTATCTTCTTCCGGTATGGTATAAGGACGATGATTATCTGCTGTTTGAATGATAGCAAAGAATGGTTTACTCTGTTGTTTCAAAACTTTGTTGGCTTCTAAAAATAAATTCTTGTCGCTAATGCCCCATACGTCTATCTTCTTCGCATTATAATCATCCTGTTCATACAACTTCAGGTTTTTTATATTGTTGGTTAACACACCACGGATATTTGCCCAGGTAGCGCTTCCTCCTAAAAAATAAAAATTGTTGTAGCCATTAAAATCATTGATGATGGTATTCTGATCAACTGCATTTGGATTACGGCTGGCGGTTTTTGGACTCTCCACATCAGGTATGCCGGTGATGGTAGCCCATACACCACGTGCCGTACCGTATGCAGGTGTAAAACATCGGTCGAAGAAAACACCATTCTTACATAGTTCAGCAAAGTATGGAGTTGTGTTCAGCGGGTTGTTATACATGCTGCTTTTATAAGCACTGAAGCTTTCGCAAATCACCAGCACAATATTTGGATTTTCTTTTATCGGGTTATGATTGCTGTAACTTCTTTCATATAATAGTTGTGTGCTGTCTGCAGATGGTACACCGAGATAAGATGCCATCAATGGATAACCAGCTTTAACTTTTTTTATATCGTAAGATGAATTTCTGAAACTTAAAGTGCTTAAGAAACTTTGAAAAGGATTTAGCGCAAGGTTTGCTTTAAAATCATCACTCAATGTATAAGCATCGCTCCAACGCAATGGGAATTGGCCAATCTTTCCGAAAATGAATGCACCAAATAAAAGAAACGTTACTACATAAAGCAATCTTCCTTTTCTTTTATAAAAACTGTCTTGTTGTTTATAATGGGCAAGCAGCCTGCCGAAAATAAACCTGGCTAAAACAAACAGTAAAATGAGGCCGATACTTATTTTCAGCAATGGATATGATTGCCACATCATATTGAAAGAGATGCCTGCATCCTGCAGGTAATTTAAAACCGTTGCATTCAGCCGCTGGTGCAGGTAATCAAAATGATAAAAATCAATAGCAAAAACGAAGACCATGATGAGGAAGAGAACCGTAAGGAAAATATTCCAGAAATATTTTGCTTTATAATTTTTAAAAGGATTTAACCAGGGGATAGCACACAACAACATAATGAATAATCCAACCACACAAACTATCCTTGCATCATACCGGAGGCCCATGATAAATGCCGAGCCTGAGAACGCTTTTCCGGGAGGATTAAATTTCCAATAAATTAAAAATCTGCTGATGGTCATCATAAGCAATAGAAACAAAACGACCGAAAATATCCAACGCAGCAATTTTGGGATCCGTTGTAAAAACAGCATGACCAATTATTTAATTAGTGAACAAAATTAGTTTAATTATTTTTGGATGGGTTTTATTTAACACTCACCTTACATTTAATGCAACAACTGCTCACATACGACCAACATTTATTTAAGATCATCAACAACCAATGGAGCAATACCGCTTTTGACTGGCTAATGCCCTGGCTGAGAAATTCTGAGATGTGGTACCCGTTGTATTTGTTCTTAATACTTTTGGTTGCCATCAACTATAAAAAAAATGCCTTGTGGTGGATCGTGTTTGCTGCCGGTACAATAATCCTCTGCGATTTTGTGAGCAGTAAGATCATAAAAGAGAATATAATACGCCTCCGGCCCTGTAACGAACCTGATATTGCAGGCTGGGTTCATGTGCTGGTCGGCTATCGTCCACAAAGTTCCAGTTTCACTTCATCTCATGCAGCCAACCATTTTGGTATGGCCACGTTCTTTTATCTAACTTTAAAGACAAGGTTTAACAAATGGCCTGTGTTTTTCTTTTTATGGGCCTTTGCTATCTCCTTTGCACAGGTATATGTAGGCGTTCATTATCCATTAGATATTACATGTGGAGGGCTTATTGGAATACTTATCGGATATTTGTCGGGCAGATCGTTTAACAGAAACTACGGTTTAGTGTAAATTTTATGGCTGAGATATTTATTTTAGGATTACTGATCTTGATAAACGGGCTCTTTGTAATGAGTGAGATCGCCTTGGTTAGCGCCCGTAAGTCAAGACTGGAAGCCCTGGCAAAAAAAGGTGACCTGAAAGCAAAAACAGCCTTTGACCTTGCCGAAAACCCGGAGAAATTCTTATCTACCGCACAAATATTCATTACGCTTATCGCCATTTTAACGGGTGTGTACTCAGGCGAAAAATTTGGCCATTATGTTCAGCCTTCCATTGAAAAAATTGAGTTACTGAAACCCTATGCGGCCTCAATCTCTACAGTAATTATTGTTATCATTGTTACTTTTCTTTCCATCATATTTGGAGAACTGGTTCCCAAACGGCTGGGTATGTTACGTGCCGAAAAAATTGCAAGACTGGTAGCCGCCCCGATGAATGTATTATCAGTAATTACTCATCCGATCGTATGGTTGCTGTCCAGAATATCCCAGTTGTTCTTTAAATTATTCAATATAAAAACATCAGGCGATAGCTCGGTAACTGAAGAAGAGATAAAAGCGATGATAACCGAGGGTAGTGAACATGGCGCCATTGAAGAAGAAGAAAAAGATATTATTGAAAGGATATTTCACCTGGGCGACAGGAATATAACTTCATTGATGACACACCGAACCGATATAGTTTGGTTTGATGAAGAAGACACGGTACAAATTTTTAAAGACAGGTTTGAAGCGCTTACTTATTCAACCTATCCCATCTGTAATAAACAGGTGGATGATATTACCGGGGTGGTATTTGTAAAAGACATTGTTAAGGCATCAGCTTCAACCTTACTAAAAGATCTGTCTAAACCAGCCACATTTGTTCCGGAAAATAACAGCCCTTATCAATTGCTGGAAAAATTCAAAGAAACAAAAATTCACAGTTGTTTTATAGTAAATGAATATGGTACGCTGGAAGGCATGATAACCCTGAATGATATACTGGAAGCCATTGTTGGTGATGTGCCGCAAAGCGGGCAGGAAGAATACGGTATTGTTGAACGGCAGGATGGGACTTACCTGGTGGATGCACAAATTCCTTTTTATGATTTTTTAAGCCGCTTTGAAAAAACAGAATGGATGAATGAAGGCGAACATGATTTTGATACCCTTGCCGGCTTTGTTTTGCATGAGTTGAAACATATTCCGGAAACGGGGGAACGCTTTGAATGGAACGGATTTGATTTTGAAATTATAGATATGGATGGACAAAGGATTGATAAACTACTGGTGAAAATTTCGGAAGAGATAAAGGAAGAGATGGAGGAAAACTAGTTTCTCGTTTCTGGTTCCTCATTTTTAGTTCTTTTAAATTATAAGGTCAACAAACGCACAACGAGAAACAAACAACAAGAAACGGGAAACGTTCCTAAAACTCAAAACTTGCCTTCTCTTCCGGGTTAACAAGCTTTGTACTTTTCCTGTCCCCATTTACTATTACATGAATAAGGCTGATTTGCTCTTTCTTATATTCGAACAGGATATTATCAGTAACCTCAATTTTTTTTACTGAACTGATATTATTTACCTGGAAAAAACTAACAATACCTTCTTCCTGTTGCTCGTAACCGAGGTATTGAAGAATGACAGATTTCCCATCCGCTTTTATTGCCAGGTGTTTTAATACATAGCCACTTACTAACTTCTCCATTGCGGCTTTCTCTTTTGGATTAAGAAGATCAATGTGGGTATTATATTGCTGTCTTAATGCCTTTTCAAAATCGTCAGTAAAAATTTTACAGCTTATTTCCAGCGTCTTGTCTTTAGCATTGTGCTCAATTTCAGTAACACTTACAAATATGGGATGGCTTACCTGGGCCGGGGGAGTGAGTAAAAATCCGCCAATGAGTAACCACTTAAATAAAAAACCTGCCATTTAGCAAAGAGATTAGTAAAAAATCGTTTCTTTAAAGATATTTGAACAGCAAAACTAACATAAACATTTAACTGTAAGCTCTTTCATGCAGAATTTGGGTTTTTATTTTGATCTGGGCTGGCACCATATCATTGCCTGGGACGCTTTAGATCACCTGCTCTTTATATTGGCTTTAAGTGCTATCTATTTAATTGGCAATTGGAAACAGGTGCTGGTTTTGATAACCGCTTTTACTATTGGGCATTCACTTACCTTAGCTTTAAGTGTGTATGATATAGTAAGGGTTAACAGTAAATGGGTAGAATTCTTAATTCCATGTACGATCGTAATAACAGCGCTCTTAAATTTTTTTCAGCAGGATCATAAACCCAGGTCACTGCGGCTGAATTACTTTTTGGCATTGTTCTTTGGGTTGATCCATGGCCTTGGTTTTGCAAACGCCGTCCGGTTCATGATGATGAAAGATGAAAGCATGGGATGGAACTTGTTTGGCTTTAATATAGGCCTGGAAGCCGGGCAGGTCGTGGTGGTGACGGGAATATTGGTTTTAAGTTTCCTTATTGTAAATAAGGCAGGCTTTAACCGCAAATGGTGGGTATGGGCTTTATCTGTTGTAGCGTTGGTAAAAGCATCAATAATGATATGGGAACGTTTTCCTGCTTAGTACTACGAAGCTATGCGAAGTAGTACAAGTAAATTCTTAAATAATAAACACTCAATAAAAAATGAAACAACTAACAGCTCTTGCTTTTTTACTTTTTATTGGCATTTGTGCCAATGCCCAGGACATAAAAAATAACCCGGGCAGTAATCATGGTAACCGGTTTGAACAACTGGGAACCATTCTTCCAACACCAAATGAATACCGTACTGCAAGTGGTGCACCCGGCTCAAAGTACTGGCAGCAGCGCTGCGACTATGATATTGTTTGCGAACTGGATGAACCCAATCGCCGGTTAATGGGTAAAGAAACCATTACCTATTTCAACAATTCACCAGATGTATTGACCTACTTATGGATACAGTTGGATGAAAATGAACACAGCAATACCAATAACTCGGGTTATCAAAACAGTAATATTATGCCCAAGACCATTTCTGAGCAGGAGATTACAAGGTTTAGTGGTAAAGTAGATAAGGACAGGGAGTATGGCGACAATATTACCAGGGTTGCAGATGCTGCAGGAAAATTATTAAAGTACACCATCAATAAAACAATGATGAGGATAGAATTGCCAGTGGCGTTAAAACCCGGTCAGCAATTCGTTTTTAAAATAGATTGGAACTATAACATCATAGAAAGAACAAAATATGGTGGCCGTGGTGGCTTCGAAAATTTTCCTGAAGATGGAAATGACCTGTACACCATGACACAATGGTATCCACGTCTGTGTGTGTATAGCGACTTCCAGGGATGGCAGAACCACCAGTTTGTTGGTTCCGGAGAGTTTGCATTGACCTTTGGAAATTTTAAAGTAGCAATGACCGTTCCTGCTGATCATGTGGTAATGTCAACAGGGCAGGGACAAAATTATCAACAGGTTTTATCAGCTGCACAGTTTGCCCGCTGGCAAAAAGCACAAACAG
Source organism: Ferruginibacter sp. (assembly GCA_040007795.1). Taxonomy (GTDB): domain Bacteria; phylum Bacteroidota; class Bacteroidia; order Chitinophagales; family Chitinophagaceae; genus Ferruginibacter. The sequence continues at coordinate 9,586 of JBDTUK010000040.1, forward strand.
CAAATGATGTTACAGAAATTGTAACACTTGATGAAGCTGTTGCAAGAGAAAAACAAAAATCAAAAGAAAAAAAGACATGGATATTTAAAGCAGACATGGTTCGTGATTTTTCATGGGGCTCTTCCCGTAAATTTATCTGGGATGCCATGCCAACCATGGTAGAAGGAAAGAAAGTGATGTGTATGAGTGCTTATGGAAAAGAAGCTTATGCTCTTT
>JBDTUK010000041.1:0-13968 GCA_040007795.1 Ferruginibacter sp.
GAGATAAACGGAGAATTTAATTTTTCTAATTCGCTGCGTAACAATATACCCATGGCTTCTGCATTTACTGCCATGTTTTCGTCTTTCAAAACCGCTAAGGCAGCTATGGCTACAGCACAGGCCAATGGATTACCACCATAAGTACTGCCATGTTCACCCGGTTTAATGGTCATCATAATTTCATTATCCGATAAAACAGCACTAACCGGTAATACCCCGCCACTTAATGCTTTTCCTAAAAGCAAAATATCCGGACGTACGTTTTCATGATCGCAGGCCAGCATTGTTCCGGTTCTTGCCAACCCTGTTTGAATTTCATCTGCAATCATCAATACATTATATTCACTGCATAATGTTCTTACTCCTTTATAGTAACCTTCGTCGGGTACTACCACGCCGGCTTCGCCCTGGATAGGTTCAAATAGAAATGCACAAACATTTTTATCCTGCAGTGCTTTTTCCAAAGCAAGTAAATCATTAAAGGGAATTGTTTCATAACCGGGAATGAAAGGGCCAAAATCAGTTGTGGCAGACGTATCGGTACTGAAAGAGATAACACCTGTTGTCCTTCCATGAAAATTATTGCTGCATACAATGATCTTTGCTTTGCTTTGGCCGATGCCTTTTACTTTATAACCCCAGTGCCTGGCTAATTTAATACCTGTTTCTACTGCTTCTACGCCGGTATTCATGGGCAATACTTTATCATATCCAAAATAACCGGTAATGTATTTTTCATATTCGCCCAATAAATTACTATGAAAAGCCCTTGAGGTAAGGGTAAGCTTTTGTGCCTGCGTTGTTAATGCTGCAATAATTTTTGGATGACAGTGCCCCTGGTTAACGGCTGAGTACCCACTTAAGAAATCATAATAACGTTTACCATCAACATCGTATAGAAAAACACCTTCACCACGGTTTACTACAACAGGGATGGGGTGGTAGTTATGTGCCCCGTGTTTTTCTTCCAGCGCTAAATAATGTTGTGTACTATTTGATATAGATATAATTGAGTTCATAAATTAAAATTGAAAGAGGATAAAAATAAAATCAATGAAAGATCAACCCGCAGGCCGGGCATAAATACTGGTTATCCTCGATGATTGAGTAGATCGAGGTTGCTGTGCAGAAAAGACGATATGTTAAACAGCGTATTAATGATTGTAAATTTCGTGCAAGATAAAACTAATTTATGATTTTTGCAAGGTAGTTCCTGTCAGTAAATAAGGAAGCAGGAATAGGAGAATTAAATATCCCAAATACCGTACTACCGCTTCCGCTCATAGCTGCATAAACAGCACCCTGCCGGTATAACTCTTCTTTAATTTTTTTTACTTCAGGGTGGGCAGAAAAAACAGGTATTTCAAAATCATTTTCTAATTCTGCTTTCCAGGTTTCAACAGGTTGTTGTATAATTTCTTTTACAGATTTCTTTGATGGGGTAGGAGTGATCTGTGAAAATGCCCAGCCTGTGTTTATATGGATCCCGGGATTGATCAATACAATTTTATAAGCAGACAGATCTAAAGACAATTCTTCCAGCACTTCACCACGGCCAGTTGCGTAACAGGGTTTATTGATGATGAAGAACGGGCAATCACTTCCAAGTTGCAGGGCATAGTTTAGAAGTTCAGGTGTTGAAATGTTTAGATTGAATTTATTGTTGAGTAATTTCAATATAAGGGCTGCATCGGCAGAGCCACCACCGAGGCCTGCCCCCATGGGAATGACTTTATGTAAATGTATTTTTACAGCAGGTAATTGCGGGAAATCTTTTTTTAATAAACGGCAGGCTTTAATGCAAAGGTTATCATCTTCATTTCCATCTACCGATAATCCTGTTACAATAAATTCCGTGTGAGAATTGCTTTGCGGATTTGTAATTACTTCCAATGCATCTGTGAACTGTACCGGGTAAAATATGGTTTCAATATCATGAAAACCATCTTCTCTTTTACGGGGGATATTTAATCCAAGATTAATTTTACAATTGGGGAAAACGATCATTTTAATTGATAAAGGAATAATTGATAGTGGATAATGTTTTAGTAAAGTATTGTAAGCTGAAAATTAAAACAGCAATAAAAAATAAGACAACTATGAAATAAAAGTATTATCCATTAATTCATTATCAATTATTCATTACTTGCCTTTCCTGCTTTTGATCTCATCACGTATAGCAATAGCCCTGATATAATCTTCATGATCCAGCACTTCGGTAAGTAACCCCTCCAGTTCTTCCAGGGATAAAGATTTCAGGTCATCACTGCCACCGGTTTCGGATGTAACAGGAGAATTAACTTTTTTCTTTTCATCATCTTCCATCAATATACCGGCCTGGTCTAAAATAGTATCATAAGTAAAGATAGGACAGCCAAACCTCACAGCTAATGCCAATGCATCCGAGGTCCTTGAATCAATTTCAACCGTATCATTGGCTGAACTGCAAACCAGTTTACTGTAAAAGATACCTTCCTGCAGGTCGTTGATCACCACTTCATGTAACTCTACATTAAAAGCCATCATAAAATTTTTCATCAGGTCGTGGGTAAGGGGCCTGCTCGGGCTCATACGTTCCAATGCTACGGCAATGGCCTGGGCCTCAAAGCCACCAATAACAATGGGCAGGCGGCGCAAACCATTTATCTCTCCCAATACCACGGCATAAGAGTGCGTTTGTGTAATGCTGTGTGATAAAGCCACTATTTCCAATTCTATTTTTTTCATATTTAAATCCCCGGGTGGAGGCCAATTATGTATTCTTAATAAAAGCAAATATAAAAACAAAAGGTTTCCCAAAACTAAAACAGTAACTACTCTTTTCTTTTTACGGCACTTGATTTAACTGCAGTTTTGGATTTATTTGATTTTACAGGCTTTTTGGGTACGGTTTTCCTGGCGGTAGGGGGTGCAACGGCTACAGTATCTATTTCTGGTGCGCTTACTGCTACTGAATCTTCAGCAGGTGAGTAGTCTGAACTTTTACGGTCAACATAATCTGCCGGAATGGTAAATTCATCTTCATTTATGATCATAGGCTTAATTTCAACGGCTTCAACAGTAATAAGATTAGTTTGGTTTGAGCTGCTGTCCTGCAATTCCTTATATGGACTGTTGATATTTATTTCTGCCCCCAAAACTATTTTGTTTTTTTGAATGGCTATTAATTCCTGGTTACCCACAAAAGCGGCAGGTATATTGTAGTACAGGCTATCTGATAAATAAAAAACAATATCAGATGTCCCCATCATTCCACCAAGTATATTTCCCAATCCATTGCTTTCCTGAATAAGTGGAGTAGAAGAATACCCGGCAAATGATTTTTTTGAAAAATGTTTTGCAGGCGCATTGGTATGGAGCGGTTTTCTGGTGTAGGTTTTAGTCTCTTTGTTTACAATAAATATAGCAGCAGAATCAAACACAACGATCAGGCCTTCTTTATCGTAATCTTCTTTTTCTTTAAAACGAAGCTTTAACTTATTAACACCAAACAGTATTTTTAATTCTGCATCAGCCTTTTCTTCGTTACTAACATGAAGCCGGTACGTTATTTCTCCCTGGAAGTTTTTTTGTGCATTAACAGAAACAACGATGAAAAAGGAAATTAAAAGGATAAGAGATTTCTTCATTTTTTTGGTTTAAGCAACAAATGTAAAAAATAAAGCCTTCCAAAATAGCAGGAAGGCTTTGAATATAAAAGTTATTTAGAGTTTATACTCCTTTTAGTTTTTTTACGGCTTCAATTATCTTAGGCATCACTTCAAAAGCATCACCAACAATGCCATAATCTGCCGCTTTAAAAAACGGTGCTTCAGGATCTTTATTAATAACAACAATTACTTTACTTCTGTTAACTCCAGCCAGGTGCTGTATGGCTCCTGATATGCCAATGGCAAAATATAAATTCGGTGCAATAGCAAGACCGGTTTGTCCTACATGTTCATGATGTGGGCGCCAGTGTATATCGGCAACCGGGCGGCTACAGGCAGTAGCAGCGCCTAATAATTTTGCAAGATCAGTAACCAATCCCCAGTTCTCAGGCCCTTTTAATCCACGGCCACCGCTAACAACGATTTCTGCTTCACTCAAAGGAACTTCGCCAACCACTTTATTGGTAGCAGTCACCTGAACTTTAGCAGCATCTACGGTTGCAGCAAATTCTGATACTTCTGCAACAGCATTTGTTGTAACTATACTATAAGAGTTTGGATTCAGCGATATGATCTTGACATCTGTAGTGATAGTAACATTGGCAAATGCTTTACCGCTGAATACATTTTTCTTTACAGTAAATCCCCGTCCGACGGGTTCATCCGGGCGTGCATTGCTCAGGTCAGGCAGGGCAACAGCACCTGAAACCAACCCTGCTTTCAATCTTACACTTAATCTTGGGGCGATTGCCTTACCATTAAAATTATTGGAGAAGACGATCACTTTTGCATCCATTGCTTTTGCAGCTTCTGCCAGTACTTTAGTGAATACCTGTGCATCCATATTATTCAGTGCATCGTTTTTTACGGTATGTATTTTTTTGATGCCGTATTTACCAAGAGATGGCAGATCATCATTCACAGCGCCTAATACAATAGCTTCTGCACTTGTGTTTAAAAGTTCTGCAACTTTTGATCCATAGCTTGCTGCCTCTAAAGATGATTTTTTAATGTGGCCTTCCGATTGATCAAGAAAAATTAAAACCATAATAATGGATAATTTAAAAGTTGATAATTGATAATTTATTTAATTTTTAGTTTACTTGTTTTTACGCTGGCCGTAAGAAGTTTTAACAATTCCTCACAATCTGTATTTAAAGATTCAAACATCTTCTTTGTTATAAAGCTTGTAGCAAAAAGTAAATCCAGCCAGTATTTTGATTCATTTGCTTCCTTTAATCCAATACTTAATTTGTGTATAAAATCTTTAAGGCTTTCTTCATGTTCGGCCTCTCTGATTATTGCCCCTATTGATGTTCCGCTTCTTATTAGCTGTTGAGATAAAATATATTCACCATGTTATTTCTTTAAATATTTATAAAGATTTACAATTCTAACAGCAAAATTGAAACTTTTTTGTTTTAAAATATTTTCTTTCATAATTAATAGTTTTGTGAGGAATCAATAAAGTTTTAAAACATAAAAAATTATCCATTAACTCATTATCAACTATTCATTATATGGCTTTTGCTTCTTCATGTAATAATCTTACCAATTCCTCAGGGTGATCAGGTGAAACCAGTTTAACACCTGCTTTTGCAGGTGGCAGATCAAATGAAGCAATAGATGTAAGTGAATCTACAGCAACTGGCTCAACTGCTTTTAGCGGTTTACTTCTTGCACCCATAATGCCTTTCATATTTGGAATACGTTGCTCTGCCATTCCTTTCTGACAACTTACAACTAAAGGTAACGCCACTTTATCTGTTTCTTCGCCTCCTTCAATTTCACGAATAATAATAGCATTGGTTCCTTCCAGGTCGAATTTTGTTGCCAAAGAAACATACGGTAAATCAAGTAACTCTGCAACCATACCACCAATTGATGAACCATTATAATCAATAGTTTCTTTACCGGTAAATATTAAATCATAATTACCTTGTTTGGCTATTTCAGCAATTTGAGAAGCAATATAAAAACTATCATGACTGTCTGCATTAACCCGAATGGCTTCATCGCCGCCCAATGCCAATGCTTTACGAATGATGGGATCGCAATCTGCAGCACCAACAGTAACCAAATGTATCACTGTTGAAGCATCGGCTTCCTTTAATTCAATGGCCCTGACCAGGGCATACCATTCATCGTATGGATTGATGATCCACTGCACGCCATCTGCAGCGAATTTCGTATTGTTATCGGCGAAGGCTATTTTTGCCGTGGTATCCGGTGTTTTACTGATACAAACTAAGATCTTCATGTAATAAGTTTATAAATCCTAAAATAAGTTGTTTATGCAACTAATGCAAAGATAAGAGATGCGAAGATAAATTGATTAAAAAACGTAAAAAAATATTGTGGTATGAGCAGGATAGAAAAATTGTTGGAGTATATGAAAACATCCGGTAAGGATAGTTTTCTGCAACATGCGCTGGCACTGGAATACATTAAGGTTGAGCAGGATGAGGAAGCCCGGAAATTATTCAATGAAATTTTGTTGAGGGAGCCCACTTATATCGGATCATATTATCATTTGGGAAAATTGTTGGAACGGGCAGGAGATTTTGATAAAGCCATAAGGATTTACAAAAGAGGAATGGAAGAGGCTAAAAAAGCAGGCGATCATCATACTTATAGTGAGTTGCAGGGAGCATTGGAGGATATTGAAGAGTAACGGCCTCACCCCAGGAGCTACGCTCGTTCCTTTGCAAGGAACTCCAAAGGAGAGGGAACTGGAAGATGAAAACGAAGATTGTTGTTTTATTTTGATGATACCTGCATTTGTACAGAGCGGAGCCGGAGTATTCATGGCATCTTCGTTGTGTCACTCATTTGTACTTTTATAGCTTGGTGCAGCAGAGTTAGATCAAAATTATATTTGCTAACAAGTAATAACAAAGGATTGCAGCTGTGCTGATGATGATAACTATGATCCTTTTTTGAAAAAAGTAGAACAACAAAGAAACTATAAGAAGAATACCAACTGGAAAACTTGCAAAGACCGAGCCCTTTACAATTTGAAAAACAATGGATGACGGAATAAGTGGAGAAGCCAATTGATAGTATGTTTGAATAAAGGCAATATAACCTAACAGCGTAATTATACAGTGAATAATTAGTAAGATCCTGCAGGGTAATTCTAATTTATGCATACATGAAATTAATATGAATTTACTTAAAAATTTTACTAACAACATAAAAAAACAAAATCTTTTTCAACCAAAAGATAAATTGCTGCTTGCTGTAAGTGGCGGAGTGGATTCTGTGGTGTTATGCGAACTGTGCAAACAGGCAGGGTACGATTTTATTATCGCTCATTGTAATTTTCAATTGAGAGGAGCCGAGAGTGACAGGGATGAAAACTTTGTAAAAGAACTGGCAAATAAATACGCAGTTGAAATGCTGATAAAAAAATTTGATACAGAAAAATATGCCGGCGAGAATAAACTAAGTATCCAGGTTGCTGCAAGAGAATTAAGATATGGCTGGTTTAAAGAATTGACAGGCAAGCTGTCAATAGCCCATTGGATAATTACTGCTCATCATACCAATGATAACATTGAAACTTTATTGATGAATTTCTTCAAAGGTACTGGTGTTAGTGGTTTGAGAGGAATTTCACCAAAGCAGGGAAATCTTATTCGTCCACTGTTGTTTGCAAAAAAAGAAGATATAAAAGAGTTTGCCCTGTTAAATAAACTGTCTTATGTTGAAGACTCGTCCAATGCATCTGATAAATACACCCGGAATTATTTTCGAAATCAATTGATCCCGGACCTGCAAAAAGTATTTCCGCAGGTTGAAGATAATTTGATGGATAATTTGCAACGTTTTGGGGAGATTGAAATATTATATCAGCAATCTGTTGATCTGCATAAGAAAAAGTTATTGGAGCAGAAGGGTAATGAAATTCATATCCCGGTTTTAAAACTATTGAAAACAGAACCTTTATCTACCATTGTTTACGAGATCATTAAAGAGTATGGTTTTACTGCTCATCAAACTGATGAAGTTATTGCTTTGCTGCAAAGTGAGACCGGTAAATACATTCAGTCACCCACACACCGGATAATTAAAAACCGTAACTGGCTTATTATTTCGCCTAATGAAACAAAACAGGCAGAAAATATACTAATTGAAGCAGAACATGCTCACATTGATTTTGTTCAGGGTAAACTTGAAATTAAAACACTGCCACAAACTGCAAACTACAAACCACAAACCACAAACAGTATAGCTGAATTAAATGCTGATGAAATAAAATTTCCCTTGTTGCTCCGCAGATGGAAACAAGGCGATTTCTTCTATCCGCTGGGCATGAAGAAGAAAAAGAAACTCAGTCGCTTTTTTACAGATATTAAATTATCACTCACTCAAAAGGAAAAAACATGGGTGATTGAAATGGATAAAAAAATTATTTGGGTTGTTGGCCTGCGAATTGATGACCGCTTTAAAATTACCGGTAAAACAAAAAATATTTTACAGATCACTTTATCAATTGCCGAATAAGCTTGGATGCTTGAGTTGATCTATGATGCCGGTAAATAATGCAGGTTGTAATGCAGCGATCAATGCAAGTGTAAATGCCAGTCCAAACAACGATCCCCACAAGTGAGCATCATGATTGATATTGTCTCCACTCTTTTTGCCCATGTACACACAGTATATTATGTAAAGCACTGCATACACGGCAGCAGATATTTTTATAGCGCCATAAATATAGATACTGCTCCAGGGGCTAAAAATTATTGTGGCAAAAACCACTGCTGCGACTGCGCCTGAGGCTCCAAGTGACCGATAGTTATAATCATCTTTGTGTTTGATATAACTGGGAATATCAGAAACTATCAAGCCTAAAAAGTAAAGAGCCAGGTAAGATAGATTTCCTCCCAGGTCATATACCTTAAAATACATTTCTAAAAGACTTCCAAAGAAGAAGAGCGTAAACATGTTAAAGAACAGGTGTATCATATCGGCATGGAGAAAACCCGAGCTAATAAAACGGACATATTGATTTTCTCTTGCCACCCGGTAAGGCCACATAATGGCTTTATCAACCAGTGTTGCATTTGAAAAACCTATCAACGAAAAAATCACATTCGCAACAATTAGTCCAATGGTAATCGGGTAATCCTGGAAATTCATATCTACATTTTAAGATTCAAATCTAAATCATTCTTTTAACTATGATGATACTTTTCGTTGCGGTTGATGGAGCAGGCACGGTACACCTGCTCTGTTAAAATTAACCGTACCAGTTGATGGGGAAAAACAAGTTTGGCTAAACTCCATTGAAAATTTGCCCTTTTCTTTACCGCATCACTAACACCATAAGCCCCGCCAATTAAAAACACAATATTCTTAATGCTATCATTGGCTCTTAGCTGTATAAAATTTGCCAACTCTTCACTGGTTAGCTGTTTTCCGTTTTCATCCAGCAAAACCAGGTAATCTTCCTTCTGTAAAAAACCAATTATCATTTCTCCTTCCTTTTTCTTTAAGTCCATTTCACTGAGCATGGCGCTGTTTTTTGGCATGGGTAGTATGTTCCACTCTACCGGATAGTAATTGGATATTCTTTTGGTAAATATCTCCACACCTTCTTTTACATAAGGTTCGTGATTTTTTCCAACAGACCAAAATTGAAATTTCATGGTTTAAAAATAAGAAAGCTTCATGGTTAATTATTGCCTTTTTAATACTGTTTGTCTCCCTGGCTCAGCGCATACCAAAACCCCATGCCGGATAAATGAGGATAATCAAAGATTTTAATGATGACAATCAGTTTTTTGCCGGATAGTAAAAAGTAGTTTCGTTCTCAAACAAATTGTTATGAACCCGGTTATAACCCCCGAAATACGGGAAGTGATGAAGGCGGTGCATTACCGGCCTGCCGTGTCGATTATTTTGCCATTTGAACCGAAAATGAAGCCGAAAGTTGAATTGACTTATTCACTTAAAATGGCTGCTGATAAAGTAGAGCAGCAATTGACGGAAAATTATCCTGATGAGATGGGTATACTGGTGATGCAGAAATTAAAAACCATTATTAAAAACCTGAATTTTAGTACCTACAAAAAAAGTATTGCCATTTATGTTTCGCCTGTTTTTGAAAAAGTATTATACCTGGATATAGCTGTGGAAGAAAAACTGATCGTTGATGAATCATTTGAGATCCGTGACCTGGTGTATTGTAAAAAGCAATTGCACAAATATCTTTTATTGTTGTTGAGCAGCGATAAAAGCAAGATGTACCTGGGCAACCATGCCAGTTTTGTGCGGATAATATCCAATACACCGGAATCTGTACATGCTTACGATAACGACTTGCCCGGAAGAGTAGCAAATTTTTCAGACATATCTGAACGAAAAGAAATAGTAATGGATAAATTCCTTCTTCACATTGATAACACACTGGATATTATTCTGAAGGCATACCCTTTGCCCCTTTTTATTTTAGGTACCGAAAAAATAATGGGACATTTTAAGAAGCTGACTAAACATACAGGTGCAGTGATTGAATATATAACCGGTAATTATGAAGATGTGACATTGCCGGAACTAAAAGAAAAACTGGAGCCATACATTACCAACTGGCAGAAAGTAAAGCAAAAAGATATATTGAATCAGCTGGATGAAGCAGCGGGTAAAAAGAAACTGGCCGTTGGCATGAGGGATGTATGGCGTGAAGCCATGAGTCAAAAGGGACGGCTATTACTTGTTGAAAAAAATTATATGTATGCAGCAGAGCGTGGAAGCACAGATGAGATCATTTATAAAGCAATAGAACCATACAACAGGTTTTCTTACATTAAAGATGCGGTGGATGATGTGATGGAAAAAGTGCTGGAACATGGCGGTGATGTGGAGTTTGTAGACGAAGGCCTGTTGAAAGACCATCATCACATTGCCCTAATACAATATTATTAATTATAAAAATAGTTTTATGAAAACAATAATTTTAGCAACAGATTTTTCTCCTGCTGCTTTAAATGCAGCTGATTATGCAACAGATATGGCCTTATCGATCAAGGCAGATGTATTATTGTTGCATGTATTCCAGGTGCCTATCAGCTATAGTGATTTGCCCCTGGTTATGAACCTGGAAGACATGTTGCGGAGCACAGAAAAAGATATTAATGATCTTAAAGATCAATTGAAACAAAAAGTAAATGATAAGATCAATATTGGAACAGAAGTGAGGATGGGAAGTTTTTTTGGTGAATTGAAAGCAGTTTGTGAACATATAAAACCATATGCCGTCGTGATGGGAAGCCAGGGTACAACAGCTGCGGATCATTTGCTGTTTGGCGGCCACGCCGTACATGCCATGAAACACCTGTTGTGGCCAATAATTACGGTACCACCTGAAGCTGCTTTTTCTGCCGTTAAAAAAATTGGCCTGGCAAGCGACCTGAACGAGGTTGTTGAATCAACACCCATTGATGAGATCAGAATGCTGGTAAATGACTTTAATGCAGAGTTGCATATCCTGAATACCGGCAAGAGAGAAATATTTGATGCAGATATTGTTTTTGAATCAGGTATGATGCAGGAAATGCTGGGGGATCTAAATCCTAAATATCATTTCATCAGTAAGGAAAATACAGATGAAGGCATTATGGATTTTACAGAAAAGAATCATATTGATCTGTTGGTTGTATTGCCAAAGCGGCATGGGTTGATGGATAAACTGACCCATAAAAGCCATACCAAACAATTGGTATTACATTGTCATGTTCCGGTAATGGCACTTCATCAATGACCTGATTACAATGAAGGGAAATAATCAGTATCTTGATACATGCCTTCCATCGTTACTATTACATTCAGCCCCTGTATTGATAAAAGCACATCAGTACCATTTTTAGCTCCCGACAAAAAAATGCAATGCGTTGCTCCAAAGCTGGAACCCGGCGGGGGTGGTATTAATGTAGCAAGGGCCATCAAAAAGCTGGGTGCAGAAGCCATTGCTGTTTTTCCTTCCGGTGGCTATACCGGGAAATTTTTTAACCACTTACTGGAAGAAGAAAATATACCTGCTGTGATCATTGAAACCTCCAATGAAACAAGAGAAAATATTATTGTGGTTGAAGAATCCAGCAATGATCAATATCGCTTTGGCATGCCGGGAACTGCATTAAGCGAAGACGAATGGAAACAATGTTTAAAAGCGGTACAAAAAATAAATAATGCTGAATTTATTATTGCCAGTGGCAGTTTACCCCCCGGTGTTCCGTTGAACATCTATGCACAACTGGCAAAAATTGCTAAAAAAAACAATGCAAAATTTATTGTTGATACATCAGGTGAGCCATTAAGGAATGCTGCTGATGAAGGCGTTTATTTGCTAAAACCAAATCTTGGCGAATTAAGTTTCCTGGCCGGTAAAAAAGATATACAGCATGCTGAAGCAAAAGATATTGCTTCAGGTATTATTGCAAATGGAAAATGCGAAGTGATGGTGATATCAATGGGTGCGGCAGGGGCCATGCTTGTAACAAATAATATGACTGAAATATTCACTCCTCCGCCTGTGAACAGAAAAAGTACTGTTGGTGCAGGCGATAGTATGGTTGCCGGTATCATTTATTTTTTAGCGAGAGGGAAAAACCTGGCTGAAGCTGTGCAATACGGAGTAGCCTGCGGCACAGCTGCAACAATGAATCCCGGAACAGAGCTATGCCGCAAAGAAGATGCTGACAGGCTATATGCGTTAGTACAAAAAGGCAGCAGCAATTGATCTTTTGCAGCATCATAAGTTAAGCGCAGTTTTTCCCATCAGGCGTCTTTAGCTATTCTGATAAATGTCAGTATTAAGGATGAGGGCCGTCATTCCGATAAAAAAATCCGGTTTTTAACTTGCACTTATTAATTATCGCTAAACTAAATTTTATGAACACAAGTGGTAAAATATTGGCTGCCGTTGCTGTTGGTATTGCAGCCGGAGCGGTATTGGGCATTTTATTTGCTCCCGACAAAGGTTCCGAAACAAGAAGAAAGATCAACGGGCAGGGAAAGAAAATTACAGATGATGTAAAAGACAGATTTCGTAAAGGCAAAGAAAAATTCAGTGATCTTAAAGAAGACATTGAAAAAACTGTACGGGAAAAAGTAGAAGAATTTGCCTGAGAAAACTTATCTGGTAAAAGGATTAAATGATAAATAAAAACTATCGTTATGGAAAGGGCATTTGCTAAAATAGAGGAATTGGCCGATACCATAAAGTCATATGTAAACACCAGGATCGAGTCAGCAAAATTAACTGTTGCAGAAAAAAGTTCTGTTATTATTGCGAATGTAGCAGCAGGTATAGTAGTGGCAGTTGTATTTTTTTTCTTTACGATTTTTGCCGGTATAGCATTGTCATTTGGATTAGGGGAATGGATCGGGAAAACTTGGGCCGGTTTTCTTATCGTAGCTTTTTTGTACCTGTTAACAGGGATAGTGATATGGAAAGCAAGGGGAAGGATCATTCGGCTGCCGGTAATGAACGCATTGATAAAACAATTATTCAGCAATGACGATGAAGAGAATTAAAAACATAAAGCAATTGCAAGCCGAAAAAAAACGGATAAAGCAGGAACAACAGGACCTGGAAAATAGGATACGGGTTAACTGGAGGGAAGTAAAAGAATCTTTACGGCCTGGTAATATTGCCAAAGATGCTATTGGCAGTATTTTTAAGAACAAGACCGCAGAAAATATGAATGATGACAACATTTTTAAAAGTTCATTCACATACGGAGTTAGTTTACTGGCTAAAAAGTTTGCGGAGAAAGCCGGCGAGAAATTGAGTAAGGTTTTCAGGAAATGATTCTATTTTAATTTACCGGTCAAATTTTCCATATACATCTTCATAAAATAACAGCCTGCCGTTTTTGTCAATGCCTGCCGGGTTATACCATACAATTACAGGCATATGTTCATCTGCATGCACAATAATAGGGGCCTGGTTTAGCAAACATCCCTTTTGTTCGAGTGTATCAATAGCAATTACATTATTTTTTAAAACAAGGTGCCCCAGATCCATTGGCTTTTCCATACGCATGCAACCATGACTAAAGAAACGCTTATTCAGCATAAATAAATTTTTGTTCGGCGTATCATGCAGGTAAACACCAAACGGGCTATAGAAATTCAATTTCAATAATCCCAATGCATTATCACAACCAGTACTCTGCCTGATTATGTAAGGAAAATATCCAGCACTTAATGCATGCCAGTTAACGGTGTATGGGTCTATAATTTTCCCCGACTTATTTAAGACCTGGTAATTACCGGCATCAATATAGCCGGGATCTCTTTTTATTGCAGG
>JBDTUK010000042.1:0-28790 GCA_040007795.1 Ferruginibacter sp.
TTATGGAATTTTTACGTGAATTATGGGCTTTTTTAAAAGTTAGAAAAAAGTTCTGGCTACTGCCGTTGATCATAGTGCTTTTGGTATTCGGCGTATTGATCGTTCTTTCTGCAGGTTCAGCCATTGCACCATTTATTTATACCCTTTTTTAACTCAAAAAAATTCAGCATTGGCTACATTTATTTTAGGGATTTCTGCCTACTACCACGATAGTGCGGCAGCCATTATTTGCGATGGAGAAATAATAGCAGCAGCACACGAGGAGAGGTTTACCCGAAAAAAACACGACTCTTCATTTCCGCATGAGGCTGTAAAATATGTTTTGAGCGAAGCCGGCATAGAATATAAAGACCTGGCAGCTGTTTCATTTTACGATAAACCCTTTATCAAATTTGAACGGTTACTTGAAACCTATCATGCTTTTACGCCAAAAGGATTGACCAGTTTTCTTACGTCAGTTCCGGTTTGGATAAAAGAAAAGCTCTTTATGAAAAAGATGCTTAAAGACGAACTTAAAAAATTTGGAAACAGCAAACTTCCTATTTTATTTCCCGAACACCATTTATCTCATGGCGCCAGTGCGTTTTATCCTTCGCCCTTTGACGAAGCTGCCATATTAACTGTTGACGGTGTGGGAGAATGGGCAACAACTACTATCGGGCATGGTAATGGAAACAGCATAAAAATGCTGAAGGAATTACATTTTCCTCATTCAATAGGGTTATTGTACTCTGCTTTTACTTACTATACCGGATTTACAGTAAACAGCGGAGAATATAAATTAATGGGTCTGGCTCCTTATGGCAACCCCGATGCACAACAAACAAAAGAGTTTAAAGAAAAAACGTTAAGAGAACTTGTAGATGTAAGGGAAGATGGATCAATTCTGTTGAACATGAAATACTTTGATTATGCAACAGGATTAAAGATGACCAATAATGCAAAATGGACAACATTATTCGGTATCCCTCCAAGAGATCCTGAGTCGGAAATAACTCAGGACTATATGAACATGGCATTAGCCATTCAACAGATCACCGAAGAAATTGTAATAAAGCTTGCCAAAACTGCAAAACAATTAACCAATAGTGATAACCTGGTAATGGCAGGTGGTGTTGCGTTAAACTGCGTAGCTAACGGCAAACTTATAGAAGAAGGAATATTCAAGAATATTTGGATACAGCCAGCTTCGGGTGATGCCGGCGGCGCTTTGGGTGCTGCATATTTAGGATGGTATTTATGGAAAGGTGAAAAAAGGACCGTTGATAAAAATGTTGCTGATGCAATGAAGGGTGCCTACCTGGGACCGGAGTATGATGATAAAGCCGTTATGGGTATGGCAAGAAAATATGGCGGCAAGTATGATTATTATGAAAATTTCGATGAGCTTACAAAAGTTGTTGCATCCAAACTTGCAGAAGGCAATGTAGTAGGCTGGTTCCAGGGAAGAATGGAATACGGCCCAAGGGCTTTGGGAGGCAGAAGTATTCTAGGCGATGCCAGGAACCCGGAAATGCAAAAGAAAATGAATCTTAAAATTAAATATCGTGAAGGATTCAGGCCTTTTGCACCATCTGTTTTAGAGGAGGACGTGAAAGAATATTTTAAAATGGATGGGACATCACCATATATGTTAGTGGTGATGCCTGTTCAGGAGAAACATATTAAGCCATTACCTTCCAACTACAACAGTATGGAAATGTATGAAAGGCTTTATCATTTACGTTCTGATATTCCTGCAGTAACGCACGTTGATTATTCTGCCAGGATACAAAGCGTAAGTAAAAAAACGAATCCAAAATATTGGAACTTAATAAATGCATTTAAAAACCAAACAGGCTACGGGTTATTGGTAAACTCAAGCTTTAACGTACGTGGCGAACCTATTGTTTGCACACCCGATGATGCATTCAGGTGTTTTATGCGTACCGAAATGGATTTCCTGGTAGTTGGTAATTTTGTTTTTGATAAAACCAGGCAGGAAAAATTAGCTAACGATACAAATTGGAAAGAGGAATTTAAATTGGATTAAATTTATTTTATGCAAAAGGATGGTGTAAAAACTAAAGTTTCGAAAGGCAAAAAAATAAAATTTATTTTATTTACCCTGACATTTCTGTTTGTTATCACTTTTATTATAGGTGAAGTAGCACTGTCTTTTATGCACTACGAGTCCACCTATCAAATGATGAAAAGATTTTCATTTGTACAGGCAAAGTGGTGGGAATGTGATTCAGCGAATGGGCCAAGATATGTGGCACACCAGGCTACAAAAACAGATTCCGTTTATTTTTTAAGAGAAATATGGTATTATAAGAGGTTAATGATGGTTAATAATGACGGGTATCATGATAAAGATAATTTTACTGAGATCTCACCAAACAGTGATTCCTTAAGGATATTGGTAACGGGAGATAGTTTTACCTGGGGTGCTTCGTCAGATATAGGAAGTTCCTATGTTGATATCATGGAAAGCGATATTAAAAAGGTTCATCCCACATTGGTCTGGAATACCGGTGTTCCTGCCACAGGGACTAACCACTCTCTCTTTGCCACAAAAAAATACCTGCCACTTCAAAAATCCAATTATGTTGTTTTAGGATTTTACCTGGGCAATGATTTTGGCGATAACTTAGTTCCATTTGACCGGCTTGTTTTTAATAAACTGGCTTCCTGCTACAATCTTTATGATTATGACAAGGATTTTAAACCGTTTAAAATTTCAAAGCGGGAAGCATTTAAAAAAGCTTCTGGTTCTTATCCACTGGAGGAACTTAATTTTGTACAAAAAATACTGATAAGAAGCCGCTTTATTACTTTTATTAACAGCCTCATCGACAGAGCGGTCAATCGTTTAAATGGCACTAAAAAGAAAACGCAGGACCAGGAATATAAAATGACTGAGGGATATCTTAAACAATTAAGAGACTATACTAAAGAGAATAATGCGGAATTGATTGTTTTGGTAATTCCACCGGCAGAAGAGATTAAAAAGGGAAAAGAGTTTTATTATAATAGCCTCATCAAAATTTTAAATGACTTGTCAATTAAATATGTTGATCCGTTTGACCAGTTCAAGGAAGACGACTATTTAAAAATAGATGGTGGACATTGGAAGAACAGCGGGCACACAAAAGCCGGACATGCTTTGAGTAAATACCTGCTGAACCTGATCAGTGAAAAAAAACAGGCAGGGTTTAAAATGAATGTTACTAAGTAAAACTGTAGTTTATCTAAAATAACAGGACTGCTTATTAATCGTCATTGATTTATATTCATGTTCACTGGAAATTTGAAACCTGAATTACTTTACAGAGAAGTAAAATAAAACCCCATAATTTTTTTTAAATTTCGTGATACAGAAAAAAATTTTCACAGGAGATAACCTACTTACCGTTTCCAAAAAGCAGGAAACAAATCTTAATTATTTCTGGTACGGCCTTACGGTGTACATGGTATTTTTTGTACTGGCTGCCGCTGAAACTTCATTCTTAAGCGCCGCCAGTTGCCAGGCAATCCAGATACTGGGATTTATTGCAATGGTTGTTGGAGGAAGTAATTTAATGCAGTTTAAGTTTGATAATAAGTATCTCAAAACCCTTTTCACTATTCACTTAATTTATTCAGTAACCATAATTTTACGGGGGTCTCAGTATGATAAGGATGCTTTAAAACTAATGTTTCTTGACCCGACTTTTGGCATACTGCCTTATTTTACTTCGGTGGTACTGCTGTTGTCCAGGAACATCGGGTTTTATAAAAAGATATTTAATGTACTGCTGATCTTCAGTGGTGTTTACCTGCTTTGTGTTGTTATATTTTATAATACCCTGCATGATTATGACAGGTTGAACCTGGTAAGCCAGGGGCTGGTTGAAAATATATCAGTTTACCTATCCTTGCCCATCGGCTATTTATTACTCAATTATGTTTATTTCACAGGCGAAAAGGGATTATTAAAAATCGGTACAAAAAATATTTTTGCTGTATTTATAATAATGGTTACCCTGTTTTTTGCAATCTTCAGGGCACGGCGTGGATTGATTTTTATGTGTGCAACCACAATGGCTTGTATGGGTATGATTTACATTATCAGTACCAAGAAAAAAGCACTTATCATTGGCGTGGCTGTAGTTTTTGCAGCTATAGCTTCGGTGTCTCTTTCTGATATAAAATTACCCAGTATGTTTGATTTCCTGGTGGAGCGGGGAGAGGAAGATACCAGGACAGGTGTGGAAGTATGGATGTATGATGATATGTCATCTACCGACTGGGTTATTGGAAAGGGGATTAAAGGCAAATATTATTGTCCCATTGTAGATAATGTTAACGATGCTGAAGGAGCAGGATACCGTGATAGTATAGAAACGGGGTATTTGGAAATAATTTTAAAAGGAGGTTTATTGAATTTAACCCTTTTGCTGCTCATGTTTGTTCCGGCAGTTTATAAAGGATTTTTTAAATCAAAGAATGTTTTATCAAAAGGAGCCGCCATGTGGGTGTTTTTGTGGATCGTGTATTTATATCCCTCTGGTGGTGTTGTTTTTACCATGAATTATATATTGGTTTGGATAGCTGCGGGAATTTGTTATTCTGAAAAGATCAGGAACCTGTCTGATAATACCATTAAAACTTATTTACAGCAAAAAATATAGTTGAGATCAAAAAACTCCAATACACTAAACCTAACTCTGAACAGTACAAATGCCATCACCCAAAACTTTAATAATAGGTCAGCCCTTTAACAACGATTTTGGGGGAGGTATTACTCAGGCAAATTTGTTTGGAGGCTGGGATAAAAACAAGATAGCTGTAGTGTGTACCGATCATATGTTCAATAACCTGAACACGGAGATATGCGATACCTATTATATACTCGGAAAGGAAGAATATAAATGGGCATTCCCCTTCAATCTTTTACAACGCAGTGTTCCATCGGGCCAAAGAATAGTAAAGACAAATAATAACAATACTGTTGCCCCTTCATCTTCGGGTAAATCGAAATTAAGAGCACGGCTGGTAGATAAATATTTCTACCCCTTTTTGGAATATGTTGGATTATTTCATGGCATATCTAAACTTGGGTTGTCAGATAAACTGAAGAAATGGATCGATGAGTACAAACCTGATGTGATCTATGCCCAGGCTCCTACAAGGGAGTTGGTTTTATTTTGCACGCAGATGCAGGAGTACATTAAAAAACCAATGGTGTACCATGTGATGGACGACTGGCCTTCAACCATCAGTCAGAAGGGACCATTTAAAAACTACTGGCATAAAAAAATAGATCGTGAATTAAGGGTATTAATCGGCAGATCAACAACCTTGCTAAGTATTAGCCATGCCATGGCCGAGGAGTACAAAAAAAGATATGGCCGTGACTTTATTACTTTTCACAATCCTATTGAAATAGATTTTTGGAAGAGCCACCAGAAAAAAAATTATGCATTGAGTGCAGCGCCGGGTATTTTATACGCCGGCAGAATTGGCCCCGGCATAGATATAACTTTGGAAACACTGGCAAAAGCTATTGATAAAGTAAACAACCAATTCAACAGGTCAGTGCAGTTCTTTTTACAAACAAAGGATAAACCGCAATGGGTTGAAAATTATAAATGCGTACAGCATAAGCTTATGGTAGCCTATAGTGAATTGCCGAAAGTTTTTGCTGAAGCTGATTTTCTTTACCTGCCTTATGATTTCACCATAGATTCAATAAGATATATCAAATATTCAATGCCCACCAAGGCACCCGAGTATATGATGTGCGGAACGCCGATACTTGTTTTTGGTCCGGCAGAAACGGCGCTGGTTATAGATGCCAAACAAAATAACTGGGCAAAAGTGGTTACAGAAAATAATACTGATATTCTGGCAGAAGCGATAAATGACCTGGTGACAAATGAAACCCTGCGAAAACAAATAACAGCAAATGCAGTTAACATTGCAGAAACAAATTACAATTCTGTAAAAATAAGGAACCGGTTCAGGGAAGTGCTTTCCTCCATGGTATCCTGATTTAACAGTATTGATAAACTAAATGAATGAAGAATTAATGTATGGTTTCTAACGGGTGTAACATAGTGATCATGGGCGTTTCGTGTTTCGACGGAATGGCGAGCTCTACAAGGGTGAGGAATTTGATTGAACCCTTGATCAGTAAAAACCTGGTAACAGCACACAATCTTATTTATCAAAAAGACAACAGGGAACCCATTGGTAAATTGGGGATGCTTAACAATATAAATTTTAAGATCATTGATTTCAGGCTCAGCAACCCCTTCAGTATATTTGGTTTTTGGGGCAGTGGAATTTCTTTTTTAAAAAAAAATAAAAAACAGGGACAAAAAAATATCCTGTATAACTATAATTACGCCGACCTGAAGAATATCATATTCCTGCTGTATGCAAGATTGATCGGCTACAAAATTATCCTGGATATTATTGAAGACAACCGGTTTGAACGCCCTGATGGTTTTATAAATAAACTAAGGCTTAAAACGTCAATATTCTTATTCAGGTTTTCGAGGCGCTTTACCAATCATTTTGTTGCTATTTCGGAACAGTTATATGAAAGAGCAGAGCTTATTGCTAAAGCTAAAGTTCCAGTGAGCCTGATACCTATTACCGTAAACCTGAACTATTTTAAAAACAATGGATATCATACAGATAAAAACAACCTGAAAATATTTTATGGAGGATCGTATGCGGTAAAAGATGGGTTGAAATACCTGATCGACGCTTTTGATGTGGTAAGCAAAAAAGACCAGGGAATACAACTGATATTAACCGGTTCGGCTCCGATCAAATCAGATCTGGAAGAAATAAAAACAAAAATTGATGCGGTAGCTGCAAAAGACAGGATCAGGTTCATGGGTTTTTTAAAAACAGATGATTATTACAACCTGCTTAACAATTGTGATATCTTTTGTATGACGAGGATCAACTCCATATATGCAAATGCCGGGTTCCCTTTTAAATTAGGAGAATTCCTGGCTGCAGGCAAAGCAGTGATCGCAACAAAAGTGGGAGATGTTCCAAATTATTTATTTAATGAGGTAAATGCTTTATTGATCAACCCGGATTCAGTGGAAGAACTTTCAGATGCAATAATGTCTGTTGTTAATGATCCCGATAAAATAAGATCGTTGGGGCCTGAAGCCAGGAAGACGGCTGAGACCTATTTTGATTCAGAAAAAGTGAGTATGAAACTAATGTCAATTTTTGAATCGATATAAACAAAGAATGCGTAATAAGAGAATACTTTTAATTGGACCTTATCCTCCGCCATACGGAGGCGTAAGCATGCACATTAAAAGATTAAAAATGCTTCTTTCTGATGAATTTGATATTGATGTGGTAGATGAATCGAGAGAAAAGAAAAAAGGAATTTTCAATTTACGGTCACTGAACATTTTTACATACCTGTATAAAGTTCTAAAAACAGATATTGTTCATATTCATAGCGGCAAATTTTTTTTTCGGTTGCTGCATTTTTCAGCAGCCAGTTTGTTCTTTAAAAAAAAGATAATGACCATACATGGCTATGAGCCTGGCAGGGGTGCCAACATACGGCCAATGGACAGGGCGATATTGAATAATTGTAACAAAGTAATTTTTGTAAGTAAAGAACTGGCTGATGCATTTAATGTAAAGCAATACATTATTAAAGAAGCGTTTTTACCGCCAGACGTAAATAGTGAACCAGAAATACCTGTTGATGTTGCCAATTGGATAGAAAAAAGAAGATCACAGGGGTATAAAATATGTGTCGCAAATGCATGGCGGCTCGACAGGCATGAAAATGAGGACTTGTACGGCTTAGACCTTTGCATCCTGGCGGCAAAAAAAAATAAAGAGAATGCTGTTAAGGCCGCAACTATTTTTGTTGTAAGTGATGGAAGTGGGGTGATAAAAACCGGGGAGTACAAAAAAATGATAAAAGATTTTGAACTGGAAGATTGTTTTCTTATTTGGGAGGCACCTTTATCTTTTATTAAGTTGATAATAAATACAGATATTGTTTTAAGGCCAACCAATACAGACGGAGATGCACTTACAGTAAGAGAAGGGTCGTTTTTGGGTAAGCCGGTTATTGCGTCAGATGTTGTGATCAGGCCGGCTGGCACAAAACTGTTTAAGACCCGTGATGCCGGTTCATTGGCACAAGAGATTGCAGATGTTATCCGGACCAGTCAAAATAAACCGGAATTAGCCGCTGATACAGTAATAAGCCTTAAATCTTATGTTGAGTATTATATAAACAATTTTTATCATTAATTGTCGTTTAAACAAGGCATAAATAATTAAAACCGAATAAATTATTAATCCATGTGCGGACTTGCAGGATTTATTGGATTTGAAAATAACGTTGATCTTGCTCAAAAAGCAAACAAGATCCAGCAACACCGGGGGCCGGATAACCAGTCTGTGTGGCATGATGATTATATTGCCTTTGCTCACCAGCGGCTTTCTATCATTGACCTGAGCGAAGCGGCAAACCAACCATTTCATAAACATAATCTCGTAGCCATTTTCAACGGGGAGATATACAATTATAAAGAACTTCAGAATAAACTAAAGACAGAAAAGCAGGTTGAATTCAAAACATCTTCCGATACCGAAGTTGTGCTTGAAATGTTCAGGAACTATGGTTATGATTGCCTCAGTCATTTCCTGGGAATGTTTGCTTTTGCAGTATATAACAAGGACAACCATGACCTGTTTATCGTAAGAGACCATTTTGGTATAAAACCATTATTTTATACACAGATCAATGGAGCATTTGCTTTCAGCTCTGAATTAAAAACACTGGTTGATATTCCCGGGTTCAATAAAACCATTAACTCAAAATCACTGGTTAGCTGTTTGAATTATATATGGATATCAGGTAATGAAAGCATGTTTAACGGATGTTATAAACTGCCACCAGCACATTATATGCTGTATAGTAAAACTGAAGGGATCAAACTGGTTAAGTACTGGGATCTGCATGATGCCGATGGTGGTATTCAATCAACCAATATAAACAGCATTGCCGAAGATGTGGCAAACACAATGGAATCATCAGTTAAACGCCACATGGTTGCCGATGTGCCGGTAAGTTGTTTTTTAAGCGGCGGACTCGATTCATCATTAATTTCTGTTCTGGCAAAAAAATCCAATGATCATTTATCTACTTACACCATTGGAACTGTTGACAAGGATAAAAAAGTAGAAAGCATGCCGGATGATGAGAAGTATGCCAACATGCTTGCAGAGATGCATCACTTTGATCATCACGTAATAAAAATAAGCCCGGATATTCTTAAAGATCTGCCGCACATGGTGAAACACCTCGATGAACCTATAGGCGATCCGGCAGCCATCAATACTTATTTAATTTGTAAAGCGGCAAGAGAAAAAGGAGTTAAAGTATTATTGTCGGGCATGGGTGCTGATGAAATATTTTTTGGATACCGCCGGCAAAAAGCCACCATGATGGCACAGCGGTTTAACCGACTTCCCGGACCTGTAAAATATGTGATCGCAAAAACAGTGAACCTGCTGCCGGTTAAAATATCTGGCAAGGGATTTAAATTTGGAAGATGGGCAAAACGCTTTATGAGTTTTGCAACTATGCCACTTGAAAAAGCCTATATGAGAAGCTATTCTTATTACGATACCGATCAGTTAAAAGATTTAGTGAAGGCAGATTATTGGAGTGGAATTGATGGTATTAATGAGGAGCACAAAAGGATATTTGACTCAAAATTTAAATCAGACAGCATCAACCGTATTTGTAATACTGATATAAATATGTTTATGCTTGGATTGAACCTTACCTACTCAGACAGGGCTTCAATGGCTGCTTCAGTAGAAGTACGGGTACCTTTTATTGATAAGCTGGTTGTGTCAAAAGCAATGGAAATACCAGGGGACCTCAAAATAAAAAAGGGTGTTTCTAAATTCATTTTAAAAAAAGCAGCTGAAAAATTTTTACCACATGAAATTATTTACAGGCCAAAAGCGTCGTTTGGTGCACCAATCAGGTCGTGGATATCAAATGATCTTAGACCAATGGTTGACGAATTACTATCCGAAGAAATAATTTTGAAACGGGGATTTGTTAATTATGGGGTTGTAAAAAAACTAATCGATAACGACAGGAGCGGAATTGAGGATAATGCATACCAGATATACCAACTGCTTACGTTAGAATTATGGTGCAGGGAATTCCTGGATAAATGATTTTTAATATTAAGGGAAGATGAAGAACAAAAATATATTTCACGAACAGGTAATAGAGCCATTCCTGGTTTCAGCAGAGGAATATGCCGGCAGTAATGCATTTTGTATCAATAATATTTTTTATAGTTACAGGCAATTTGTTGAAAAGATTTCTGCAATAAGAAGTGAAATTGAAAAACTCTCAAAGGAAAATAGTAATGTAGGATTGGTTGCGAATGATGATATCGAAACTTATGCAGCTATTATCGCTTTGTGGCTTGAAGGAAAATGTTATGTACCGGTAAATCCGGAAACACCTGCAGAACGTAACAGGAATGTTTTAACACAGGCAGGGGTATCGATTGTTATAGATTCATCCGGGCAGCCATTATTTCCTGAACTGGATGTTATCAGGTCAAAACAGTTAACTTTTAAAGAAATTAATTTATCACCGGTTGATACTACTGATGATACACTAGCTTATATATTTTTTACGTCTGGCACAACAGGAATACCCAAAGGGGTTCCTATCACACGTTCAAATCTTGCAGGATTTATAAAGGCATTTTTTTCCATGGGTATTAATATGGATGCCACAGATAAATGCCTGCAGATGTTTGAACTGACCTTTGATCTTTCAGTAATGTCTTATTTAGCTCCTTTGTTAAAGGGGGCATGTGTGTATACCATTCCAAAAGATAAGATCAAGTTCAATTATATTGCTGAGTTGTTTGAGGAACAACACCTGACAGTTGCATTGATGGTGCCATCTATCATTCATTACCTGCGTCCGTATTTCGACGAAATAGATTGTGCAAGTATGAAGTATAATTTATTTTGTGGCGAAGCCCTTCCTTTAGATGTAACAAAAGAATGGGCCGCCTGTTTACCTAATGCCAGGGTCATGAATGTTTACGGACCAACAGAAGACACTATTTTCTGTACGCATTATACTTATAACCGGGACGGAAATAATAAAGCTTCAAATGGCCTGTTATCTATAGGTAAAGCCATGCAAGAAACGTATACAATTATCGTTAATGATAATGACCAGATGGTTAAACCTGGTGAAAAAGGCCAATTATGTCTTGGGGGAGTACAACTAACACCTGGATACTGGAAAAATGAGGAGAAAAACAAAGAAGCATTCTTTTATACCGAATATAATGGCACCGGCACCCGGTTTTATAAGAGCGGAGACCTTTGCCTCGCAGATGAAGATGGGGATATTATGTATTTAGGAAGAGTTGATTCGCAGGTAAAGGTGCAGGGATTCAGGGTGGAGCTTTCGGAAATAGAGTTTTTTGCAAAGGAGTACCTGAAAAAAACAAATGCGGTGGCTATTGCATTTACGAATAAGATCAATAATACCGAAATTGGTATGGTCATTGAGTCTGATGAGTTCGATACAAAAGAACTCATCAATTATATGAAGACGAAGATGCCTGTTTATATGATCCCGACACAGATGCAGTTTGAAAAATCATTTCCACTTAACACAAATGGAAAAATTGACAGAAAACTACTAAAGGAAAAATTCTAAAACCATGAATGTTGTAGTATTTGGGGAAGATATATACACATCAGCTGTGATTGAATCTTTAGTTGAAGGCGGGCATAAGATTTTATTGATAATTGCACCAGATTATCTAAATGAAAACTATAAACTTTTAGAAGAAACAGCAAACACATACCACATTGAATTCATAAAAGATAGAAATATAAATTCAGACCTGATAAAAAACCATTTAATAAAAGTAAAACCCGATTTGATAATTGCTGCGCACCTTCGAAAGATCCTGCAAAAAGAAATATTTTCTCAGGCAACGAGGGGTGCGATCAATGTTCACCCTTCACTATTACCAAAATACAGGGGGTTATCTCCACAGCATCAGGCAATTTTGCACGGAGATGATGAATCAGGGGTTACGGTTCATTATATTGATTCGGATGTAGATACCGGCGAAATAATTTTGCAAAAAAGATTTCCTGTTTCTAAAGACGATTATATACTGAACGTTCAGGTTAAAATGCTTGATATTTATAAAAAAATTGTAGTAGAAGCTCTGGCATTACTAAAAGACGCTTCTTTTAAACCAATAAAGCAAGACCTGACACTGGTAAGTTATTTCGGACCTTTTAAAAAAATAGATAGGGAAATTGACCTGTCAAAATCAAGGCAGGAAGTGTACAGGCTGATAAGGGCGGTATCTTTACCGTATAAAGGAGCTTTTTATAAAAATTACACAATTTGGGTAGCCAAAGTACCTGATTTGTCAACCGAGACGGAGTTAAAAAATAAGTATAAAGATGTAGGATTTTATTTTGATAAAGCTGCTGATGAAATCATCATCAGGCTGAAAGATGGCTTTTTGGTATCGGATGATTTTGAAATTAATTAAAAACAAGAATAATTTATTTATGGATAGAGTTACAATTTTTGAAAAACTGACAACGGTTTTCAGAAAAATCTTTAATGATGATACAATCGTATTAAAAAATGAATTAACCGCCAGGGATGTTGCGAACTGGGATTCTTTAAGCCATATGCTGATGATAGGGGAAGTGGAAAAAGAATTTTCTATAAAATTCAAGCTAAAAGAACTGAACAAACTGGATAATGTGAGTAGTTTAATAGAGTTAATAAAGTCAAAACTGGCTTGATAATTTAGTATTGCTTCCTTTTGTAGTTTACCCTCCGGTGAAAAATATTTAACAGGAAAAGTCTAAAAAAATGATATAATGGAAAAAGATGAAATTGTAAATAAACTGACACCAATTTTCAGGAAAATATTCGGAGATAATTCACTGGAGCTTACAGATAAACTCAGTGCTAATGATGTAAAAAACTGGGACTCTTTATCGCACATGCTTCTTATTGGCGAGGTAGAAAGTAAATTTTCAATTAAGTTTAGATTAAAAGATTTGAATAAAATGGAGAATGTAGGGGATATGATTGCTATTATTAGTTCTAAATTATAAATTTCATGGTTTTTACTTCGTTTAATTTTTTGATTTTTTTTCCAACGGTAATTGTGCTGTACTTTTTACTTCCACAAAAGGCGAGATGGATATTTCTTTTGGTCGCCAGTTACTATTTTTATATCAACATTAAACCGGTCTATGCCCTTTTGCTTGCCGGCGTTACGTTAACTACTTATTTTTTTACTAATTTAATTGAAAAAACAAAATCAGAAAAGAGGAAGAAGCAAATGCTTATTGCCGATATTATTATAACCCTGTTACCTCTTTTTTTCTTCAAGTATTTCAATTTTGTGGATGAGGGCATATTTGCCCTGCTCAATTATACCGGCTTACAATTACATCTTCCGAATATAAGTTTACTTCTACCGGTAGGTATATCTTTTTATACATTTACGGCATTAGGCTATGCAATAGACGTATATAATGAAGAAATAGAAGCAGAAAAGAACTTCGGAATTGTTGCCTTGTTCCTGTCTTTTTTCCCCGTTGTAATGTCTGGCCCAATTGAAAGAGCTACAAATATGTTTCATCAGCTCAAAGGCAAACTTCAGTTTAGTTATGAAATGGTGGTTGCCGGTTTACAGCTGATGCTTTGGGGCTATTTTATGAAGTTGGCTTTGGCTGACAGGTTAAGCATATATATTGATGCAGTTTTTAAAAATGCTGACCAGCATGTGGGGTCCTCATTACTGCTGGCAACGTTGATGCAACCTATACGTGTTTATGGCGATTTAGGCGGTTATTCACTCATAGCAATCGGTTGTGCAAAAGTGATGGGGATTAATGTAATACCAAATTTTAACCGCCCGTTTTTTGCAACTACTATGTCGGAGTTCTGGCGGCGCTGGCATATGTCACTCATAAAATGGTTAACCGATTATGTTTACACACCATTATCATTTGCATTTAGAAAATACGGGGTTTGGGGAATTGTATTGGCTCTGAATTTAACTTTTATTATTTCAGGCGCCTGGCATGGTGCTGCTCTTAATTTTATAGTGTGGGGTGCAATACAGGGAATTGCTTTAAGTGTTGAAACCTTTACAAGAAAAAGTAAAGATGCATTTGAAGACAAATTCAAGTTGAGAATGAAATGGTGGTATATCCTTTTGGGATGTGTATTTACTTACCTGTTGTTTGCATTTTCCTTAAGTTTTGGCGGAGAAGCAGCTACTGTTCCGGAAGTTTTTCATATTCTTGGAAGGATATTTACAGATTCGTTTCATATGCCTTATAAAGACGGCGACACCATGTTGTATGGTTTCATGGCGTTCAGTATTTTGTTTATTAAAGATTTTATGGAAGAATACTACCCCGGACGTGTTCTTTTGTTTGGTAATAAGAATATACTGGTAAGGTGGTTTTCATACTATTTTGTGATTTTTATTATTTTTTATTTTGGAGTTTTTAGCGGTGAAAGTTTTGTTTATTTCCAGTTTTAAAGATGTAACAGCATGGGTTTATTGATTAAAAAAATATTGATTTTTATATTGCCTTTTTTAATCCTGATAGGATTAGAAGTTATAATAGACCCGTTTAACTATTTTTTTCCTGAAAAGAATAAAGAGTTGGGGGAGTTAAAAAATAACCTTGCACGAAAGAAAAATACCTATTTGTACAGGCTTATTGAATATGAAAGAGATCAATACCCGGGAATAGTATTGGGCGATTCACGTGCACAAAGACTAATGCCGGATTTTTTCGAAGAGGTTGACGGCGAAAAAGTAGTTAACCTGGCCGCTGGAGCAGGCTCTTTACAGGATGTGATTAAAATATTCTGGGACTTAAGTAAAAGTAAGAACCTGAAAAAGGTTTATATAGGTGTAGCCATTGAAGGTTATAGTGGTACATTACTGAAAGACAGGGTATCAGCGGCACTTGAGGTGAAAAATTCTGTTCCCTTATATTTAATGAATAAGTTTACGCTGGAAAACACCATGCTTATTTTAAAAGCAAAGGTATTTAACCAACGTGTTGAAGTACCGGACCCTCCATTCTCAAGAGAAGAGTTTTGGCAATACGAACTGGCACAGGAAGGCCGTTATTTAAGAGACTATTCTTACCCGAAAAATTATTATAATGAACTGAAGAAAATATCTGAGTACTGTTTAAAGAACAACATCAAACTTGTGTTTATTATATCTCCAACACATATTGAAGTTCAGAATAAAATAAGTGAATTTAAGCTAAACAAGGACTATGAAAGATTTAAAGAAGATATAAGATCCTTTGGCGACCTATACGATTTTAACTGGCCAAACGTAATTACTGAGAATAAAAATAATTTCCTGGATCCGCTGCATAGTATTGATTCTGTTTCCCGGATCATGATCAGGGAGGTGATTTTAAATCAACCAAAATATGCCGTATTCACAAAACAAACAGCATCCGGAAACAAATAAAGAGATCAACCTGTTAATTGCATAATCATAAGAATAAAGTTTAAACAAATAAGATGAAACAAGTAATACAAAATTTTAAAACGGGCGAATTGTATGTGGACGATGTACCCCTTCCTTCCATCTCTGAAGGAATGGTGCTTATTGAGAACCAGTTTTCATTGATCAGTGCCGGAACTGAAAGAGGTACGGTAAAAGTTGCACAGGCAAACCTGCTTAATAAAGCGAGGCAAAGACCGGATCTTGTGGCACAGGTAATACAGAATATTAAAAAAGAAGGGCTTAAAGCCACTATCAGTAAGGTAAGGGCCAAACTCGACTCGTTAAAAGCAATGGGGTATAGCACAAGCGGAGTTGTTTTAACAAGTATGGATACAAATGGATTATTCAAGGCTGGCGACAGGGTTGCCTGTGCCGGAGTGGATTATGCATCACATGCAGAGATCGTTGCAGTTCCGCAAAATCTCGTTGTTAAAATTCCGGATGAAGTGAGTTCAGAGGATGCAGCATTTACAACACTTGGGGCTATAGCCATGCAGGGTGTACGCCAGGCTGAAGTTCGTATCGGAGAAAGAGTATGTGTTATCGGGCTCGGGCTTCTCGGACAAATTACGTGTCAGTTACTTCGTGCAAATGGTTGTGCCGTGTTTGGAATTGACCTGTCAGACTCATTTGTAAATATTGCAAGTGAACATTCTGCAGATAAGGCCATGTTAAGAAATGATCCCAACCTGATCAACGCCTGTAATAATTTTACGAATGGACGTGGATTTGATGCCGTCATTATTACTGCAGCAGCGCAATCGAATGACCCTATAGAACTGGCCGGTGAAATTTCTATGAAGAAAGGAAAGGTAGTGGTAGTAGGGGTAGTAACAATGAATATTCCCAGGGATCCTCATTATTACAGGAAAGAAATTGATATAAAAATGTCATGCTCTTATGGACCGGGACGATATGATGTGGATTATGAAGAAAATGGACAGGATTATCCATACGCTTATGTAAGATGGACAGAACAGAGGAATATGGAAAGTTTCCTGAACTTGCTGGCCAGAAAATATATTAATCTAAAACCTTTAATTACCCATATCATAGATATTAATGATGCCGAAAAAGCATATGATATTATATTGGGAAAAGTGAAAGAGCATCATATTGGCATCTTGCTGAAGTATTCAGAAAATGAAAACAAATCAAGGTCTGCAGTAAATATTTCTAATAAACCGCTGTCAGCTATAAATACTGGCTTTATAGGAGCTGGCAGTTTTGCACAAAGTTATCTTATCCCCAATGTAAAATCATCGGGTGGTTCACTGGATGGAGTAGTTACTTCACGGGGTATTACAGCAAAAAATGTAGGAGATAAATTCGGATTCAATTTCTGCTCTTCAGATATAAATGATGTTTTTGGAAATGAGAAAATAAATACGGTATTTATTGCTACTCCTCATTCGTCACATGCAAACCTTGTTATAGAATCGCTGAGAGCCAATAAAAATGTATTTGTAGAAAAACCACTTGCAATAAATATAGAAGAACTTGAGCAGGTTATTGAAACAAAGAAAAAGTATACACAACCATTAATGGTAGGTTTCAACAGGAGGTTTGCTCCGGTTAGCGAATGCATAAAAAAAGAATTTCACAACACCGGAGAACCGATGGTGGTTAATATCAGGATCAACGCAGGATTCATTCCCAAGGATAACTGGCTGCAGCAAAAAGATACCGGAGCCGGAAGGATCATTGGCGAAATGTGTCATTTTATAGACCTTATGCAGTACTTTACTAATTCAGAACCTGTAAAGGTTTATGCAGAGTGTATCAGCAGTAATAATGATAAGATTACACCAGCTGATAATATTGCCATTGTAATAAAATTCAAAGATGGCTCAGTAGGAAACCTGACCTATCTTGCTAATGGAGATAAAGGAATGCCGAAGGAACTGATCGAAGTTTTCGGTGGGTCAAAAATCGGTATCATCAATGATTTTAAGGACGGGCTTGTTTATAAAAACGGCAAAGCCACTAAATTAAAATCATCAGGCAAGGGCCATAAAGAAGAAGTTGTGGCGTTCATCAATGCGCTTAAATCGGGCAATGACAGCCCTATCAGTTTCCGTTCAATATGCCTGACTACTTTAACTACTTTTAAAATTCACGATAGCCTTTTTACGGGAATGCCCCAGGATATACAACTGTAAAAAGCTTCATAATTGAACCCGGTTCAATATATCTTCTGAAAAGCACGGGGATACTGATGATAAAAAAATTGTATTCATTAAATATTAAAAGTCTGAAAAATTCGTTTTAAATTTTCTTATTGCTTAGCTTTTTAATAAACCATACTAAAAAATGAAAAAACGGTTCAATATATTGATTGAAGATGATTGGGAAGTGATGGGAAATGGTCTTGGTAATGTAGCTCAGCTACAATATCTGCCGTCTATGTTTTTTATGAAACTGGCGAATCGCCTTGGCATTAAGCTCACATTTATGGTGGATGTTGTGCAGCAATTGGTTTATAAGAATCATATTCAGTCAGATTATAACCTGAAACTTCAAAAAAATCTGTGGGATGATACAGTTTTACTGATGAAGTCTTATGGCTTTGATGTTCAGCTTCACCTGCATCCGCAGTGGATGAATGCAACATTGAAGGACGACTATTTTTACCTGGGAAATACCTGGAACTTTGGAAAATACAGTAATTCAGTACAGGAATCCCTAATCGGAGAATCAATAAATTACCTCGAAGGCCTTATTACGCCAATGGATCCGGAGTATAAAGTGATTGCTTATAAAGGTGGCTCATGGGGCCTGCAACCTTCGGGTGATCTTTTGAGAAATATGGAGAAACATGGAATAAGAATAGTTATGGGTGTTCGGCAGGGGATGTCTTTACCCGGTAACGGAGTAGATTATACAACACTGGAAGAGCCTAATATGCCTTATTATCCCGATTATAATGACATCTGTAAAATCTCACCTGAGAAAAAAGAAATTATTGTCATTCCCCTCCAGATGGTATCGCCAGGAATTAAAGGGCTAAGTTTTCTTGCCGCTGATATGGTGAAAAGAAAAATTTCAAAAAAAGATTCAATGCGTCATTATTATAATGGCCAGATACCAACTAAGATCGCCGACCTGTCACCGGTTTCAGAAGATTCAAAACCCAAATTTCCTTTTATAAATTATAAAACGCATCTTAAAATCGGTAGCCAGCCTTACAGTTATTTAAAAGCAAGTTTCGACCAGGTTATAAAACGGCTTTCAGATACACCACATGAGCGGATACCAATATTAATTGAGTGCCATACCAAACAATACAATAATTATTACAGGGATATTGAAAAATTCCTGTCATACGTTCTTGAAAAGTATGGTGATGTGGCAGAATTCAGCAGCCTTACCGATTTTTTAAAAGAGACAGACGTGAAAAAGGATATAGTAAAATTAAAAACTGCGTAACCAAGATGCAGATCATTAATTCTGATACAACGATCAATACAGGTAGGCTTCAATCAAACGGCATGATTCATTTTGATATTGCAGCGTTGTTGGGTGAAGAGGATATTGATTGGGAGTCCATACAAAAAAACTTTAAAACAACCCCCGAAGAATTTGATGAATTACTTTTTAAAATTCATTACAAGCGGAAAAAAATATTATCAACTAAGCAAAGATCAGGGATATTGCATTTTCTTTCAGTTGGTTATTTAGCAACTGATGATGTAAGGTACTTCAACGAGTTTCTTTGGTTTTACAACGAAAATAATATTGATAAATCCCTGATGGAGGGTTGTATGGAAAGATTTAATTCTAACCTGAATAAAAAGGGGTATCACAGGCTACCTGACAAATTGGACCATTATCCTGTTGATACAAGCGGTTACGATTTAAGTAAGGATGATCATAAAAGTAATATTCCCCTAAGAGTTGGCCTGATTGGCTTTCCGCCTTTTTTTGGAGCCATAATAAAGAAATTGAAAAAGGAAGGCCATCATGTAGAGCAATTCTTTTTGCCATATCACCCTAACCGTCACATTAATCGTTTTTTAAAGTTCAGTATGCCGGTTAAACTGCTATCATTTTTTGCAGGTAATTTTTATTCTTACCGAACACTTAAATTTCATTATAAAGACGAAAGGATTGGCCAGGTACTCCGGGAAGGTAATTTTGATATAGGATTTCATAAACTCAATTTTATCATTAAAGAAAATATTTTTGGTGCTTTTCGTAAGGGCCTGCTCAATGATCACTGGGGGTACCTTCCGCTATTGCGGGGAAAATCTACCATAGCTTACTCTTTGCTTTTAAACATACCGGTTATTTCAACAGTACATTTTATAAATGAAGGCATTGACTCGGGGCCCATTGCCGGGTATTATGCCTGCGATTACAGCAAAGCAAAAAATGTGAAGGAAATCAGGAGTATTTTAAGAAAAAAAATGCCTGAAAGGGCTATTGCTGCAATAAAATATGCCGGTGGCAGTTTAATACCTAAAGAGAATACAAAAGAGGCCGGACTAACGTTTTACGATATTCATCCATGGCTTAGTGAGCATATAGCTTCACGGATTTTGAAGCAATAATGGGACAAAAAGGTTTACTATTATCAAACTAAAAAAATTGAACACTGAATTTATAGAGCCTTTAAACAGGCTCAGAAAATATTGCGAGGCTGAAAATTTTAAGGGCTACGATCCTTATGATGGGTTAAATAGTAGGCTTTTTCAGGCTATTCCTGTATTATCCAAAAACCGTATAGGAAGGCTTGCATGGATACAGTTTTTTAAAAGATCGCCTTTAAATTTAAGATCATTAACAGGCGTTAAAAAAGAGTATAATCCCAAAGCGATGGGTTTATTTCTTTCCAGTTACTGTCGGCTTTATAAAGCAGAGGCAAAGAAGGAGTATCTTGATAAAATAGATTTTTTTATTGAAGAGATAAACAGTTCTGTCAGTAAAGGATATAGTGGTGCATGTTGGGGTTATAATTTTGACTGGCAGGCACGGGCTTTTTTTCAACCAAAAGGCACACCAACTGTAGTGGCATCTGTATTTATTGCAAATGCACTGCTTGATACCTATGAAATTTTAAAACATGACTCATTGCTTAAAACGGCGAGAAGTACCTGTGATTTTATTTTGAAAGATTTGAACCGGACTTATGACGATAAAAACAATTTTTCCTTTTCTTATTCGCCATTGGATAAGAGTGTGGTATTTAATGCTTCGCTATTAGGCAGCAGGTTACTTAGCAGGGTGTATAGTTTTACCAATGAAAAGGAACTTGCGGAGGCTGCAAAAAAATCTGTAGCCTATTGTTGCGATCATCAGAGAGCTGATGGTTCCTGGGGTTATGGCACGTTGCCATTTCATCAGTGGGTAGATAATTTTCATACAGGATATAACCTGGAATGTATTTCAGATTATATGAAATTTTCAGGAGATCATGTGTATTTGAACAATGTAAACCAGGGATTCGGATATTATATAAATACTTTTTTTACAAAAGAAGGAATTCCGAAGTACTATAATAATTCAATTTATCCGATAGATGTACATGCTCCGGCACAAATGGTTATTACGCTTGCAAAGCTTGGTAAATTTTATGAACACAAAGAAATAATGGACAAAGTTTTGAACTGGACTATAAAAAACATGCAATCTGAAAAAGGTTTTTTTTATTACCAGGTCAACAAATATTTTTCATCAAAAATACCCTACATGCGGTGGGCTCAAGCATGGATGTTTTATGCATTATCAACGTACCTTAAACCTCAAAGCGATGAACAGAATTAATATTTGTGATATTCCTGTTGATGCGCTAACCATGGAGGAAACTATTCAGTTGATCGATAGATCAATTGTTGAAAAAAAACCAATTCATCATGTAGTGATTAATGCCGCTAAGGTTGTTAACGCTCAAAAAGATGTGGTGCTAAAAGAATCTATAGTTAACTGCGATATCATTAATGCTGATGGGCAGGCTATAGTATGGGCTTCCCGTTTGTTTAATACGCCATTGCCGGAACGGGTAGCAGGGATTGATTTAATGGAATCTCTCGTTAAACTCGGTGCTCAAAAAAAATACAGGATTTTCTTCCTGGGAGCAACAGAGGAGATTGTAAATACGGTAGTTAGTTTTTATTCAAACCTGTATGGTAAAGATATTATTGCCGGTTATAGAAACGGGTATTTTAAAAAGGATGACGAACAGATTGTGGCTAAGCAGATATCAGATTCAAATGCTGATATTCTTTTTGTAGCAATGAGCTCTCCAAAAAAGGAGATATTTTTAAATACATATAAGGAACTGATTCGAACACCTTTTATTATGGGCGTAGGCGGTAGTTTTGATGTTGTGGCTGGTCATGTTAAAAGAGCCCCATTATGGATGCAAAAAAGCGGTCTGGAATGGTTTTACCGGGTTATGCAGGAGCCCAGGCGTATGTGGAAACGGTATTTATTCGGGAATTCAGAATTTATCTATCTTGTTTTAAGAGAAAAGGGAAAACAAATCTTCAGAACAAAATAATTACTTTCTTAATACGTTATGTATTAGAGTAAAACCCTTTGGTAAAACCTCTTAAAATACAATGAACATTACCTTAATAGCTGGCGCCAGGCCAAATTTTATGAAGATTGCCCCTATTATAAAGGCAATCAAATCGGCACAGACTGCCGGAAAAAAAATTAATTACCGGCTCGTTCACACAGGTCAGCACTATGACAAAAAGATGAGTGGCGACTTTTTTGAACAACTAGGTATTCCTGAACCAGATACTAACCTGGAATGTGGAGGAGGTTCGCAGGCTGAACAGACGGCTGCCATTCTGGTAAAATTTGAAAAGGAATTACAGGAAAATAAACCAACACTGGTATTAGTAGTAGGAGATGTTACTTCTACTATGGCTTGTGCAATTACTGCAAAAAAATTATGCGTTGATGTAGTACATGTTGAAGCCGGAATAAGATCAGGCGACATGAGCATGCCTGAAGAGATTAATCGTATAGTAACAGATTCTATTTGCGATCATTTTTTTACAACAAGTGAAATAGCAAACAACCAGTTAAAGAAAAACGGGATAGCAGATGACCGCATACACTTTGTTGGAAATACAATGATAGATACACTTTACCAAAATATAGACAGGATAAGAAAACCGGATTTTTGGGAAACGAATAAATTAAAACAAAAAGAATATTTCCTGATAACCTTGCACCGGCCATCTAATGTGGATGACCCGGAAAAATTAGGTTCAATACTTTCAGCCATTAAAGAGGCGTCCTCTGATCTGCCTATAATCTTTCCGGTACACCCACGAACACGACAAACTATTGATAAATTCAAAATTGACACCAAGAATATTGTGATGATAGATCCTCAGGGATATCTTGAATTTATGTATTTAATACAAAATGCAAAAGCGGTTATTACAGACTCAGGTGGAATTACTGAAGAAGCTACAGTTTTGAACATACCATGCTTAACTTTGCGAAATTCAACTGAAAGGCCTGAAACAGTTACCATTGGAACTAACGAATTAATTGGAGACGATCTTTACAAATTGAGATCATACTTAAAAAAAATTATGGAGGGTGAATGGAAAAAGGGTACAATCCCGCCATTTTGGGATGGTAAAGCATCAGAAAGAATAATCAATGCCCTATATTACATTTATGATTCCAGATAAATAGAAAATTTACTTTTAGATGAATTACAGAATTATTAAAAGCCCTCTGATATGAACCGGCAGTTTGAACGGTACTTGCAAATAACACTGATTTTATTAGATCTGCTGATATTAAATACTATTTATTTTCTTTGCCAGGTCATTCTTAGAAAACAGACATTTACTAATTTCTCGAATGCATATTTTAATTATTGGATCATTTCAAACCTCTTATGGGTCTTACCATCATTTATTTTGAGAACCTATGCCGGTAAGATAATCCTGAGCTTTGAGCATTTTACAAAAAGAACAATTCAGATTTATCTATTATGGATAACCTTTGTAATGGTCTATTTGTTTTTTACTTTTGAAATTAATATCTCCAGAATATTTATTTTTTCTACAATTATCAGTTTTGGTTTTGGATTATTACTGAACAGGTTTATTTACCTGGGCATCAGAAACTATTATAAAAAAAGTGACCATATTTATAAAAAAGTGATCATACTGGGATATAATGATACAGCAAAAAAACTGGCAAAATATTTTGAAGAGGATAGTATTAACACACAGCTACTTGGTTTTGTAGAAGATGATGGGAATATAAAGGAATTAACTCATTACCCTGTATTAGCCAGTTTAAATAATACGTTACAGGTAGCAAAGGATTTGAATATTAACGAGATCTTTTCGACTATAACTCCTGAACAGAATAAGGATATCTACAACCTGATGTTTCAGTCAGAAAAGGAATGTATTCGATTTAAAATTGTACCAAATCTTTCAGTATTTATTACAAGAGATGTTCATATAGAATACTTTGGTGACTTACCCATACTGTCTTTGCGTAGCGAACCGCTTGATGATGTAGGCAATAGAATTAAAAAACGGGTACTTGATATCATCGTTAGCTCTTTTGTGATTGTATTTATTTTATCGTGGCTGATACCAATTTTGGGATTGTTGATTTTATTAGAATCAAGGGGGCCGATATTTTTTGCACAACTACGTACCGGAAAAAATAAGACACCATTTTATTGTCTTAAGTTCAGGAGTATGAAATCGAATAAAGAAGCGGATACTAAACAAGCTACAAAAAACGATTCCCGGGTAACTGCCATAGGTAAGTTTATCAGAAAAACAAGCCTTGACGAGTTCCCTCAATTTATTAATGTATTTAAAGGGGAGATGAGTTTGGTAGGGCCAAGGCCTCACATGTTAAAACATACTACCGATTATTCAAAAGTTGTGGATGATTATATGATCCGGCAGTTTTTAAAGCCGGGAATTACAGGATGGGCCCAGATAAATGGGTACAGGGGAGAAATTACAAATCCTGAGCAAATTAAAATGAGAGTCAATAAAGATCTGTGGTACCTGGAAAACTGGAGTTTATGGTTTGATATTCAAATTCTTTTCTTAACAATATATCATGTTTTTAAAGGCAATAAGAATGCATTTTAAAAAATGTGTAGCACAAGAAATTAAAAAATATTCCGATTAACGTTACCCCTAAAAGAAGGCATAAATAAAAGAGAGGAACCAGTCTGGGTTCCTCTCTTTTATTTGGTCATTTACTGAATTTCAATTTCAGTAAAATCGATTACTTATTCTTTTAACACTTTAATGCTGTATTGCTTTCCCTCATTACCTACCTGCAAAACATATACACCTTTGCTCAATGTCTTGTTGTAATCAAAACGAATAACAGAGGATAGAGGGTTATAAACCTCATTAGTACTGATTATTTTACCAGAAAGGTCTATAAGCCTTAGTGTAACTCCTCCCTTAGGAATTTTTGCGAAACGGATATTTATATAATCTTTAAAAGGATTATTAACAACAGAGACAGCCTGAGACAGGCCGGCATTTTTTACAATCACAATGTTACTCTGTTTAGTAAAGTCATCTATATCTATCATTTTTAAACGATAGTAATTCAATTCCGTAGCT
The DNA here is from genome assembly GCA_040007795.1 of Ferruginibacter sp. Lineage (GTDB taxonomy): Bacteria > Bacteroidota > Bacteroidia > Chitinophagales > Chitinophagaceae > Ferruginibacter. Next base: position 25,229 of record JBDTUK010000042.1, read on the forward strand.
TCAATATCCAGGTAGTTGTATTTTTTTAATATTGAACTGTTTCCGGCTGCAGGTACAGTGTTTAACTTTCGATATGTAATTCCATCACTAGATTTTTCAATTTTAAATTCTTTACTGTTAATTTCTGCAGTAGTACTCCATTCCAGCAAAACATTATTTCCTTTAAGTGTTCCGGTAAAGTCCAGTAACGTTATAGGCAATGGGGCATTACCGGAAGGAGAACGTTTTACACTTGAGTATTCCATAGGAAACCAGGCCCGGACAGTATTGGTAAGTTTAGAAGGGTATTTATCTTTTACCAAACTCCAGTTATACATGGTAAAAGCACCTGCACTACTTTCATATTCTTCATTGCTTAAATTGGCAGTAAGGTTTGAAGAATAATCCATCACATATTCATTAATGCCTACCCAAAGCCGTGTAGCTACCCCATCCTGTGCTGCGGTTGATGAATAAAAATGATCGGGATAATCGTTAGGATTTGTAACTGTATTCAGGCTTGATGTATTTAAATAAACCTGCAGGTCCAACCCCTTCTCAGTAAAAATGATGGTATATATTGTATATGCAAGTTCGGCCCAGGAGTTATATGTGGCTGTTCCATCAATAGATGTAATAGGGGTACCATTAACTTTTAACTTCTGTAAAGATTTATTTCCAGTTCCTGGATAACCAGTTCCTGATGGGCCTCCATCTGGCAAACGTAAAAAATAATTTACTACAGCACCATTACCACTGGAATTACCATAAACATACTTTATCATGTTTTTGCCATTAACTACTGTGGGTTGTGCTGATGGCATTAAATAATTATTATTAGGCGATGTAAGATTATAAAAATCGCCGAAAAATTTTGAAGAATATACTGCACCCCTTTCTTTTGCCAAATAATAAGGAATAGAGGAACCGTTAAATGTAGTGTTGCCATTACCCTCATCGCCGGCTGTTAGTGTAATTAAAACAACCTTGCCTCCGGCCGCTAAGTTATCTGATACACTTTTTGACATAAATAACTGCCAGTCGTCGGCATCGCCCACTACATAATAACTTACCTGAACCTGCGCCTGAACATTATAAAAAGAGGCTAAAATTAATATTAGTAAAAATATCCTTTTCATCATAATTAAATTTTATTCTAAAAAATTACTTCACTTCAATTTTGCGGGTTTCAATAAATTTATTATTTAAAATATTTTTTATTATATAAACCCCTTTTGTTTTAATTGCTTTTTGCAATGTTATAAGAAGTGCATCCCTTTTTGTAACTATTGTTGTTTGATCATATATTTTGTTGCCTGACAGATCATAAACAATTGTTGTAAGCTGCCCCATTTCATAAGGGCTAATAAGCATAGATATATCCTTATCAATAAAAACAGGTGAGGTTATTGAAATGATCATTGGTATTTCGGTTAAAGGAGATACACTATTCCCTGTGTTATCTGTAATATCATTTTTTATTAGTTCAGAAGATCCTGAACCACCACCGGTTCCTGCAAACGGGGCCGTTCCGGATTGAGTCTTAATTACCAGAAAATAATCCATAGGAATCCAGGGGAGATGAGCTGAATTAAAATTAGTTGAATATGCAGCTTCAATTATTCCCCAGTTCGCAACAGCAAAAATCGCTGCTGCATTTTCATGGTCTGTAGCGCTTAAATTATCGCCATTGCCAGAAGATTGATAATCCATAAATCCGGCAACACCCATCCAGGTCATTGCAGAAGCTGCAACCTGTGCAGCAAGAGAAGAGTATCGGTGATCCGAATGGTCGTTTGGATTATATGCTGTATTGCTGCCATCTATTGTATGCGCTGAATATATCCAGGACGCTGTACCCGTAATCTTTTCAATATTAATTATCGCTTTTATGGTATTGGTTAAATCGCTCCATCCGGTATATGTAGCAGCAGTGCTGCCTAAGGCAGAAATTGAACCAATGGCCCCAGTCTTTAATTTTTCGAGGCTTACAAACCCGGTATTAGAGAATCCACTTCCATTGCCATTGCCATCCGGGAGACGCAAAAAATAATTTACTGTATTCTTGTAAACATATTTTGTGATATTATGAGCACTGTTGCCAGTAATGCTTACTGTTGTTGCCGTAGGAACATCAAGGGGCGTAGTACCGGTTGTTATGTCGGCTACATATTTTGAAGAATAAACAGCACCATTTTCCCTGGCCATGAAGAAAGGTACACTGGTGGGTCCATAATCACCTGCACCAACACTTCCATCACCGGCAGTTAAAGTAATGAATACCATTTTTCTTCCGCTAACATTTAAGTCCGCTACTATTTTACTCGACATAAAAAGTTGCCAATCATCCTCGTGAGCCTGGACGGAAAATGATACGCTCGTAAACTGTGCCTGGGTCTGCAGGCCAATGAACATAAAAATGATAATTGTAAATAGATATCTTTTTGCCATGGCAAAGCGATTTACAGAGTTAACTAAACTAAATTGATATGGTTATTGAATTTGCTTTACAGCAGGAGAAACATAGGAATTAGAGTACACAATCATGCAATAAATAGAATTGAATTATCGCAGTTTACCGTGGGGGATATTGAATCTGTGGTAAATATATAATTAATTGTATAAAACACAAAAGATATAGCACATTATATTTTTACAACTAACACGGTTTTTATATTTATAATAAAAAACGAAAATAATAAGACTATAGATTCTATAATATTTTTTAATAAAAATTAATTAAATAATTAATAATCAATTTAATAGAATCTTAAATTATCACATATATATAAATATTCAAAATCGGTGTAATCCTTACGGTTCTTATCTCCTATCGCTTTATTCTGAATAGCCCATGTAAAATATGGCTCAATTGATTAAATAAATTAGAAAAAAGAGATAACTTTTAATATTCAACAATAAATATGCTTTGTTGATTTCGCGAAATAAAAAAAGAGGAATGAAAATCATTCCTCTTTTAAAGAACTATTTCTTTATTTACTCAAAACAAATATTACTGTTTAATTATTTTTAGAGTTCTCTTTGCATCAGTATCAAAGTATATAGTAACAAAATAAGTACCCTTAACTAAATTGCGCAGGTCGATTTTATCAGTGAAGCTTTGTTGTGTTGAAATGATTTCTTTACTAAATACATTTTTTCCCTGCAGGTCATAAATCATTACCATTGGGTTTGTAGTTAGCTTTATCCTGTTTATTCTTAATGTAGCAATATCTACTACAGGATTTGGATAAATTTTAGCATCATTGAATATTACTAAAGAAGCAGTTGCATCATTTACAATAACTTTTACTGTATCCTTATCTGACGCACCTAAATTGTCGGTCACGGTTAATTCAAATTCATAAGTACCAACTACAAGGTTATTTGCATAAGTGATTGCAGTGTTCAATGAAAAAAGTACATTGTTTGACGGACCTGATAATTGTTTCCAGGTATATGCAACAATACTTCCATCAGGATCTGATCCGATTCCGGTTAACGTAGCAGAATTTACAGGTAAGGTAATAGTCTGATCAGGCCCTGCAATAGCTGTTGGAGCAATGTTCGGGGCAACATTTAC
>JBDTUK010000043.1:0-15851 GCA_040007795.1 Ferruginibacter sp.
GTTCTCTTTCCAAACCTATAACCACAGCACGGTGAGGATCGCATAGAATGATCTGTGCTCCCATATCAATCAGCTTATCTACAAAAAACAAACGGCTTTCAAACATTTTCTGATGTATCAACACACTGCCTCTTGCCTGAATAGCTGTTACCAAAACTATACTCAACAGATCGGGAGTAAAACCCGGCCAGGGATGATCGTAAACGGTTAACACACCACCATCAAGATATTTCTGTACTTCATAAAATTCCTGTGCAGGAATATGAATATCATCTCCATTAAAATTTAACTGGATACCAAGTTGTTGAAATTTTTCAGGAATAATACCCAGGTGTTCAATGCCTGCATTCTTAATGGTGATATCGCTTTGCGTCATGGCAGCTAATCCAATAAAGGAACCTACTTCAATCATATCCGGCAGCATCCGGTGTTCAGTTCCACCTAAATAATCAACACCATTTATCACTAACATATTGCTGCCAATACCGCTGATCTTTGCGCCCATGCGGTTAAGCATTTTGCAAAGCTGTTGTATATAAGGTTCGCAGGCAGCATTGTAAATAGTTGTTGTACCGGTAGCCATAGAAGCTGCCATTAAAATATTGGCAGTACCCGTTACGCTGGGTTCGTCCAGTAAAATGTTTGCGCCTATCAGGTCGGCAGATTCCAAATGAAAAAACCCATCATCATTGTGGTAAGAAAATTTTGCACCCAGTTTTTCAAATCCAATGATATGGGTATCCAATCTCCTTCGGCCTATTTTATCTCCACCCGGTTTTGGTATATAAGCTTTCTTAAATCTTGCCAGCAGCGGGCCGGCCAGCATTACAGCGCCTCTTAGTTTACCGCTTTTTTTGTGGTAGTCTTCACTATGCAGGTAATCAATATCTACATCATCTGCCTGGAAAGTACAGGTATCCCGGCTCATCCTGTTTATCTTCACTTTCATTTCACCAAGCAATTCAATAAGCAGGTTTACATCAACTATATCGGGAATGTTACTGACTGTAATTTTTTCGGGACTTAGTAGTACCGCCGAAATAATTTGCAGGGCTTCATTCTTTGCGCCTTGTGGAGTAATTTCTCCCGAAAGTTTTTTTCCACCCCTTACTTCAAATGATTGCATGCTGGTTTTTTTATTACACTAATTAAATCGAATTACACGAATTATGGCAAACGTAAATAAAAAAACTCCGATAATATCGGAGTTAATAAATATCGGTCTTCTCCATGTCCCTCCCCTTGGGGGTTCTTTGAAAAAGAAAGAACGTAGTTCAAGGAGGGCCTTTAATAACGTTTCTTAAAATTACGGTTGTTGTTATTTCTGTTATCGCTACCGCCGCCCCGGTTATCTCTTCCGCCGCCACCGCCACGATTATCTCTTCCACCACTACCGCCTCTGTTATCTCTTCCGCCACCTGCATTGCTACGGGCACCAAAGTTTTTCCGGTAACTACCTCCACTGCGTTTTCCATAATCATCTCTTTCATCACGTGTATCAACCCGGTGTTTTACAAAAGGACGATTATTGAATTCCAATTCACCCTTGGTCATGCTTGATAACTCGGTTTGAATATTATCATCATGCACCAGCTCTTTATGCCAGTTGCTGTAAGTAAGCTTCATGTAATAAGCGATGGCATTAGCAAATCCTTGTTTCTTCTCAGGATTTTCTTCTTTCAAAGCCTTATCAATTACCACTTCAATATTTTTACCCAGGTGGTTGAATTTGGGATATCTTTTTGGATAGCGCAAACGCTCCGGCCTTGCCTTCAATGTTTCCCGTGTAGGGATAGGATAAGGGCTTTCCACATCCAATTTAAAATCGCTGATGAGGAAAAGATGATCCCATAATTTATGGCGGAAATCCTCTACATTTTTTAAATGCGGATTTAAGAATCCCATCAATTCAATGGCAGCATGGGCATTGCGCTGCCTTTCTTCTTTGTCCTGGATAGTTAAGAGATACTCTACCATTTTCTGAATATGTCTGCCATATTCTCTCATAATTAAATGATTCCTGGTAGTGTTGTACTCCATGTTTTCAACATTCTGCATATTACAAATGTAAGGACTTAAAGCCGTTGAAACAAGCAAACCGCATTTCCATATGGCTTTCAGCCTGTATTTTCTTAGGATTTAGCATTTTTTGACAAACGCTGCCTGCAATAGAATAGTGCAGCAAAACCACCTGTACTATCAGCTAACCAATCGCCCAGGGTGAAACTTCTGCCGGGAATAAAGAATTTTTGAATGATCTCTGTAGTTAAACCCCAGATCACAGTAGCAATAGCGATCTTAATCAGGTAATACCATTTCTCTTTTCGTGGTAAATCCGATTTTATTATGGGGAGCATGAACAAGTAGGCCAAAACGGCAAACAGGCCAACATGGATAAATTTATCAAAATTGATTTCTATCAGCCAGTTATCAACCTTGGGTAGGTCGTAACCCGGGATACAAACCAAAATCAACAGAAGAAAAAACCAGGCAATGCCTGGGTAAAATTTTGAAATGTGCATCTCTTTATGTGGAGCTTGCTTATTATTCATTTTATAATTTAGTAACTATCCTACTGAGGAAGTATATGCTTCAGCACTCATCAGTTTTTCTACATCTGCTATATTATTTACGGTCATTTTTACCATCCAGCCATCTCCATATGGGTCGCTGTTAACCAATTCAGGTTTTGTATCCAGTAAAGGATTTATTTCTGTTACAGTCCCAGCAACCGGCAGAAAAAGATCACTCACTGTTTTAACGGCTTCCACGGTACCAAACACTTCTTCAGCACCCAGTGCTTTACCTTTTGCACTTATGTCGATATAAACAATATCACCCAATTCACGCTGGGCAAAATCGGTAATACCAATGGTAGCAACATTGCCGTTCAATGAAACCCATTCATGATCTTTGGTGTAGCGGAGATTCTCGGGAAAGTTCATTTTGTTATAATTTGAAGTTAACTGATTCGAATGCAAAGTAAGGTTTTTACCGGTGAACTATTTTATCACTTCTACATACATGCGTATATCACCCACGGGCCTGTCGCCCATTCCTTTTTGTACCGAAGCTATTTTGTCAATAACCTCCAGGCCACTCTCCACTTCTCCAAATACGGTATAATTCATGTCCAGGAAAGGAGTGCCACCAAGCGTTTTATAAATATTTCGTTTTGCTGCCGAAAATTTTATTCCAGCCTGCATTTCAATCATGTTAAGGTCAGCATCGGTATATTTTTTCCCCTGCACAATATAAAACTGGCAGCCACTGCTGGCTTTTTCGGGGTTGTTGGTACGGGCTGCGGCAAGGGCGCCTTTTTTATGAAATAAGCTGGTATCGAATTCTGCAGGAATGGTATAACCAACATCTCCACTGCCTAACATAGTGCCGGGAGGTGCAGTTTTGCTAAGCGGATCGCCACCCTGTATCATAAAGTCGCTGATAACCCGGTGAAACAAAAGACTGTCAAAAAAATGCTCATTGGTTAATTTGATAAAATTATCACGGTGCTTAGGTGTCTTATCATAAAGACGAATAACAATAATACCGGAATCTGTTGTAATCTTAACCCTTGTACCCGGAATCTTTGCGGCATTGGCTACAGGGGTAATTTTTTTTACCGTAGATTTTTTCGCAACTGTTTTTTTTGTTGCAGTTTTCTTTGCCGGCGATTTTTTAGCGGTTGTTTTTTTTGTCTGTGCATTTACACTAATTGTAAAAAATGTAAGTAGTAATGCTGTAATACAAATGCTGATCTTGTTCATAAGTAATTAATTAATCAATAAAATCCTGGTTTTGAAAGTATAATAAAATATGGTCTTTTAAAAAATTTTCCTGCTCTATCAGGATAAATCCCGGCAGTGGTTTTAGTTGTTTAAAATGCGGCCAGCCTTCTTCATCGTTACCTTCCAGCATATAGTAGCCGCTAAGCGAAAGTACAGTACAAACGGCGATATGCATCAGGTCCTGCTTTTCTTCTTTGGAAAATTCCTGTTTGCCGCTGCCCAGTTCCTGTATGCCGATCAAAAAAAGAATACCGTCCATATCGGGCTTTATGCCAAAGCGTTCTTTTAATTTAATGCGTAATTTAAGCCAGCGTACCTGTAAATCTTCTGTTAGGTGTTGCATTGTGCAAATATAAATGAAAGCTTCAAGCTACAAGCAACAAGGGAGAAGCATACTTCAGCAAAACCGTGTTTTGATACAGAGCAGGCTCTCAAAAAATAAGATTGCACCCTTGTAGCTTGTAGCTCACTTCGCTATCTTTGCCAAAATTTATAATGAATACATGTTACAGATCAATTATATCAGACAGAACATAGCATTAGTAAAAGAGAAATTGGCGGTTAAGAATTTCAGTGATCTAACTATTGTTGATAAAATACTGGAAACAGATGAACAGGTTAGAAAACTTAAAACAGAAACTGAAAGCCTGCAGGCAGGTATTAATGCAGCCAGTAAAGAAATTGGTATGCTGATGGGTAAGGGTGAAAAAGATGCTGCAGAAAATAAAAAACAGGAAGTTTCCCTGCATAAAACCACTTTGCAAAATCTGAACCAGCAATTAACAGATGCAGAAAAATTATTGCATGACGAATTAGTAAAACTTCCTAACCTTCCTCATGCATCTGTACCAAAAGGCAAAACTCCTGAAGATAATGAAGTAGTAAGGGAAGGAGGAAATAAACCATCACTTCATCCAACAGCAACTCCACATTGGGAGCTGATAAAAAAATATGACCTGGTTGATTTTGAAACCGGTGCAAAAATTACAGGAAGTGGTTTTCCCTTGTATAAAGGAAAAGGAGCCAAACTGCAAAGAACTTTAATTCAATATTTTTTGGATTATAATACAGCAGCAGGTTATACCGAATACCTTCCACCATTGATGGTTAATGAAGCATCTGCTTATGGAACGGGACAATTACCGGATAAGGAAGGGCAGATGTACCATGCAACAGAAGATAATTTTTTCCTGATACCTACGGCTGAAGTGCCGCTTACAAATATTTACAGGGATGAAATTTTAAAAGAAAATGATCTGCCTGTTAAGATGACTGCTTACACTCCGTGCTTTAGAAGAGAGGCTGGAAGTTTTGGAGCCGATGTTAGAGGATTGAACAGGGTGCACCAGTTTGATAAGGTTGAAATTGTTCAATTGGTACACCCGGATAAAAGTTACGATGTGCTGGAAGATATGGTAAGCCATATTGAAAAATTATTACAGTCGCTGGAGTTGCCATACCGTATTTTAAAATTATGTGGCGGCGACATGAGTTTTACTTCTGCACTTACCTACGATTTTGAGGTGTACAGCGCTGCACAACAAAAATGGCTAGAGGTAAGTTCCGTCAGTAATTTCGAAACCTTTCAAACCAACAGGATGAAAATAAGGTTTAGGGACGGAGATAGTAAAACACAACTGTTACATTCTTTAAACGGCTCCTCGTTAGCGTTGCCACGTATTGTAGCCTGCTTATTAGAAAATAACCAGACAGAAAAGGGAATAAATCTCCCGGCCATACTGCATAAATATTTTGGCCAAAGCACCATTAACTAATTTTTTTAATTTTGATGCAACTTTGATTTGTGCAAAGTTGCTATATTTATCATTCTAAAAAACAAAGCAAACATGAAGAATACATTTACTATTTTAACGCTTGTAATACTGGTTTGGGGTTGTGCAAAAAAAATGACGCCGGCAAAATCAGAACCATCATCATCTCCTAATACAGGTTCTGTTATCGGGCAAACCAAACCTGCAGAAACTAATACCACAGCTACAACAACTACCCAGGCTCCAATTGAAAATACAGGTACAACGGGTACAAAAGTTGCCCCAAAAGAAACAACTCCTGAAGCCTCTGCCGCTATTGCAGGCCAATCAATTTTTAATTCCAAATGTGGCCGTTGCCATGGGTTAAAAGTTACTACCGATTATACTGCTGACAGATGGTCAAGTATTTTGGCAGTAATGGCTCCCAGGGCAAAGTTGACTGATACGGAAAAGGAAAATGTATATGCCTATGTAAAGGCTAATGCAAAAAAATAAAACTTATTCTGAGAGATTTAATTTCCTGATCTTCTTATTCATTATATAAAACCATAGTGGCGGAAGCATGGCCAGTATCATACTGCCCGGATAACCCGTTGGCAGTTGAGGCGCTTCTTCATGATGTTGCAGTACCTGGTATTTTTTGCTGGCCAGGTAGTGATGATCGCTGTGCCGGCTAAGTTCAAAAAGCATGAGCCTGCCCAGTATATGATTACTGTTCCAGCTATGCTGCGGCATGGCTCTTTCGTAATTTCCATCTGCTCTTTGCTTGCGCTGCAGGCCATAATGCTCAATATAGTTTACCGTTTCAAGCAATAAAAAACCAATAGTTGCTGCTGCTAAAAAGTAAAGGGTTATCAGCCAGCCAAATTGCAACATAATAATCGTTACAAACAAAAGCTGAATGATCTGCGCCTGTAGCATTTCGTTTTTCCAATGCAAAACCGGCAGACCTTTTTTCTTCATTTCGTTGTTTGCAATTTTCCAGGCGGAGATATAGGAGAAGATAATGGTGCGGAAATAGAAAATAAAAACGGGTTCATTCAACCGGGCACTGCTGGGGTCTTCGGGTGTTGCAACATTTTTATGATGGCCTTTATTATGCTCAATAAAAAAATGCATGTACAGTGAAGTAAGTAAAAGCGACTTTGCCAGTACCTGCTCGAATGTTTTTACCCGGTGGCCCAGTTCATGCGCCACGTTAATGCCAAATGTGCCACAAAGCAGGCCCATGCTGCCGATACGGCCTGCAGCTTCCCACCATAAAAGACCGGTTGCCTGCATAGCGGTTAAAAAAATGTACAATGCTGCAAACTGTAAAACCACAATAAGGTATAAAAGGTAATCATACAGGCTGTCTTTTTTTGCCAGTTCTTCCTCTGCTGCCGATAAGTTTTTTTTATCGGGGCTGATGAAGAGTTCGGCAAGGGGCATCAGTACCCAGGCATATATCATGGGTGTCCAGGTATGCCAGCCGCTGCCGGTAAATGCCAGCCATGCCAACACATACAAAATCAAAGGAGATATATATTTAAAGGCCCTGGTTTGCATGTATGTAATTTACAAAAGAACAATGAAACGTTGCGTTGAGATTTTATAGCTGTATTAAAGCCCCGGTCATAAAAATATGTGAATCATGTAACTTTTATTAAAAGTTGTATAACATTAATCGTTGTGGCGGTGCCGACCTTTGGGTATTGATAATTTTAAGATGAAGTTGTTACTAGGTTTAGTAATTGACTGCGAAAACAAATAAATATGCCCGGATCTGGACCCATTAAAGAAGAAGAAGTGCAGAAGAACCCTGATTCGCATATTGACCAGGATTTTCCAGGCTTTCCTCACCTTCCTGCCGATAGAAAAATCATTACCCCAAAAACAAAAACTGAAAAGAAACTTGCAGGGGCCGATAAGGAAAAAAGCAAAAAGACCTACGGGGGCTGATGTTTTTATAAACCCGATCAAATACAATTATAATTATTGCTCTATGTGATGAAACTAACTACAGGCAGTTTAATGCAGTAAAATATTCATGGTATAGGGAATAACAAATGTCTTATAAAAGAGTAATAAAAAAAGCAGGTAAAATACTGATGTACATAGCTATAACTGTGTTCTTATTGGTATGTCTTCTTTTTCTGTTCATTAACCTGCCTGTGGGAAGGATGATGGTAAAAAGCAAGGTTCAATCTTACCTGCAGGAAAAATTAAAAACAAAAATTGTCATTGGTTCGATTGATTATGGTTTGCCGAAATGGATAGAAATAAATAATGTCTATATCGAAGATCAAAAAAAAGATACTTTATTTTTCGCCGAAAGGATATCTGCAGAGATCAGTATGCTTAAATTGATATGGGGTAATACAGATATTCAAAAGCTTGAGTTAAAAAATATTTTTTTAAATGTTAATAGAAATGAAAACGATACAGACTTTAACTACCAGTTTATTATAAAAGCCTTTTCAGGAAGTAAACCTACTACAAATACTATTAAAGATACTACCGCCTTAAAATTAAATTTGGATAGGTTGCTGCTTGATCATATCTCTTTACGATTCAGCGATAAAAATGGTGGAACAGATTTTACGGCAGGTATAAAAAGCCTTGATGCTACTTTAAATAAATTTCAACCCGACAGGGTAAACTTTGGAATAAAGGATTTTGTTGCTTCCGGAGTCGATTTCTTCATGCGTACTTATAAAGAAAAAATAATAGACCCTTATCTACCTGTGCCCGACGATAAGATAGAAGAGCAAGGCTACGGATTAAATATTACGGCTTCGCATTTTAATATCAGGGATGCAAATGTGTCCGTAGAAAATAAGATATCGGGAATGTATTACGCCAATAAAGTAACGCACCTGGGTTTAAGCAGGGTATTGTTTAATTTATCTCAATCTATAGCAACAGGCGATGAAATGGTGTTAGACAGTTCTTTTGTTCAGTTTATAAATCCCAAACGAACAGTTGTTAAAACGTCAAAAGAAAATACTGTAAACAGCACCCCCGATCCCTGGCTGATAAAAGCCAAGCAGGTTTCACTTACCAACAATCATATCCGGTTTGATGATAATAATCTTTCCAGGTCTGCAGGGTTTGATTTCAGACATTTCAATCTAAATGATCTTGCAGCTGATATCACATCATTCACTTATTCAATAAAAAGAACAGAAGCGCTGGTAAAGCAACTTACATTTAAAGACACAAGTGGTTTTGTGCTGGATACTACGCATGTAAATTTCCTGATGACAGATTCTATCTTTTCTGCAAGAGAACTGTATGTTAAAACACCACAGACCCTTTTAAAAGATTTAATAGAAATAAAGTACGACAGCCTTTCCGGAATTATAAAAAATCCTCGTAACAGTTTGATATCTGCTGTGCTCAAAAATTCAACCATTGCTTTCAATGACCTGTATCTTTTGGTTCCATCGCTGAAGAGATCTTTCCCACCTGAACAATTTACCAATAACCTGGTTCATTTTAATACAGAGCTGCGGGGTAACCTGGCGCAAATATATTTGCCATACCTGCAATTGATCGGTTTCTCAGGTACGAGTTTAAGGGCGCATGGAACATTATACAATCTTACCGATGCAGATAAGTTTTATTACGACCTGTACATTGATCAAAGTAGTTTTAGAAAATCTGATATTCTAAAATTTGTTCCACCGAAAAACCAGGAATCGCTGGTAAATCTTCCTGACATCATCAACCTGAGAGGACGTGTAAAAGGAAATAAAGAAAACCTGGTTTCTGATATCGTTGCATATGGAAAAGGCATGATGCTGAATGGTATTTTTTCTTTAAAAAATATTACCAACCCCAAAAAACTGACTTATGATTTTATGCTTAGGGAAAGCAGTTTCGATAAAAATTTTATCATGGGCATGATACCGCCGGGCACATTGCCACCGGAAATTAATCTTCCCGAAAAAAATTATGTAAGAGGAACATTAAAAGGGAATGCAGATAACCTGGTGGCTGATCTGCAATTAGGAGGCAGTTATGGGCTAATGACCGTAAAAGGATTTATAAAAAATGCAAAGGATAAAGAAAAAGCCAGTTACGACCTGTTCATAACAACAAATAATTATGAAATTGGTAAACTAATAAGCCAGGACAGCATTCTGGGAAAAGTTACGGGTTCATTTACTGCAAAAGGAACGGGCTTTAATTATAAAACAATGCGGTCAGATATTACAGCTTCTGTAAAACAACTGCAATACAATAAATATAATTATCATAATGCAGTAATAGCTGCAAACTTTAACGCAGGAATTATTGATAGCAAAGGATCGGTCAACGACGACAACCTGAAATTGCAGTATGATATTAAGGCAAATGTGCAAACTGAATACCCATCTATAAATGGTATTGTAAAAGTAGATACTGCACAACTTCATCAGCTTAACCTTTATAAGGACACATTAAATTTTTCGTTAAGAGCAAATATACAGGCCAATAATTTGAGGCCACGTAACCTCGATATTAATACACTGATTGATTCTGTGAAGATGCAACTCGGTAAGGAGTTTTATACAATGGATAGTGTTTCGCTGATAGCTATATCTGCCGGGGGTAAAGACAGTATAAATTTTTATGCACCCTTTGCCAACCTGCATGCCAACGGGGCTTTTGATTATGATAAGATCGGAGATGCCGTTGTTCAATATGTGAATCATTATTATAAAATAGTTGATTCCACAACAACTAAAAATATTCCTGATCAACAGCTAACATTTGGCGGAGTTATAAAAAAACATCCCTTTGTTATAGGAATTATCCCCGGATTAAAAACTTATGATGATATAAATTTCAATGGAAGTTTTTCGTCGGCCAATAAAGACAGTGCTTTAAACCTCAACATGTCTGTTCCATACCTTGCTTACCAGGATAAATCTATAAGTAATGGTAATATTACTGTCGCATCCAAAAATGAACGCATAAATTATAATATCAGTTTTGATACGCTGAATTCCGCAACCAGTGTTTTTTATGGTACCCGGTTAAACGGCAGTGCAGCCAATGACAGCATTTTAGTAAATGCTATAACTCAGGATAATAAAAAGAAAGACTGGTTTGGATTGAAGGCATCGCTTTTTGCAAAAGGTAATATATATTCATTCCGGCTAAAAGACAGTTTACTGCTTAATTATGAAAGATGGAATGTCGCAACAGATAACTACATAAAATATGCTCCCGAAGGATTGATCATTCATAATTTTTTGGTGACAAGTGATACTTCAAAAATTTTCATAAACAGCCGTTCAGAAATTGCAAATAGTCCTATTGATATTGCTATTGATAATTTTAATTTAAAAAGTATCAGCTCTATCATCAACCAGGATACCGTTTTTGTGTCCGGCATCCTTGATGCAAAAATGGAAGTGAATGACCTGAATAAAAAATTACCTGCATTCACTGGTAACCTTACTATTACTGACCTGGCGGTGATGCAGCAACTTATAGGAACAGTAACGGCCTCCGCAGCAAAACAGTCTGAAAATAATATTACAGCAACTGTTGCCTTAACCGGCAATGGAAATGATATTACAGCAAAAGGGAATTATTATTTGAACAATGATCTGCAGCAATTTGATGCAACAGCCGACATTAAAAGATTAAACGTTGCAATCCTGCAGGGATTTACAGGCGGGGCATTGAAAAATGCTACGGGAAATGTGTACGGCGATCTTACTGTGAATGGAAAATTTGCTGACCCGAGATGGAAGGGTGTTTTAAATTTTGACACAACCAAATTTACCATTGCACAATTAGGAACGGCATTTAAAATAGACAAACAGAAGATCGTATTTGATTATCCTGTTGTAACCCTGAACAATTTTATCGTCCGTGACTCACTTGATCATGAAATGAAAATTGATGGTTCTGTTTCTGCCAATCAAACGAAAGCTTATGATATAAACCTGGGAATAAATGCAACTGATTTTATTTTGTTGAATGCACCAAAGGCCATCAACAGTGAGGTATATGGATTTGCTGCCGTGGATGTGAATATAAAGATCACGGGCAATTCGGTTTCTCCCAATATAGAAGGCGATATTGCTGTTAAAGATAAAAGTAATATTACGATCATAATTCCGGAAAGAAGTTACAGCAAGGATGAAGGCAAAACAATTGTACGGTTTATTGACCGGGATACTTTTGATATCAACCCACCTGTAGTGGCATTTGTAGAAGAAAAAGAAACAAAATCAAATTTTGCACAGTTCCTTAATTACAACCTGAATATAGAGATTCAAAAGAAGGCCGCTTTAACTATTGTGATTGACCCCGTAACCGGTGATGAAATAAAAGTACGGGGCGATGCTAACCTGAATGCAGGAGTTGATCCGGGCGGCCATATCATCCTTGCAGGAAATTACGAACTCGACAATGGCCACTATCTTTTTAACTACCAGTTTTTGCAGCGTAAGTTTATTCTCGAAAGAGGCAGCACTATTATGTTTGCCGGCGAACCGATGAAGGCCCGTATGAACATTACTGCTGCTTATACTGTTAATACATCTGCCAAAGACCTGTTAGGTAATGAGGTTGGAAGTGTGGATCCGTTGCTTGCCAACTCCTTCAATCAAAAAGTTCCGTTTAAAGTAATGCTTTATTTAACAGGCATCCTTAGTAAGCCTGTCATAAAATTTGATATACAATTACCCGAAGAAAATTCTGTGATCAATAGTGACCTGAGGACAACGATTGAAAATAAGCTGGTGCAGATAAGAGGTGATGAATCAGCAACCAATAAACAGGTTTTTTCATTATTGTTACTGGGCCGTTTTGTTGGCGAACAAAGCAGTGATTTCTTTAAAGGCAATGGAAACGAGTTTAATGATCTTGCCCGCCAGAGTGTAAGCCAGTTCCTTTCATCAGCATTAAATGAAATAGCCGGAAATATTTTAAAAGGAGTAGATATAGACCTTAACCTGAACAGCTACCGTGACTTTAATAATGGCGGCAGCGCACAACGCACAGACCTGAATGTAGCACTCAGTAAAACTTTTTTGGATGACAGGTTAACCGTAAGTCTTGGAAAAAACTTTGGCGTGACCGGACAGGATGCAGCATCAAAAGAAAATAACAGTTTTATTCCGGATGTTACTATCGGGTATAAACTTACAAAAGATGGGAAATATTTATTAAAGGCTTACCGTAAAAACCAGTTTGAAGTTGTGCTGGATGGTTATGTGGTAGAAACGGGGTTGGGATTTGTAGTAACGATGGACTACGATAAATTCAGTGAGCTGTTCAAACGAAACCGAAAAAAATAGAGTTTAAAAAGCATAGATGAAGAGAAAGTATTTTATGGGGTTGGTTTTAATATTGGCTGCATCATCATGCAGTGTAAGGCGGTTTTTGCCTGCAGGTGAAAAACTGTACAAGGGCTCCACCATTGTTATTCAAAAAAACCCTGAAGTAAAAAAAACAAACAAGCAATTAAAAAAACAGTTGAAACTGGCAGTTAGCCCACGACGAAATAAATTTTTACTTGGACAACCCTATAAGGTATGGTGGTGGTATGTAATCGGGGAACCAAAAAATGAAAAAGGGTTGCGCCCTTTTTTAAGAAGAAAACTGGGGGAGCCGCCTGTGCTCAGCAGCAGGGTAAATGCAGTGGTTACTGCCGAAAATATGCAGGCATTCATGGAAAACACCGGTTACTTTCATACAACAATACAAGGCGATACAGTGAACTCGGGTTATTTTACAAAAGCCATTTATACAGCACAGGTGCAACCTCAATACCATATTAAAAATATTACCTGGGTCAGTGATAGTTCAGCTCTTTTAAAACTATTGGAAGAAAGACAAAAAACCCGGGGCTTTTTAAAAACAGGGCAGCCATACCGCTTAAGTGATATCAGTGCCGAAAGGGACCAAC
The DNA here is from genome assembly GCA_040007795.1 of Ferruginibacter sp. Taxonomy (GTDB): domain Bacteria; phylum Bacteroidota; class Bacteroidia; order Chitinophagales; family Chitinophagaceae; genus Ferruginibacter. The sequence goes on from JBDTUK010000043.1 coordinate 13,458, forward strand.
TCGATCTGTATCTTAAAACAAAAGGTTATTATTATTTCAATCCCGATTACCTGATGGCTTATGCAGACAGTACAATTGGAAACACGCAAGTAGATCTTTATTTAAATGTAAAGAAGACAACACCCGAACAGGCAAAACATCCTTACACGATCAATAAGATCATCGTGTTTCCAAATTACTCACTCGTTTCTGCGCAACTGGATACCAGCCTGGATGGCGCTATTAAGTTTGATGGATTGATCATCAAAGATTCTGCTAAAAAATTTAAACCCCGTCTTTTTGCACAAACCATCACTTACAGGCCGGGTAAATTATACAGCAGCCGGTCTCAGAACTCAACATTAAACCGTTTGATAAACCTGGGCGCTTTTAAGTTTGTAAAAAACCGTTTTGAAGCCGTTAAAGATTCCGGCGAATTGCACCGGATGAATGTGTATTATTATTTAACCCCTGCTAAAAAGAAATCTTTCCAGGGAGAGATCGATGCTTTTTCGAAAGAGAATAATTCACTGGGGGCACAGCTTAGTGTGAATTGGAAAAACAGGAACCTCTTTCGTGGAGCAGAATTACTGACTGTAAAAGCATATACGGGATTTGAGGTTTCCATTGCTGATTCGCTTCGTAATAACAACAGTTTCCGCCTGGGTGGTGAAGTCAGTATAAAATTTCCACGCTATGCAGTTCCTTTTTTGCGGATCAAAGAAAATAATTTCTATCCTCCCAACACTAATTTACTGATAGGGTATGAACTGTACCGAAAGCAATTGTTTTATACCAAAAATTTATTCCGGTTACAATATGATTTTACCTGGAAAAAAAATATCCGCAATGAATTTACGCTTGCCCCGGTAGCGTTGAGCTATTTAAATGCAAGCAATGTAACGGATACGTTTTATAAACAGGCGTTGGTTACACCAGCTATTTTACTGAATGTATATTCCGAAGCCATTCTTGGTACTTATTTTTCATATACTTATAATAATGCACAGGGCAGGAAGAAGAATAAATTTTATTTTAATGCAAGTATTGATCTATCCGGTAATATCGCAGGCTTAATAACAGGCGCAAAAAGCTTCCGTGAAAAAACAATATTCAACACACCATTTGCCCAATATGTAAAACTGGATTTCGACCTGCATTATACCCGTGCATTATCTGATAAATGGGATTGGGCAAACCGCGTTCAGGTTGGTATCGGGCTCCCTTATAACAATTCTGCGTTATTGCCTTTTTCAAAACAATATATCATCGGAGGCTCCAGTTCTATCCGTGGCTTCAGGGTGCGTAACTTAGGACCCGGAACTTATAAACCAACGGCAGATGATCAACGTTTTTTCCAGATCATCGGTGGCGATTATAAATTTCTTGTCAACTCCGAAATAAGGATTCCCATTACAAAAAGTCTTAGCACTGCCATATTTTTAGATGCAGGTAATATCTGGACAAAAGATACATTGCTCTTTGGCCCCGCCGGAAAATTGAGTAAGAATTGGAATAAAGAACTTGCAGTAGCTTCCGGTATCGGATTACGCTTTGATGCTAATGTTTTAGTGATCAGGGCTGACCTGGGGATACCTTTGCGTAAACCATATTTACCCGACGGCCAGAGATGGGTATTTAAGCAGATCGATTTTGGCAGCGGATCGTGGAGAAGAGAAAACCTTATTTTAAACATTGCGTTAGGTTTACCATTTTAACCTGCGTTATTAATCAAATGTATTTTGAAAAAATTTATAAAAATATTCCTCGTTATTCTTGCACTGGCACTTATTGGTGGCTGGCTCTATTGGCAGCAACACAAGAAAGGGATCATTAAAAACAGTATTGAAAATGCCATAAGCAAAGGAACCGATAGTTTATATTTTATACATTATGACAGTTCTTCCATTGATGAAGTAAATGGTAATGCCTCGTTCTATAATGTAGACCTGCAGTCAGATTCTTTGCAGGCACAATTATTTAAATTTGATACTGCTTCTTCGGCTACACTTTATAATATACATATTGATGAAGTATCTATTAGCGGTGCAAATATCCGGGGCCTTATGAGTAATACATCAGTAGAGGCAGCGACCATCCTGATCAGACACCCGGTTGTGTATATTATCCGATCCGGAAAGAGAGAGAAAAAAATATTGAACAGCAATGACAGCCTGGCCATTTATGAAAAACTGATAGGTAAATTTGAAAGTATTCATGCAGGAGAAATAATTATTGAAAATGGCAATCTGTATTTTGCGGATAAAACAGGCGAGCCACATACTGCACTGAAGGAGATCAGTGTTCAGTTAAAAAATTTCAGGATAGACAGTACCAGGGATTATCAGAATATTATCAGTTATTTTATAAAAGATATAGTTGCCAAAGTGAAAGAAGTTAATGTGCAGGGCGAAA